>CALKWO010000297.1 GCA_938003875.1 uncultured bacterium
TTTATATTTTTTATTCTTCTCTGCGTTCTCCGCGTCTCTGCGGTGAAAAATCTTTGTAATTCAATTTAACATTGTCAAGCTAAGGGTTGGAAAATTTTGCAAAAACAGGGAATTGCTTGACAATGTTTTGCCATATTGTGGGCAGATCTTTTTTGCCTACTTTGGTCTCTAAATTTTTCTGAATCAATTTTACTGCTGCATTCTGGAAGTATTCTAAAGGCCGCGCTCTTTCAAAAAGATTCAGTTCTTCTGTTCCATGCCTTTCTCTATAGCGGTTGTATAGCGTCAATACAAGGCGGGTCTGGCCTTCATATTCATCTGGAATGCCAGAAAGAAGACTATGGTATGCTTCCACTTGCTTTGCCACAATATAATTTTCTACAGTATGTTGCGTCCCTGTTTGTATGGTACGGGCAATATCCCGAATGACAAAATTGTCCAGATCCAGCTTGTAGTCAGGATGTCGGAATTTTTTCCGCAAGATTTCAAAATATTTCTCTGCTCTACTTCTTTGATTATACAGATAGCATTTTTTTATAGCCTGTTCCAGAAAATCCTGATGACTTTCTAATCCTAGCTCTAATCCCCACTTCTGGCCAATCTCTTCATAGGTACTATGCAATGTATCTAAAAGAGAAAAATTAGGGATACAAACGATTCTGTGAGGAGTAGAAGTAAGGTATTTCCCGTATTCAAAGCTTCTCTTCAAGGAAATATACTGCAAGCGATGAAGATTTCTATGGATACTACTTTCCCGAAATTTCGGAAATGCCTCCACCACTCTCAATCCTTCTTTTGCCCAATACAAAGAATGTGCTGCTGCCAGTCTCCAATCCAATTCACCATACTCCCTTTCCATTTCATACATCTTTTGTGGGTTCATTTTAAGCTCTTTGCGGATTTTATCTGCTATAAGAAATCTGCTGATGAGGCTAAAGGCCACTTGATTTTTAGGAAGTCGTACGATATCCTGAATTTTTTTTTCATTCTCTTCCTTAGGCTTAGAAAATTCTTTAAGAATGTCTATTCTGTCATCGGAAAAAGCTTTGAGCAAAGAAGTTACATCTGGTTCTTGAGTTAAAGCATTCCAATCTTTATGTGCTTTGGCAAGCTCTTGTACCGAATATCCTGACAGTGCATTATTCCAAAGGTCAAACCATTCCATCTGATAATAAAGATGATATTCATCCAGGGAATTGACCTCGATTTTATCATAGATCAAATAGCCTAATTCCCAATACAATTTGGGCATATTCTGGTTATAGTGAAGTCCCAAATCTCGCAGTTGCTCAATGCCTTTATAAATCCAACGCCAGCGATCCTGATGAGTAGGCATGGTAATAGAAATATTATAGGCCATTTCTGCGGATGTAAAAGACCATACATCCGCGATACGAGGCTCCAGCTTACCTATCCAGTCATACAACTGTATGATTTCATAGTTGCTGCCTTTATTTCTTAGCTCTGTTGCTCTCAGCCATAGATAGTCGATAATGAAGCCTCTAAGGCCTCCCAGTGCTGTAGTCGCTAGCACAAGTTCAGGAGGAGCATTTTCTAATGGCTTATTCTGTGTAAGCTTATATTCTTCTCTTTTGTGGTTGATAATGTCCAAAAAATAGGCACTGGAAAAAACGCTGGCAATGTAAATACACAGAAATCCTATTTGCGAAAGGGTAGGAAAAATTCTTTTCATGGTCATTGCCTCTATTCTGTTTTTGCTTCTTGTAAGAGTTTCAAAGATTCTTTTTTGTCTTTTACCCGTTTTAATGCTTCTTTATGCAATGGAATTATTTCTTTATACATGAAAAAACTTGCTAAAGAATAAATCAGGATTCCAATATAGTATATTGGAATAAAAGAGAAAAGATTAAAGTTCATTTTGGTAATTGTATCATCTTGCATCACACACGAAATAACACATAGTATAGGAGAAAGATAGCTGAAATTCCAGAGAGAAGCTTGAAAACCGTTGTCTATTATCATAGAAAAAGGAACTAAAAGAGGAATAATAACAACAAGGATGATCACAAGTGCCAGAGTAGCAGTCCATTTGGTTTTTTCTGTTTTGCATCGTAAGCAAAAATAGCCACTGGATAGAGAGATAAATAACAGAAAAATCCAGAAAATCAAGGAAATTATGATAAAGGATTCTTGCCTAAACCATCCAGGAGACTGAAAACCAGTCAAACTACAAGCCAAGAAAATTATGCTATAGCATAAAAGAGACAAAACACCCATATAGACAGCACTATTCAATGCCCCTGGAGCGAAAAGCCAGGGCAAGGTAGGGAATTTTCCTTGTTTAGGAACATAAGCGATTCCAGGAACTTTTGTCTGAAGAGGAAGCCCAACGCTTCCTACAAGAAGGATGACAGCTATTACGCTTGTGGCTGTAATAAAGAGGGTATAAGATTCCCTTTGCACATAATAAGCACCAGGAGAATGAAGATAGCTTATGCCCCAAAAGCAAAATAAAGACAAAATCACGATGATAGAGGAAGCATAGAAAATTTTTAAGGAAGTGCTTCGGTTTGCATGGGGAGGTTTAAGACTATTTATGGTGAGTAAATAGGGTAAAATCCCAAGAGAAATTATAATCAATATGGGGATGAGGATAACCATGACCTGATTTATGTTAAAAGGCTTGGAAAAGAATTTTAATACCTGCTTTCCATACAGGTAATCCATCATGAATCCAATGACAGGAAAAGATAAAAAGAAGGAATAGGTAAGCACCATAGAATAGCTTCCGATGATAGCCCTGATAGTGCTTTTGTAATACGTGGATGACCATAAAGAATATAAAATAAAAAGCATTCCAAGAACCAGAAGGATTCCATAGCTAACAACGACTATCAGGACAGAAATGCCTCCAAACAAAAAGGCAACCATGACAAGAGGCATAGAAGCTATGATAAATAAAAAGCCATAAGTATAAGCTGCCAGAAATTTCCCTGAGACGATTCTGGATGGTCTGAGATCGCTTGTAATCAAAAGATCGAATGTCTTACGCTCTTTTTCAGAAATGATTCCTGTGCATGTGAAAGCAGGAAAGAATACACATAAAACAAAAAATTCCAGAAAGAAAAAAGTGCTGAATATACCCTTTCCTATCTGGTCAGGAGTGATGCGGTACTCCGATGCAAGGATGAGCAAGGCAAATATTATTGCAGCAACGCAAAGGAAAAGAGAAAAAGCGAAAGCAGCAAAAAAACGGCCTGATCGCAGTGTCGTCCTCAATTCCAATAACCATATAGGATTTATCCAGGAGTCCATAGTTGTTATTATTTTTTCTTTATCCATTAGCTCACTTCTCCTTTTGTCACTTGCATGAAAATATCTTCCAGATTCTTTTCTTCCCTGGACATAGCGGTTACAGGTATATCATTGTTGACAAGATGCTTTACAATTTGATAGATTTCTTCTTCTTTGCCAGAATATTGTATTTCCAGGCGATCTCCTTTTATCTCGGATTTTATGACATCAGGCAAGTTTTCCAGAAGGCCTTTTGCCTGTTCTATTTTTTGCCCTTGGAAAAGAGAGATGATGATTGCGAAAGAAGACGCTGAAGAAGAAATAGCCTTCGAAATTTCCTCAAGATTTCCCTGTACTATAATGCTTCCCTTTTCAATAATGCCTATAGAGTCAACGACATCGGCAAGCTCTGTAAGTATATGGCTGGAGAGAAAGATAGTTTTCCCCATATTGGAAAGTTCTTTTAGCAAAGTACGAATTTCAATACGAGCGCGAGGGTCTAATCCAGAGGCTGGTTCATCCAAAATCAAAACCTTAGGATCATGAAGCAAGGTTTTGGCAAGGCACAGGCGTTGCTGCATCCCTTTAGACAAAGTAGAAACAAGCTTGGAGCTCAGGCGCGTAAAATCTGTAAGCTCCATGCAACCATCGATGATTTTATTTCGTTCTTTCGGGGAAACCTTATAGGCTCTTGCGAAAAAATCCAGGTATTCCCATACAGTCACTCCTTCGTATACCCCGAAGTAATCTGGCATATAGCCAATCTTCCTTCTTACTTCCTCTTGTTGTGTCTGGATGCAGTTTCCATCGATCCATGCAGTTCCTTCATCAGGTTCCAGGAGAGTAGCAAGCATTCGGATGCTTGTAGTTTTACCCGCACCATTCGGACCAATAAATCCAAAAATTTCACCTGCCCGAATATCCATATTCAGATTTTTTACAGCATAAAGATCGGCAAATTTTTTTGTTAGATTACGAATTCGTATCATAAGTATTCACTTGTTGTTAAAGAAATGAAAAAATATGTATTGCTTTTGACAGACAACATTTTTTATGCTATTATAGCATGAAAATTTAAGATACGCTATTTGAAAAATGATTCTATTTATCGGGACGTATAGATAAGAATTTCAGGCAAAAGATAAAATCTTTTTCAACTAACACAATCTATTTTAACGTAATTTTTAAATACCAAGGGACGATTGTCTCAGGGGGAAACAATGATACAACGTTTTTGTTTTATAGTCTTTTTATGTCTTTTAGTGGCTTTGTGCCAGGCGGAAGATAAGAAAAAAAAATTTTCAGAAAGAAAAATTTCCTCTGAAGAAGAGCTGTGGACAGAATACACGAATGCTTATGATCAAAAAGATATAGACAAAAAAAAATTTTTGGTACAAAACTACCCTGCGTGGGCAGACAGCTTTGCTAGAAGGCTGATAACAAGCTATCTTTCTTATACCCTTAAAGATAAAAGGGATGTTGCAGATAGAATGCTCCATGTCATAAAGGACATTGCCCAAGTGTATGAACAGGTTTTTGCTACTCCTTACCTTTTGCAGCAAGCCAATTTTTATGAAAGTCTGAATCTCAAGAGCAAAAAGAAAGCTTTAGAGGCAATCATCGTTTTTTTCCAAGCGCAAACCAGCAAAAATGCCATGTATCTTTTCGATATAACCACGAGTCATCAAAAAGAACTCGATAGCGATAAAATAAGCGATGAACTCAAAAAAGAATTTATCAAGAACAACCGTCCTCTTTCCGAGAAGTCTATTCTTGCTGCTAAGAACCTAACGAAAGAATGGCTCATACAAGATCCAGGGGAAGACATAACCAAAAAATATCTTCTTATCTCCATACAAGATAAAATAGTCGTATACCAGATTGAACTTTACCAACAAGCCCTTGCCTTATATCGCCAGATCGATGACTATTGGTCTATTGCCGATATATTGACCCAATTGGGACAGCAATCTCTTAGCCAGGGAGAAATGGATCAGGCGATCCACTGGTTACAGGAAAGTTTAGAATTTTTCGAAAAGCTTAAAGATTATGTGAATCTTGCTAAAACTTACAATTCTCTAGGCCTGATAACTTGTTCCCAGAAAGAGTTTAAAAAAGCAGACGAACACTATCACAAAGGTTTGGAAATAGCCCGAATCGTAGAAAATTTACCAGCCATGGCTTCTTTATGCAATAACCTGGGTGCTTTGAACAAAATTTTGGCAAAATATAATGATGCTAAGAAATTTTTTGAAGAAAGCTTGGTTTTTTATAGAACTATCCAGGATCAGAGTGGCATAGCGACTGTCCTGAACAATCTGGGCACTATCGCTTTCCTGGAAAAAGACTATGATAAAGCCAACCGCTATCTCGAAGAAAGCCTGGCTCTTACCAGTATGCTAAAGGACGGATCAGGAGTGGCGCATACTTTTAAAATTCTTGCATCAGTAGCCACTAATCAAAAAAGATACCTCAGGGCACAGGTATGCCTGGAAGAAAGCCTGGATATTCTGAAAAGCCTGAAAGATTCGTCCAACATCAACATGACAGACGATGAGCTAAAACGACTAAAAGACAAATACACTCCAGCCCAAAATGATAAAGAGTATTATCATGAAAAGCTCCGTTTTGCTAAATTGACAAAGAATATTACAGGAATAAGAGACAGCGAAAATAAAATCATAGAAATAGAAAAATCAGAAAAAAAAAGAATGACAATTCTGATTGTCACTTTTTTTTCCTTAGTTCTGGCGAGCTTAGGATATGTAGCATGGAAGGCAAGGAAAAAAAGGTAGGATAACACCAATGAAAATAGATACAAACAAGAATTTGCTCTTGACTTTTTTGATCGCTTTTTTGTTTTTTATAGTACTGATTGCCAAAGCACCTGTTCGGAATATTATGGAAGTCCGAAATTTTCGTGCAGCCGAAGAAATTTTGGAAAAGGATAGCTGGCTTTTTCCTACATTAAACGATATTCCCAGAGTAGTCAAGCCTCCGTTGCCTACATGGACGAGTGCTCTTTTTGCGAAAATTTATGGGGATACTCGGAATGTTTTTGTTTTGAGGCTGCCCAATCTTTTTGTTGGATTGCTTCTTGTCTGGTTTGTTTTCATGATGGCAAAAGACATATCAGGAAGAAAAAGTGCCTTTTTTTCTATCTGGATTTTGATCACGAGCTTCCCTCTGATAGGGGAGATTTTTGTATCCAGGTGGGATCTTTTTGCCACTGCCTTTGGAATGGGTTCACTCTGGTCTTTATGCAGGGTATTTCAACGGAAGAAAGTCGGATATTTTTTCCTTTCCCTGGTTTTTTTTGTCGCTTCCTGTATGAGCAAAGGCCCGATTCTTTTGCTTCTTTACGTCCCTTTTTTCCTGGCACTGGGAATAGCAAGAAGAAACAAAACACAAGAAGATAGTTCCTTTCTTTCCTGGGATTTTTTCCCAACAGGATTAAAACAATGGGCTGTTTTTTCTCTTTTAATGATTCTAGGAATTATCATTGGTCATAGCTGGTGGTTTGCTTCCCAAATTTATTATCCAGGGACATGGAACACTGTTTCATCAGACATCAAAAGCCTTCCTGTAAAGCATAGCGAGCCGTTCTATTATTATTTTATTCAATTGCCTGCTCTTATGGCACCCTGGAGTCTTATATGTTTGTTGGCTCTGGCTTTTTTAGCAAGATGGGCATATTGTCATTTCTGGAATAAAAAATATATAGACTCTTTTATGCCAGGGAATAAGGCTCTTCTTTTTTCCTTTCTCTGGTTTTGCATTGGGCTATTTCTTTTGTCCTGCTTTGGAGCCAAGAAAAACAGGTATTTTTTCCCTCTTGCTCCTTCATGCTGTATTTTTTTAGGGATTTTCTGTGATTTTCTTTTTTCTAACCAAAGCATTTTTCAGAAAGACAGATTTCTTCGCTACGCTTTGATTCTGCAAGCCTGGCTTAATAGAATCTTTCTGTGTATCTTGCCTGTTTCAGTATTTATCATGGTGGCGTACGGAACTTCCTGGTATTATATTTTTCCTGCCATTCTTTTTAGCGTTGCAGGATTTGCCTGGAAACTCAAAGAGTATGAGCTTACAAAAATTCTTGTTTATTTTTGCCTGACAATAGTATCTAGCACTATCTTTTTTTTCTCTGCCCTGGATTCTACAGAGGCTTTCAAAGATGCTTACGATGGTGCCTACAAAATCAAAGAAATCACCAGGGATTTTCCCCTGTATGTTTTTAAAAAGCTAGACGATGAACTTCTTTGGGTGATGGGCAGGAATTACATATATCTATGGGATATAAGCATTTTAAAGCCTGCCATAGGGACTTTTATTCTGTCGGAACAAAAAAAAGAAGATGCTTTGTTGAGTCTACTAAAAGAGAAAAGAATTTCTGTTCAAAAAGTATATTTTTTCTTGGAGTATAGTAAAAAAGAAAAAATAGTATGGAATCTTTTTGTTATAGAGAATATCATAGAAGATACAAGTAAAAGCCAGTGATGAGAAATTATTATGGAAAACACACAATCGTATTTTTTGGCACAAAGATATCAAATTTTGGGTGAACTAGGGCAAGGAGGGATGGGGAAAGTCTATAAAGTCCAGGACATCAGGCTCAATCGTATCGTTGCTTTGAAAATGTTTTTAAAAAATTTCAACTCAGACGTTGGATCCATAAAAAGATTTTTTGAAGAAGCCCATCTGGCTTCTAATCTCAAACATCCTAATATAATTGCAATCTATGATATAGGAACGGACCAGGATCAAAACTTTTTTATTATGGAATGGGTAGACGGGGAAAGTTTGCAGGATCTTTTAAAAAGAGAAAGGAAGAAGACTTCTTTTAAACGATGGGTAAAAATTCTAAGCAAAGTATGCGATGCTATGGACTATGCCCATAGCATGGGCATCATTCATAGAGATCTAAAACCTGCGAATATCATGATAAAAGAGAAAGACGAGCCTGTTATCATGGATTTCGGCATTGCTAAAGCACTTTATAAAGAATCAAAGCTCACTCGAACAGGAGAAATCTTTGGCACCTTGAACTATATGTCTCCAGAGCAGGCGAATGGAATGAGACGAGAGATAGACGCTCAAAGCGATGTATATTCCTTAGGGGCTATCTTGTATGAAATTTTAACAGGAATCTGCCCTTTTCATGGATTTACTCCTATGGAAATTCTTTCTCGAATGGCAAACCAGTCTCTTAGCACACCAAGAAGTATACAGCCTCATATTCCTAAAAGCCTGGAATGTGTATGCCTGAAGGCTATGGCCTTTCAGAAATACCAGAGATACAGATCTGCCAGGGAGTTAAAAGAAGATTTAGAATTGTATTTAGAAGGGAAGCCAGTAAAAGCAAATCCTGCTTTTTGGAATCTGTCTTCGTCTCTGAATAGAAAAATTGCTATAGCTTGTTCGCTATGTTTTCTGGCTATTTCGCTTTTTATGCTCTTTATGTTACGTGAAGCAGCGAACCAACAGCCTGTAAAAAAAAGTAGTATTCCAAAGCCCGTAGAAAAGGTTTCTCTTCCCAAGCCTAAAAAGCCTGCTTTGCCAAAAGGTGTCTGGGCTGAATTTGTATACAACCAGAGCCCAGAGTGTAGCCCACGTATGAAATTCCAATATAATCCTCATATAGAACTATGGCCTGTTGATATGAACTGTAAATGTGTTGTTTTGCCTATAGATTTCTGCTTTATGTTTTCTTTTATTTTGCCAGAATTTCCTTTAGAAAATAAAGTTTTCCTGAAAATAGAAAACCTTTCTGCAGCAGATGATTCCATCAAAGGACAGAATAAGCCAGGATATTCTCCAGTCAGCATAGAAATCAATGGCGCACTTTTAGAAAAAAGCTATCATCCTAAATCCTGGGGTTTGGTGGAAAAAATCTGGACAATAGATTCTTTTTTGATCAAAGGAGAGAATTTTATTGTGATCAAGCCTGTGAAGCCAGAGTATAGGACAGTGTATTATCTTCACTCTGCAAGAATCATATTAGAGTAAGTAAAGAAAGGGATTGTATGGACTTTGTGCAATGGCCAGGATGGAAATTTTTGCTTTTGGTGCTGATTGTTGCCTCTTTCTGGGGACTTCTTTTTGCTGTAGCAGGATTTCTGCCCTCTCTTTTATGGATATCTTCTCCTTATTGGGTAACTCTGACACGCATTATCTTTGCTATTTTGATAAGCATGACGGCTGTTATTTTTTTTAAGGACATTTTCCCTGAATTGGATTACACTCAAGATATTTTAGACGAGCTGAGCATACATGCCGAGTGGTCTATTTTCTGGATTTCCCTTTTTTCTGGTGTGAACACGATGTTTCTTCTGGGCTTTTTTATATCTCCCTCATGGCATTTCTGGATTGCCCTGGTTATAGGAGGAACGCTTTTTTGGCATATTATAGCAGAGTTTTTTTTATGTATCTGGGCCTATGGAATAGAGGGGATAAGCGAATTTTTCCATTCTTCCCAGATTCTATCGTTCTCTTTTCTGCTGATAATTGCTTTTGCTATAATACTATCAGGATATTTCCTTTCTCTTGCTTTCCTTCCTGGCATAGAAGAGAATTCCCTCCCCAAAACAAAATGGGAAGAAATCCAGCAATTTTTGGGTGATATCAAAGAGACTTTGCAAAAGAGCTGGAAAGAAACAACACAAGAAAACCAGGAAAATTTACAAAATTTTCCCCATATACAAAAAAAAATTGAAGAAAAAATTAAGCAATTGGATTTAAAGGAAATGCAAGCATGGCTTGAGAAACTTCATACCTGCAAGACATCTCAAGAAATCCAATTGTACCTGGATAGTCTGGAAGAATATATTCAGAATAAAAAAAAGTAATTTGCTAACTTCTATGAAAAAGATAAGGATTTAAGTATGACCGATGTTATTGAAGAAAAAAAAATCGTATCTCTGGTATCTCAACTCAAAGATCAAAATTTGGATTTAAGCCTGCAAGCCTCAGAGCGGATTGTCGCTTTAGGAACGAGAGCCGTTCCCTATCTATTGCCCTTGCTGGAAGAAAGTGAATGGTCTTTACGCTTTCGAGTAGCCAGTTTAATCCAGAAATTGGGAATCCGTTCTCAAAAAAACTATGTTGCTGTAGAAAAAGCCTTTTCTCAGGAAAAAGATAAGGATATTTTGAAAAAACTAGGACAGGCTATATCGGAAAGCGAAAGAATTGTGCTGGAGGATATAGTGATTCCTTCGGGGAAAAAATGCCAGGACATAGCTAAACTGACCTTGGTAGAATGGTTTGAAAAAGAAGAAGCAGAAGAAATTCAAGAAATCTTGAAAAAAAATGGATATATTTTCCAAAGAAAAGTCACTCTGTTCAGCCATCCAGAATGGGAAAACTATTATGAAAGGCATACTTTTCTTATCCATGAAGAAGATTTTGAAAATGCGCTAGAGGATCTCTTAGACTATTTTGGCTTTGGTAAAGAGCAGGAGAAAAATTTTACAGGAGAATGCCCTGCTTGCGGAACCCCAAATCAAAATGTAGATGAGTGTATAGAATGCGGCCTGAATCTGACTTTTCTTCCCTCTATGGCTATTCAGGAACATCCCTTCTTTGCTTATCTCTTGGAAAACGGACTTTTGCCAGAGACCAAAGTTCCCCCTGAGCCTCCAGAGGAAGAATAGCCAACATTTGCAAACTAGCCAGGCGACTTCTTTTCTTTCTTGTTCAGAAAAAAAGCTTTGTCTTTTTTTTGGGTTATGGTAAAATTTTGAAAGACTATCAAATTATATAACTTTAAGAGAAGAAATATGGGATGCGATAAGCTTTTGATGGTAAAAAATGAAAAAGTAATCGGAGAGATATTTTTATCCCGCTCAGAAAAAAACAAGATAGAATATTTTGAATTGCAGTGGAACGAAGAGAATGGATGCTATGCTGTTAGTCTGAGCCAACAGGGGGATTACTATTTCCAAAAAGAGAAAAAATTTGAGATAAATGATAAAATTGAAATCCAGCCAGCAAAGCAGTACTATTTGCCTTGCAATTCTTATATCAGGAGGGCGGATGCAGTAAAAGCAGGAGCAGACGCAGGGACACAATTGTTTCTTCTTTTAAAAGAAAAGCAGTATTTGATTGTAAGGCGGATTGAAGAGGGGTCTCAGAAAAAAATCTATCTGGCTATAGATTCTCATCTGAATAATACTCTGGTTGTTTTAAAACTAAGGCGTAAAGGGAGTGCTCATTTTGCTCGTTTTCGCAGATCTGCTATGTTGCTGAGTAGTATTTCTGCTTATATTCCCCGCATTATGGATATTGGGCAGCAAATCATGATGGACGGCTATGAGTATGACTATCAGGCTTTTGAATACTTTGCTGGATATTCTTTGGATCAAAAGCTTCCTCTGGAAAAAGACGCTGCTATTAAAATTTTCTATCATATCTCGCTTGCCATACAAGACTTACACAGAGCCAATATCAGCCATCGCAATCTAAAGCCTGAACATATATTGTATGATTCAGAATACAATGCAAAACTTGTGGGCCTGAGCCTTGTAAAAAAGAGCGTGGAAAAAGGCACGACAGAAGTTGTCAATCCTTCTCTGGATGCAGATATTACCCTATCAGGAACAGAACCCATGGAATTGAATGTACAAGAAAGCACACCAGGGCAAATCATAGGGAATATTGTGTTCGCACCCATTAGTATGATAGAAAAAAGGAAAGATATCTATTGTATAGCTTCACTTTTTGTTTATAGCCTTCAGGAAACACTAGAGAAGCGGAAAAAATTTTTGAATACCATCAACTCTGAGAAATCAGGATTGACAGAAAAAGAGCTGGTTCAAAAATATTTACCAGATTCGGAATTTCCTAATAGTTTGATTAAAATTTTAGTAGAGATTCTTGTAAACTATAAGTTCATAAAGGCCTCTGAGCTGGTATCAGAATTTGCACTATCTTTGGGATATGTATGCAATGAGATTACACGGTCCGATCAATTTCCCATGCCTAAAGAAATTTTGATTCCTGGAGTGGAGAGTGCCTTTTGGTATGCACCCATGGAAGAGGTAGGCGGAGATTTTTATAATATTATCGAGCTAAGCAATGGGAAATATGGTATTTTATTTGGAGATACAATGGGGCACGGAATCAAGGCGTATTTTTATACTCATTTAATCTATCCTGTTGCAGAGCTTTTTTCCGACCAGCAGATCTCGCCTGCAAGCCTTTTAGAAAAGATGGATCGCCTTTTATATAAAAGTGGAAGAGGCAGAGGAGGCTATGCTCAGGCTACTGCGCTATATGGAATTTTATCTTTGGACGAATATTGTCCTTATTTCATGTATGCAAGTGCAGGACACCCTTTTCCTATTTTGTATCGTCCTGCCTCTTCCCAAGAGGAAAAATCCTGTGCTTTTTATCTGAAATTGGAGAATACTCCTTTTACTGGAACTCCATTAGGTATGGGAATGTGCCGTTTCCTGGAAAATTTCATTCGCCTCCAAGAAGGAGACATACTTTTATTTTATACGGATGGCATTATTGAGAAAACAAATAAAAATGGTATAGAATATGGCTATGAAAGATTGCTTTCTATAGTACATCAATGGGCTGATTATTCTGAGTTGGATCCTTTGCAAAATCTTATAGAAACTTTGCGTACAGATGTCCAGAATTTTGCGCAGAGCAGCAAGGAAAAAGACGACATTACTGTGATGGCAATCAAAATTGGTAAGTTAGGAAAAAAAACAAAAAAATAATTTCTTATAAATAGTTGATAAAAATTTACCCTTGACTTTTAGATTAGGCTCTGTTAAGATTCTATTTACTTACTTGCACTAATCTGAAGTTCAATTTATCAAAGGGAATAGCGATGGCAAGCAACGAAGTTTGGGGTATTGACATTGGTAAGTCTGCTCTTAAAGCTGTAAAGATGAAGAAAATCAAAGACCAGGTCGAAATTACAGCAATTGATATCATTGAGTATGATCAATCTGCCGAGGCTGAAAATGTAGATAAGGAAGAACAAGTACGGCAAGCCTTAAATGAATTTCAGGCACGCAATAAAGTAAAAAATGAAAAAATCTACGTTTCTATTCCTGGGCAGGCCACTTTTAATCGTATGATTAATATTCCACCTGTGGAAGCTAAGAGAATCAAAGAAATTGTAAGCTATGAAGCACAACAGCAAATTCCTTTTCCCATCAATGATGTTTTATGGGATTATCAGCTCATTGGATCAGCCAAGCAAAATAAGGCAGAAGAGCGTGAAGTAATGCTTTTTGCTGTGAGAAGAGAAATTATCAATAATTTCTTGGGAAATATTTCTGGTGCCAAGCTTCATGTGGATGGAATTCAAATTGCTCCTCTGGCACTATATAATTTTATTCGATATGAAAGACCAGAACTAAACGCTTGTGTAGCAATAGATATTGGTGCTCAAAATACAGATTTGGTAGTGGTGGATGGCGATAAATTATGGCTAAGAGCATTGCCTTATGCAGGAAATGATATAACAAAGGCATTACAAAAAAGATTCAATATTCCTTATGCTGAAGCGGAAAAGTTAAAGCTGAAATCAGGTAAAACAAAACAGGCCAAGAAGATTTTTGATGTCATGAAGCCTGTACTACAGGATATTGTAGGTGAAATCCACCGCTCTGTTGGTTTCTACAAGTCTATGTCCAAAGAGATAAAGTTTGAAACCATGATTTTTATGGGCAATGTTACAAAACTTGCCGATTTTGAACAATTCTTTTCTCAAAAACTTGAATACCAGATAGAGATTCTATCGGACTTGAAAAGAATTCGCGTTTCTCCTAAAATCAATGTCAATCTTTTTCAGACCAATATTCCTTCTTTTGCTATTGCTTTAGGGCTTTGCATACAGGGATTGGGTCTTTCTCAGAACAAGATCAGATTGTTGCCTGAAGAAGTAAGATTGGAAAAAAGTTTAGCACAACAAAAACCCATTCTTGCTCTTGCAACAGGTCTTCTGGCAATTGTTCCTGCCTGGTTGTGGTACAACAATTCTCAATTGCTTAAAGCAATCCAGACAACCAATTCTAACATTGATAAAGTGTTAGCCCCTATTAGCAAAAAAGAAGAAGAATGGAAAAGCGTAAGCGACAATTCTGAATATAAGCTGAAACTAGAACAGCTTATTAAAATTGGAGCCAATAGAGATTTGATGTCCACTATCTTACAAAAAATCAACAGTGTCTTTATGGACTCTGCTGAAAAAATTAAAGAAGCTAAGGGCAATAAGATATGGATATTGGATTTGGAAGTTCAAAAAGAGAGAGAAAGTTATAAATATACTGAAAAAGACCAGGAAAATATTGATAGTATTCACGCCAGTATAAAAATAGCATTTAAAACTTTAGGCGACCCAGTCTTGAATCGCGATTATGCTATTCGTTATCTTAGAGAACCACTGGAAAAAATCGAAGTCGCTTTAGGCAAAGATCTGGGAAAAAATAACAAAACTCCTGAGGATTCTGAGGAGAAAGAGGCTGAAACAAAGCCCGAAAACCGTTTGCTTTTTGACAAAAAGAATACTACCATAGCTATTGAGAACAAAGACACCCTTTTTCCTGGCGATGAAGTACGTGACAGTCTTTTTTGCCATGTGACACTAAAATTTATCAGTTGGATAGATAAAGAATACTGTTTTAGTATGCCTGACAGCATGAAAGAAACTCTAGAGCGTGGTGAAATCGAACCTCTCTGCAAAATCTTTGAACAAAACAAATGTCCTCTTTCCGAAAATGCCAGATTCGCAGAAAAGAAAGGGGAGATTATATGGATTTTAATAGATGATCAAAACAAAGTGCAATATTTTATTGCAAAAGATACAAACAATCGCTTTAAAGTGTATCAAATGATTGTTTCCCAAAAATGATGCAGAGGGCTTTCCCGGGGGCATTGCCCCTGGAAAATATTTTGATTAATAGCTTTTGAAAGGCAGATAAGGAATGGATATCGATATTCAAAAAAATGGTTTTTATCTTGCCCTGGGTGGTATTCTTGTTGTGTATATCATTGCTTATTTAGCTGTTGTAAGCCCTGAAAAAGAAAAAATTAAAAAACAAAGCAATACTTTATCTGGTAAGAACAGACAGATTCAAGAATATCTAGGAAAACAGAATAATATTCCAAATGATAAAATCATTGAATACTACAAACAGCAGAGAACTCTATTGGAAAAGAATCTTGCGGATGCCTTAGAATTCTTCAAGGAAAAAGATAAAGAATTAGAAAAATGGTTTGATGTTATCCATGAATCTCTGGAAAAAAGCGGCAATAAGCTCCCAGAGCTGGACTATTTTCAGGTTGTGTACGCACGGGAAAGAAACAATCTTATCAATTCTTATCTAAATAAAACAGAAGGTTTGAAAATCAGCAAATCCAAAAAGGATGATTTTGCAACTGATGCAGAATTCGATCCTAAAAATAAGGGAAAAGAAATAGAAGCTATTTTGCCTTTTGTTTCCCCTAGAGAGATTGTAACCAACTCCCACATGAGAAGAGTCCAAAAACAATTCTGGCTCATTCAGAACTTTTTAAAATTTGCTGAATTGGGCAAGATGAAAACTCTCAATAAATATAAGTTCGTGAATCAATGGCAGGATGGTATAGAAGAAAATTTTGTTACAAGAACTGTTGAAATCGGCGGAAACATAGAATACGGAGATATTCCCTTTTTGGTTCAGTCAATTCTGAACAATAAGGATTTTCTCACAGAAATCACGTATCTATCGGTAAAAAGAGATACATCGTATAAACCTGGAGCCATTCTTGTGGATGTCAAATGGGGACAAACTGAAGAACAAGCTTTAAAGGAATATAACGATAAAAATCCTGATAAAGGCAACTTACCTCTCGTAGAGGTCACTCTTCGCTGCGATGTTTTGGATTATCAAGGGAAATAGCATATTTTTTTTGCGACAAAAACAGGATATCCTATAAAAAGGGGATTATTTTGTCGCTATGCAAGCAACATCCAAACAACGTACTAACACTAAAGAAATTTTACATAGACGAATATTGTTGGAGGGCGTGGAGGTTCTCTGGCGTAAGCTATGAGGCTGCACCGCGTTTACATAGAATGATACAAAGAAAAAGTACTCTTTTTTTAGGATTGATTTTATCTTTGGTTTTAGTGGTAACAGGATGCAAAAGTATGCATTCCAAAAAAAGACCACCAAAACAAGTAAAACTGGCCACAACAGAAAAGGATAAAATCGAAGCAGAGCAACCAAAGCTAGATGTAGTTGAAGGCAAGATACAAGGCAATGCTTTGGAAGAATTCCAGGGAAAAATAGAGCAAGACAAGAAAAAAGCAGAATACAGCGAATATTTGTTCAAGAACTATTTACTTAGTGCCAAAAACTATGCAGACCAGTCCAAGTACCAGGATGCTTATTCTCTTGTTTTGGAAGCACTGAAATTGAATCCTACAGACCAAGAAGCCTTGATGCTCAAAAGTCTGTATGGCAGTAAGCTTGGCTTGCAGCCTGAAGAAATTTCCGAAAGGCTTTCCGAAGCGGAAAAGATTGTCAATGTGAAAATTGAACAGACCCGCATGGAAGCAGAAAATCGGATTGCAGAAGGAAAGCAGGCATTAGCGCAAAAGCAATACGAGCAAGCTATTGCATCCTTCAAGCAAGCCAAAGAAATTCTTAGGTGGTTGCCCTATCATGTAGTAGATCTGGAAGGCAAAGCACGCCAGATGGATTTTCTGATTCAAAAAGCCGAAGAAGAAAACAAAAACCACCAGGAACAGATCAAGAAACAAAGGATGATGGAAGCTCAGGAACAGGCGAAAAGAGAAGAGATGGCCAGGATCAAGAGTGTACAAGAGCAAGTTGGCAATCTTTTCAGACAGGCCAATCTCGCTTTTGAAAGGGAGAGATACGATTCTGCCCAAAATTTTTGCGAGAAAATTCAAGAGCTAGATCCTGATAACAAAGAAGTTGTGCAGCTTTTGTCCCTGGTAAGACAGGCAAGGCACGCCAGCGTATCAGAAAAAGGCCGCCTGCGGTATCTGGATGAATGGAAGAAAAGCTTCCAACAAATCGAAGAGGCTATGGTACCATCTCATGAGATAGTCCAATTCCCAAGCTATGAAGCATGGAAAACGATTTCCAAAAGAAGTAGCAAGAATATCGGGCAGCAGGAATCTGAAGAAACTCCACAAGACCGAAAGATTCGAGAGAGAATAGAAACAGAAACAGTAAGCATGGACTTTGTAGAAACCTCTTTGCGTGAGGTAGTGGACTTCCTCCGAAGCACAACAGGAATCAATATCATCATTGATCCTGAAGTCTATAAAGAATTTCCAGAAGAAGAAGCTCTCAAGGTAGATCTAACAGTCAACAATCTTCGTCTGGAAAGCATTTTGAATCTGATGCTTTCTGTAAAAGGACTTGCCTACAGAATCTCCAATGGTGTTCTGGTGATTTCTACCAAAAAACGTATCACAGAGAAGCCCAAACTGAAACTCTACAATGTACGAGATCTTACAGGAAAGTTGAATGATTTCCCTTCCTTGGAAATGAGCCTTACATCCAGTAGAGACGATACTTCAACAGGGGCTCAGTTGAAAACACAAGAAGCGCAGGAAACCCGACCTGCTACCACCATTACAGAAGAGCAACTGACAGACCTTATCAAAAACAATATTGGAAAAGGCACATGGGATACAGCAACCCGATCTATAGATACTCGTTATGGAACGCTCATTATCAGGCAGACCGATTCTGTACACAAGCAGATTGAATCCTTGCTCAATGATTTGCGTAAGGCAACAGGTCTTCTTGTTACTGTAGAAACAAGGTTCCTGACAGTATCCGATGATTTCCTGGAAGACGTTGGTGTAGACTGGAGAAGTCTGGGAACAACCAATGTCAAAGAAGGCGAAGATATCTATGAGACAGCACCAGATAAAGCAGACACCACAGATACTTATGAAGGTGGTCTGAGACCTGGCGATGTTGGAACAGGATACGATTTCCGCTATATGGACGACGTGGTTTTTGGCCCAACGAGCAGTGGAAATACTATTGGAACAGGAAGAGCAGCAGGCCTTTATTACAAATACAACGACGATTTCCAAACCAAGCAAAGATTGGAAAATATTTTTGATAAGACGTTGGATCCTGACCAGACTCTGACCAGCAAAGGCGGTCTTTCCATGCAGGTAGCCTACATCGATGAAGTAGAACTGCAAATGATCCTCAAGGCAGTCCGCAAACAATCCAGAAAGAATGTATTGACTGCACCCAAGCTGACTGTGTTCAATACTCAGAGAGCTAATGTGACTATTGTAACTCAGTATGCTTATGTACAGGACTACAGCGTAGAAATTGCAACAAATTCTACGATTGCAGATCCTATTGTTGGGACTGTGCAGGATGGTGTCGTTCTGGATGTGCGTCCTATCATCAGTGCTGACAGAAAATATATCACCATGGAATTGCAGCCTACAGTCGCTGCATTGAAAGGCGGCACAGTAAACACTTTCTCCACATCTCTGGCATCTTCTTCTGGCAGCAATACGCAAGTAGAGATCGGCCTACCAGAAATCAACATGACCAGACTCAAAACCACTGTTACCATTCCTGATGGTGGAACTCTTCTTCTAGGTGGAATGATGAAAGGCCAGGAAACAGATAGCATGTCTGGTGTTCCCGTTCTTTCTGACCTTCCTATTTTCAACTTCTTAACAAGCAGAAGAGGAAAATTCAGCCGAAGAGAAAGCCTTCTGATTCTGGTTAGTGCAAAGATCACTTCGATGGAAGAAAAAGAACCAAACGAAGGCCGTCAAGAGTAAAACATAAAATAAAAAGCCCCGTTTTTAGCGGGGCTTTTTGTTTTATACAAATCATTTCACTCGCATGTAAGAAAGAGCTTTTCAGGATCAAGGTGTATAAATAGAGGAGAAGACGAATCTTTTATCCTATCCCATTTCTCTTTTAAAAGCTCGACTTGCAAAAGCTGCCTTGAGAGGCAATTTTTATCTATTTCAATATATACTGTAGTAATATGCTGCATTTCTTTTGTTTTGATAACATGGCATAAAAAGGTATTTTCTCTTGAATTGTCTTTTAAAAAATCAAGATGGTGAGACCTTATACCAACATAAGAAAGTCCTTCAGGCATAGCCTGCCTTGTTTTTAGAATACAACCCCACTCTATTGCTTCTATTGCATTCTCCCCTGCTTTCTTAGCCTTAGAAAGATTTTTACATCCTGTCAACTGGGCTGCTGCCAGGGTAGGTGGGTACTGGAATACATTTTCTTTATAACCTTCTGTAATCTTTTTGCCTCTATCCAAAATGACGAGATTGTGGCATATACTGTATGCCTCTTCCAGATTATGAGTTACAACAATAGATACCCCATGATATTCGGACAAGCTTTTGATGAGCTGCTTTTCCATATTGTTTCTCAAATAGCTATCTAACGCAGAGAAAGGTTCATCCAATAACAGAGCATCTGGATTTCCAGCTAAAGCACGAGCCAGAGCTACCCTTTGTTTTTGACCCCCAGACAATTGGTGAGGGTATCGGTACTCAAAGCCTGTGAGTTCTACCATACTGAGTTTTTCAGACACACGAGCTTTTTTTTCGTTTTCTGGTAATCCTTGTAAGCCAAACTCTACGTTTTCCCTTACTGTCATATGGGGGAAAAGGGCATAGTGCTGAAATAAGAGGCTGATTTTACGATTGCGACTGGGTACATTGATGTTTTTTTGGGAGTCGAACAAGACTCTATCATTCAGAGCGATATATCCACAAGAAGGTCTTTCCAGACCAGCTATACAACGCAAAGTCATACTTTTCCCAGCCCCAGAACTGCCCAAGATTCCCATAGTATCTTTTCCAACGGAAAAAGCCACTTTTAGCTTAAAATCAGGAAAGCTCTTTTCAATATCTACTTCCAGCTTCAACCTATTTGTCTCCCATGCAATAGAAAACAGAGAGCCTATTCTTAGACCAGACTCTCAATCCAAGTACAGCCATCAAGGCAATAGCGATAATCATAGCCACCCAGATCAAGCCTCTCTTTATTTCTCCCCCTTCGACTGCAAAGTAGATAGCCATAGGTATAGTCTGGGTTTTCCCAGGGATGTTCCCTGCGATCATCAAAGTCGCTCCAAATTCGCCTATGGCTCTGGCAAAAGATAAGATAGTACCTGCAACGATGCCTGGCCAGCTCAAGGGGACAGCAATCTTCCAGAAAATACGCCATTCTGATGAACCTAACGTTCTTGCTGCATCCAGAATATCCTTATCAATCTGTTCCAATGCTGCAAGAGAAGTTTTATACATCATGGGAAAGGCTACTATTGTGGAGGCAATCACTGCTGCTGGCCAGGAAAAGATGATCGTTATTCCTAGCTTCCATAAAAGCTGGCCTACCGGCCCATTTTTTCCTAATAGAACCAGCAACACAAATCCTATTACTGTAGGAGGCAATACCATAGGAAGTATCAATATACCATCAATCCATACTTTCATCCTGCCATGATATGTATACATAAAATGAGCAGCACCAAGACCTAAAAAAAAAGTGATGAAAGTTGCAGTAATAGCAGTTATGAGCGATATCCACAGGGGGCTAAAATCCATTGGCACAGACATTATCCTTTAGTAAAACCGTATTTCTCAAAGATTTGCGATGCCTCTGGAGAGGCTAGAAAATCAAGAAAATTTTTTGCTTCCTGGGCTTGTTTAGAATTTTTTATGATAGCAATCGGATATACTATAGGCGAATGGAGTTCTTCCGAAATCATAGCAACGAGCTTTACTTTATTGCTGGATTTGGCATCTGTTAAGTAAACAATACCAGCATCTATATTTTCTGTCTCAACATAAGAAAGCACTTGCCTGACATCTTTAGCATATACAAATTTGGGCTCTAATTTTTCCCATATTTTGAGATTGTCCAAGACTTCTTTTGCGTATTGACCAGCAGGAACGCTTTGAACCTCTCCAATAGAGATCAAACGCACTTCTTTGTCTGCCAACGAGACAAAATCTTGAATCTTGGAATCTGCTGGAGCGATCAGCACCAGCCTGTTTCTCAAAAGATTCTTTCTGGTATTTTCCAGAAGTAAGCCTGATTTTTCCAAACCATCCAGATGCCTTACAGAAGGAAATATAACTACATCCACTAATGCACCTTGCTGTATCTGATGGGATATAGTGCCAGCACTTCCGAAATTCAAGGTCAAAGCTATTTTGGTGTTTGATTTTTTGTATGTAGCCTGGATTTCGGTCATTACATCTTTAAGACTGGCAGCAGCAGAAACTACCAATTCTTTGGAATCTGGATTTTTATGATCTTTCTGCAGATACCATAAGAAAACAGATGTGCTAAAAACTAAGACAATACAAATAATAAGATCAATAGTCCTTTGCATTTTTTTATTCCTGTATTCTGCAATTATCCTTTTTTATAACTGGCTGAGCTTTCTTTAGTAATGATTCCGCCTTGAATCACTTTTGTGAAAACACCTCTTTTAGGCATAATGCAACTTCCTACCTTTTCAAAGATTTCACAACCCGTATGGCAGGTTTTTCCAATCTGTGTCAATTCTAAAACGCATTCCCCAATAGTGAATCTTGTTCCCAGAGGCAGAGTATACAACTGGATTCCAGAGGTGGTGATATTTTCTGCAAAGTCGCCTATTTGTATTGATGGTTTTATTTTTCGCATTTCTTCAATATCTTCCAGGGCAAGAAGAGAAACCTGACGATGTCCCTTACCAGCATGAGCATCTCCAACTATTCCATAGTCTTCCTTCATCTCTATGGAAGAGACAGGTCTTTTTACAGTTCCTTTTTTCTCGGAAATATTGAGAGATACAATCTTGAATGAAGTCATAGCAGATCCTTTTTTTTGCTTATAAGACGAATGTTCTGAATGCACATCTTTTTATCGACAGCTTTACACATATCATAGAGTGTCAGAGCAGCTATGGAAACAGCAGTGAGTGCTTCCATCTCTACTCCTGTAGAACCTTCGCAAACCACTTTTGCACTAATTTCGATTCTATCTTTAAGAACGCTAAATCCTATAGAAACATCGTTCAATAAAAGTGGATGACATAGTGGTATAAGGCTGGCCGTCTGTTTGGCAGCCATGATTCCAGCAACTCGTGCACATGCAAGAGCATCTCCTTTTTTCAAGAGCATATCCTGTAAATGCTGGATAGTGATTTCCTGCATCCAGATTTCCCCTTGAGCAATTGCTGTACGAAGGGATTTACCCTTTGCAGAAATGTCTACCATGGTGATCTGTCCATTTTCATCGATATGAGAAAATTCTGACACTTTATCCTCCTATTTGATGCATGTGACGATCATGACATGCTATTCCATAATTTGGCTTATTTTTTACAGCGTTGATTATGCTTTTCTGAATATCATTTAAATCAATTTTAATTTCATTATCCGAAAAAAGACAGGATTTTACATGCCCATCCGCGGTAATCCTGATTCTGTTGCACTGCTCGCATTTGGGAGGCCTGTCGGCTACAACATCCGTTACGCTAATATCTTTACGATTTGCAAGGGAAAACTTGCTTATCAATTGTAGTTTCATGCCCTTTTTTTTGCAAAATTCTTTCATATCATCTATCTCCGATTGCAAGGTGGTTTCTGAAATTACCATGTTGATTTTGGTATTTTCAAAACCTGCGGCAACCGTGGCCTCAATGCCAGCAAGCACACTGTCTATTTGGCCCCCCTGGGTGATTTCCGTGAAACGGACAGAGTCCAGGGTGTCAAGAGAAATGGTGATTCTATGTAAACCCGCTTGTTTCAAAGCTATGGCCTTTTGGTTTGTCAACAATGAGCCGTTGGTTGTCATACAAATATCTCGATAAAAACCTGTCGCTGTGATCATAGCAACGCATTTTTCTATATCATGCTTAATCAGAGGCTCGCCACCTGTAAGGCGAATCTTATAAAATCCTAGCTTTCCAGCTTCTTTTGCAATAGCAGCGATATCTTCATATTTTAAGATATCCTGCCGTTTTTTGAAAGGAGTGCCATCGGGTGGGACACAATAAACACATCGGAAGTTACAGCATTCGGTTACAGAGATTCTCAAATAAGCAATTTCTCTTCCAAAAGAATCCAAAAGCATAAACGCTATCTACCTTTCTATTCTAACATAGGACATAGCTTGATGTTTTACCACAGAGGCATACACAAGCAAATACAATTCCACAAGAGGATATTGCGTCACTAGTATATCACAGCAAATCAGTGCTGCAAACAAAAAAATATAGATAATACATGACTATTGGCTATTAAAAAAAATCGTTGCATCAATTAGAAGAGACATTATCTCAGAGCGAATAA
This sequence comes from uncultured bacterium, assembly GCA_938003875.1. Lineage (GTDB taxonomy): Bacteria > Planctomycetota > Uabimicrobiia > Uabimicrobiales > JABWCH01 > JABWCH01. The sequence goes on from CALKWO010000297.1 coordinate 23,603, forward strand.
TTTTATCTTGATAAGGAGCAAATTTGGGTTGGCCAGGCTTTTCTGTATCAAGGAGTAAAGAGGCAGTTGTAGCCGCAGGGTTGCGCCGAAAAAAACGTGTCTTCGCAAAAGCCAAACGCCAGCGCAATCCCTGCGTCTTTGCCTAATACCCTCAAAGCTATTGCAAAAGGCGCAGGTTTGGGCTGACCAGGCTGCTATAAAAGAGACTTGATCCCCTTTTCCCAAGATTCCAGATCAGGAGATGTCTTCGCAAGGCGGAGAATAGCAGAGAGCTTGTCAATATCTTGTAAATCCCGAATCTGGTTCATCCAGGGTAATCCTCTTGATTCAAAACGAAGTTCCAGATTGGTTTCAATCTTCCCCTTGATTTCACCCTTGATTTCGCCCTTGATTTCGCCTTCTTTGATGCCTTCTTTAATGCCTTCGATCTTGCCTTTGTTAAATTCGCTGGAAAGAAGAGCCTGTCCGTCTCTCATGGATTTCATTCTAGCCTCGTAGCGTGCACGTTGTTCATTGTCCAGAGAAAATTTGTTCAGTTCCCTGACAGCCTTACGAATTTGAGGAGTTTCTATGGTAGGAGGGAGATTGTCTTCCTCCAGAGTGTTGCCATATTTAAGAAAATAAGTCCATTTTTCCATTTCGCTCATAGATTCCTCCTTTCTTTCAAATTTAGAAAGTTCAATAGTAGCAATGCGTAAATCATCACAAAAGACAGAGCTGTGTTTTTGGGTATTGAGAATCTTATAAAGATTGTAGTAAGAATTTGTGAGAATAGGGAGGGATTCTAGTGTAAAGCCAATGATAGTAACCCGATGGAGCTTGTCATAGAATTCGCCTTCCTGTATCTGAGATTCATAATTTTTAGCCCAATAGTAGAGAATGCGTTTAGGAAAAGACTCATACATCTTGACCTGGATTTCAATAAGAAATTCTTCCTGGTTAGCATTTTTGGCTTTGATGTCAAGAATGCTAAGCTTGTCATCCAGGAAATCCTTAAGATTATAAGGATTGAGGATGGTAATGTCTACGACACCAGGTTCATGGCCTTCCAGTAAAGCAGCGTTGATGATAGAAAGAAGCATGTCTTTATTTTCTTCAACAGCAAACAAACGCTTAAAGACACAGTCAACCCAGGGATATATTCCTGTTTGCATTTTGTTACCCTTAAAAACGAAAAATTTCCCTGCATTGTAGTGGAAAATAGAATTTTTGTCCAGAATTTTTAGAAAAGGTGTCTTGAGAAGGCAAAGCAAAAGGAAATTTTGCTTGAAGGGGGAAGGGGGATAGGGAAGAAAGATACCAGTCCGCAAGGGAGATGCTGGATGCTCTATCCGAATTAGCCAGCCAGGGGCAGGCTCGTCAGGGGCAGGGGAAAATCGAGAGAGAGCAACGAGAACAGCAGGCTTGCCAGGAGGAAGAGAGGAAATCGCAAGAGATACAAGCGTCAATAGCAAAAGAAAAAGCCATACCCAATGCAGTGCAAAAGACATCAGATGATGGAAGATATCGCGTGCTATCGTCAGGAATCATCCAGGATACAAAGACAGGGCTGGAATGGCTGGTAGGCCCAGACAAAGATACAACCTGGGATGAGGCCAAAGCGTGGGTAGAGAGTATTCCATCATCTCGATATGGAAGTGGCTGGCGTATGCCTACGAGAAACGAGCTGCCGACGATATATGAGAAAGGGAAAGGAAAGTACAACATAGATAGGGTGTTTGTATCACCTAGAGATTACTTATGGGTATGGAGCGGAGAGACTGAAGGTTCTTCGTCTGCGTGGTGCTTCGACTTTCACGACGGCGTCGAGGGTTGGGGCAACCGCAGCTACAGCCGCGTCACCCGTGTTTTTGCGGTTCGCGCTGGAAGAGAATGATACTCTGGTTCCTTTGGTCATTTGATTTTTGATCATTGGATTTTAAGAAGCTTCCGAAAGACAATAGTCTGCTCTATGGGATAAATTCCTTTGAATCCGATGTATACTCTGTATGCAAGGCAAGTGAGAAGTGCGGTAAAGGAAAAATGGGGAAGTTATTTGATTCTCATCGCTAAAGGTAATTCTTATCGTTTATTCCGATGTAGCCTGCTATTGATTTTTTGGATATCAAAGGCTTTGAGATCGAATGGTTTTCCTAACCACTCGACTATTTCCAGGTACTCATGACTTCGGGGCTTTTGCATAACTGCCAGAAGATGCCGAAATCCATAAATCCCTCCGCAATCCTCTGGAGGTGAAGCGTACTGACCTGAGGTGCATATCGGATATTCCTTTGTTTCATCTTGGATGGATACTTTTTTCAATAAAATTTCGTGCTGCCATCGGTCGCCGAAATCATATTCATAGAAAAATCTGTCGCCAGCATCTTCTACTATATGGTGTAAGCACCATTGTTCCTCTTCGCTATATGTCTTTAGCGAATGGCTCCAAAATCTATGGAGATGATAGTTTTCCCAACCCATGATATTTTGGATAATATCATGTAAGGAGATAAGCGTAGTACTGCCTTTTACCTCTACACTTCGCCAAATTTTCGGTTGTGTCCCAAGTAGGGAAATTTTGAGATTGTATATGCTATTTTCGGGATTGTTTGGCTTAAATTTTCGCTTTTTCTTGAGGCTGCCATTATCGTTTTGTAACTCAGGTATCTCAATGATATCCGTGCGATCTATTGGATTCTCCAGAAGATCAACATCTTTCTTGATTTCCCTGAGCATGGTTGCAATGATTTTGGTTTCATAAAGTTTTTGGAGAAATCCAATATTCAGAATATTCAAAATTTTCCGCAATTCACGAGTGATCCGTGGCACTTTAATGATTTCAAGGCGTGAAGTATTATCGCCCAAGGTGAAGATGCCATTCGAACGTGACCATTTTCTATGTTTTTGCCATATTTTTAAAGCATAGGATCGTAGTCTAGTAATTTTCTCATCCTCGGTTCGTGGGAAATCTTCTTTGACTAGTTCCCATAGCTTTCCTGCCAAATTCTTGAAATTTTGTAATTTTTGTCTGTCTTCTTCAGTGAAACATCTCCTATTTTGAATATCAGGGACACAGAGATTGAGAATCATGGGCAATTCCTCATTTCCCTGACGCAACTCATCACGCATAAATGCTTCCAGTTCGATATGAGTCAAAGGGGTGTATTCTAAAATTTCATCAAGCATCTTCATTTCTTCCGCAATTTTCGGATAGTTGATTAAAAGAAGGATCGTTTCCTGGAATTCTATAGGTGCTTTTTTCCGCCAAAGGATTGTCTCCAATCCATAAGGTTGTAATTCCACTCGCTTGCTGCGATGAAAAAAGCCTTCGAGATGAATGCCTGGAAATTCCATTACTTCATCATCTGCAGCAAAAAAAGCTTGAGCTGCCTGTTCTGAAACTGCTATCGTTTTTTCAAAACGCTCGAATACGGCATCGAAGGCATTTTCCAAGAAATGGTAAGCTCTGGCTGTGTATTTGGAATATTTTTTAAATGCCTGGAAGGAAAATATTCTATAGAATATATCCCTTTCTTCCAATTTAAAACGGTGGCGACAAAAGCATCCCCCTGTTTAAAATCATATAGTGCATAGATATTTTTCATATCAAAGACACGGAATGCCATGATATTTTTTGTAGGGTCTTCCCGCTTAAAAGCTCTCTCGTTGGAACTATCATTTAGAAGTGTATAGCCTATGATTTCTTCTCTTCCAAGAAGATTATGATAAGGAATCATTTCTTCCAATCGTTCATGCACAATTTTCATAGGTATAGCACTTCCATCAGGAAGCTGTAGCTTACATTGGAAAGGTAACACATCAATCCCAGAAAACGGAATGAACCGATGTCCAGGGATAAGAATACCTTTCTCCATTTCTTCCTCATCTGGAATCAATAAAAAATTGGCTTTATAGAAATAATCCGCCCTCATGCGGCAATCTCTAAAAGTTTCATTATAAAATATACATGGATTTGACTTCAAAACTTCTTCTATCGCCGATTCGATGAATTTGGCTTGTTGAGAAGGTAGAGATAGAGATTTTTTTACATCCTTCAGGGTGAATATACTTTGGGTACGGCAAACGAATTTTTCTACCGTTTTCTCTATCTCTGCCTTGAGTGCTTTTATTTTATCCATTTTTCGCATAACTTTGATCATATCGACTATAAACAAGCAGAAAGGGAATGCTCGAATTCTTCGATGTTTTGAGCATTCATAGCAAGAGAAAGAAGGGAATTGAGTTTATCCAAATCTTGTATGGAACGAATTTTTGGCATACACTGTACTCCTCTTTCTTCAAACCTAATTTTCAAAAGCATTGCTAATCCTTCAATCTTCCCCTTGATTTCGCCTTCTTTGATGCCTTCTTTGATGCCTTCGATCTTGCCTTTGTTAAATTCGCTGGAAAGAAGAGCC
>CALKWO010000298.1 GCA_938003875.1 uncultured bacterium
TTAAATCGCATATTATTTGACTCTGTATGCAACGCAAGTGAGAAGTGCTGTAGCATAAAAGTATACTCTTTTATCTTACTATAAATCCTTGTGATCTGCAATGATTTTTTAAAAGATTTTACCGATTGCTAGTTCTTGCATAATTTTTTCCCATTTCTGACAGACTATTTCTGTTTTTCTTTCCGAAAGACCAAGATAATTTTCTGGACTTTGGAGAATATGCTTTTCTTTATCCGTCAGATCAGGCAATGTTCTGGCTATTTCCATAAGCCCCTGCTCAGTGTTTTGCACACATCTTCTTACTATTTCATGAGCATCAGGGCGGCCATATCTGGCAAGTATCAGATAGTATGGTTCTGCCAGTATTTTATCTTTATTCTGCTGAAGATTTCGTTGCAGAGATTCTTTATTCAAAACAATTTTAGACATAGTCTTCGATAAACGTCGGGCAGCGAGAAAAAGGGCACAAAAAATTTCTGAGATAAAGCGGGATGAAGCTGAATTGCTTAGATCTCGCTGATGCTCGGAAATCTGATCAAGATAGTATGTCATCATTCTTGGCGCAAAAGTTTTATATAGAGATTTCACATTTTCAAAATTGATGGGATTTCGTTTGTGAGGCATCGTAGAAGATCCGACCTGTTCGCTGCTAAAAGCTTCCGCAATCTCATCGATTTCAGAACGTTGTAAATGCCTCATATCATCGCTCAAATTTGCCAGAACCCCAAAGGTAGAAATAAGTCCATGCAGTAAATCCAGAAGGTATTCTGGAGGTACAATTTGAGTCGTATGATCTGCTATGTTAAGATTCAGAATGGATAAAAATTCTTGCTCAAAAGAAAGAGGATCATCCACAAGAATGCTCTGGGCATTATATGCACCTACTGCTCCCGAAAATTGGCCAACTAGCCCGTCTGCAAATTTTTTTATACTAAGGATTCTGTTTCCTAGCCTTGCCACATAAGACGAAAGAGCAAAACCAAACGTGATAGGAACTGCATGTTGCCCATGCGTTCTCCCGATTTGTGGAGTATTCTTTTCTCTAAGTGCCAGATGGATAAGATTGTTTTCCAGATCAATAAGACAAGGTAAAAGCATCTGGAAAACAAAATCTTTATATCGTAAAGAATCTGCTGTACAAAGAATATCGTGGCTGGTTGCCCCCAGATGAATCCATTTCCCTGCTTCGCTTCCTGCCTTACGGACAAGGCAATTTACAAGAGCACGTATCTGATGATGGATTTTTTTCTCTTCATCATAGACTTCTTTTGCTGTAATTTCCTGGGCGGCTTTTTGTACTTTTTCCAAAATTTCCTGAGGGCATAAACCACGATGGACATACGTTCTAAGAAGAGCTACTTCTACCTGAGCAAGATAGGCGATAAAAGCCTCTTCGCTTAAATATTTCCGTAAATTATCGCTTTCAGGAATATCCAGATAGCGATATTCCAGGGGAGAAATGCTTTCAAACATAGTACAGTTCCTATCTTGCGTATTCGACAATTCTTGTTTCACGAACCAGGGCGATTTTGATCTCTCCTGGGTATGTCATTTCTTCTTCTATTTTATTGACAATCTGCCTGCACAAAAGAATAGCCTTGTTATCAGGAACAGTATCTGCATTGACAATACATCGGATTTCTCTTCCAGACTGAATAGCGTATGCGGTTTCGACACCAGGAACAGAAAGAGCGATTTCTTCCAAACGCTGGAGCCGTTTGATGTGCCTTTCCAGAGATATTTTACGAGCACCTGGTCTTTCCAGGACAATGCTATGTACTGCCTGCAATAGAATAGCGTAAAGAGATCGGGCAGGAACATCTTCATGATGGGCAGCTATAGAGTTGACGACTTCCAGCGGCTCTTTACAACGCTTGGCTATGTCGGCACCTATCTGAGCATGGTTTCCTTCATAAGATTCATCTGCCACACGGCCAATATCATGAAGCAAGGCGCATCTTCTTGCCAGGCTTATATCCATATTCAATTCCCCAGCTATCAGTTCCGTAAGATGACAGACTTCCATAGTATGCTGGAGCAAATTCTGGCCTAGCAAAGTATGATACTTCATTTTCCCAATGAGTTCTGTTTCCAGTGGATGAAGATTTTGTACATTGGCTTCATAAGCAGCCTGCTTACCATTTTCTTTGATAATATCCTGCATCTCCAATTTTGTTTGCTCTACCAACTCTTCGATTCTGGCAGGATGGATACGTCCGTCCAAAATCAGCTTCTCCATGGCTCTGCGGGCTATTTCTCGTCTTATTGCATTAAAACCCGATACGACAACGACTCCTGGTGTATCATCAACAATGACATCAATGCCTGTTACTTTTTCGAAAGCGCGTATATTGCGCCCTTCCCTACCAATGATACGTCCTTTCATCTCATCATTAGGAATATCTATGGTGGAAACGACATTGTCTGCGGTAAATTCCACAGCGCATCTTTGCACTGCCATAACAAGAATATCTCGCCCTTTACGGGCAGCATCCATCCTTGCTTTAGCCATGCTTTTTTCAATCAGACCGACTATATTTTCTTCCAACTGTTCTTCTAATTTCTTTAAAAGCATCTGGGTTGCAGATTCTTTGCTCAGTCCTGCTATTTCATGTAAAGTTCTATGCTCTGTTTCGATCAGTTGCTCTAGTTCATGGCTGCGTTTCAGAAGTTTTTTTTCATCATGCTGCAAATTTTCTTTTATCTGATTCAAATGGCTTTCGCGGCTTTCCATTTGGATAGCTTTTTCATTTAAGCTTTCTTCTTTTTGAATCAATCTTTTTTCTATGCTCCGAAGTTCCTTGCGGATAGAAGCCATTTCATTTTCAAAAGCTTCTTTTTGTTGAAAGGATTTTTCTTTGGCTTTGAATTCAGCCTCTTTTAGCAGTCTCTCTGCGTCTTTTCTTGCATCTTCGATAATAAGAGACGCATCGTTTTTTGCTGTTCCTTCCGATATCTTATTCCACAAGAGGCGGAGTATAAAACCTAACATCAGACCTGCCATAGCAACTGCTACATTGATCAGGAGATCCACCTCTATCGCTCCTTTCCAGAGGATATTTCTTAATTCTTTAATTTTTCAATTTAGAAAGCAATTCATGAAGGTCTGGAATAAAATTTTGAGATTTTGATTTCTGCTAGAATGGAAAAAATAAGGAAATAAATCTGGCTTGATATATTGGAAAGCTATCTGCCTGATAATCGCCTGTAGAATCAGAAATCTATTGAATAAAAAAAGACTTTCAGAAATTGCCAATTCTCTTTAGAATACCATAAACAAGAGCAAAAGCAATAAAATTTTATTGTAATCGCTTCCTTAATTTATTAAAATTCCATTCCATGATTATTCAGTTTTAAAATTTTTTTCTATAAGATTGGTAGATATGCAAGATAACGAATTAGAAAGTAAAGAAATAAATGATATAGAAAATTTTGACGAAAAATCCCAGAAAGATACAGAAGAAATTTCTCTTGCTTCGTATCTAAAAGCAGATATTGCCTTAGAAGAAGTTCCTGCCTTAAAGACAGCGCAGAGTTGTACTTCTTTTTTTACCCTCTTTAAAGAGCTTGTAAGAAACAATTTAAATGATTTCTGGGTTAAGTTTGCAATTCTTTTTTTCTTTTCCCAAGACAAAGAAAAGACCGATTGGACGCCTCAAGATCTGGCCAATGGGCTTTATTGGCTACAGGAAAATCATAGAAAAAGGCTTATATGGCAGCTCAGCAAGAGCGGATGGCTGAATTTTGCTGATGGCACATACAAACTTTCTACTTTTGGCCGAAGCATTCTTACTATGCTGGTTGCTCTAGTGCAGCAAGAAAAAGCACCAGATGCACTAGGAGCGAATATTTCATCGCTTACTCTGCTAGAGATGTACCAGAATGATCCGACCAATACATTGAGGATGTTCTTGAACGAACTGATTCGCATAGACAATGAAATCCAGAATACCCTGGAAAGCAAATCAGAATATCTGGTAAGAAAATTGAATCGTCGGATCAGGATGCAGTTCGATATTGCCGTAAAATCCAGAAAACATCTGGAAAATCTGCCAACGAACGACTACAATGCCTATCGCCTTAAGCAAGAAATCCATGAGAGGCTTTCTTCTTTCCATTCCAGGCTTTCTCATGTACAGCGTGTGCAAAACGATCTTGTTGCAAGGCGAATTATCCTGGCGGACCAATCCCTGACACAGCATGATATCAATACTTTTCTGATTACCTCTACCGTGGACAGTCTTGCCCAATTGGGTCGTAGTGCTATTTCTCCGCCTATTCTTATAGCCGATGTGGTTCCACAGCTCATGATTTATGAAACAGAGTGGCAGATCGAAAAAGAAAGAATAGAAGAACAGCGCAGAGGGTGGTCTGCTGTGGAAATGGTAGATGAAAGCAAGGAAAATATGGTTACTCAGAGTCGTTTCCTGAATCTCGTAGGAGAGGTCAAGCACAGACTTTCTCGTGACAATAGCTTTACCATAGAAGGATTTGTCCCCTATGAAAGCTGGAGTAACTCATGCTTTCGATTTTGTATGCTTTCTCTCATGGAAAGTGGCGACATTCCCAACCAGATGGATTTTATCCAGAAACAAAGTTGTCCTAGATTGAAGATCGAGTATCCAGGCGATGAAGCCCAAGCTTCAGCAGCTATAATAAATGATCCCTTTTCTGGGGTCAAAGAAATTACACGGGGTATTGTTACCCAGGCAGAGGAAAAGAACGATGGATTATACCAATGAAGAAGCTACCCTTTTATGCTCTCGTTTGCTCAGACAAGGGTATGTAAAAAAAACAGAATTTCCTAATCTCGAGCTAGATGAACATTTGCTCAGAGAAGTCCAGGACAAGCTAGCGCAGGTCGGTCTGGAGCTTGTCCTCAATACATATTCTCCTTTTTATGCCGTGCGTTTCCAACCCAAGACTCAGGAAACCATAGACCAATCCAATAACCTGGGGCTGAAAAACAGCGAGATTGCCATGCTTGTAATCTTATGGTGTAAGTTGATTCTGCCCAAAAGAATTTCGATGGAATCTTCTATAAAAACAAAAGAAGCCGACACTACTCCTTTAGAACAGTTGAATCCAATTGCCCAGGAAGTCCCAGTGGCTTTGTCTCAAGGCGATTTGATTGCACCAGAGCTAAATCCTGCTCAGCCAGATCCTGTTTCAGAACCCCTCTCCAAAGAAGAAGAGGATATCCTGGAAAAAGAAAAAAAGGAATCCCATAAAATTTTCGTTAAAATGAAAGAGCTTTGGGCAGAATTTGGCGAACACTTTAGTTCAAAGACATTCTTTAAGGCTATCCTGACACGTCTCAGCCGATTGCAATTCATTCGCATTCATAACGAGATTATCACAGAAGGAATCTTTCTGGACTTACTCATTGACGGACACCAGATGGGAAATGAAATCAAACGCTCCGCCCTTGCCTATAAACTGGCAGGATTAGGAGATGAAGACGAGGAAAAAGAAGATTTCCTGGATGACGAAGAGGAAGAAATGGTTGAAGTCAGTGAGCTGGAACAAGAAGCCCAGGAAGAAGGCGAAGAATTCGGTCAGGAGGCAGACATAGAAGAATAAGCTGAGGAAGATGATATTCTCCTAGTACTGCTCATCCAGCATGAGCTAAATATAGAAAAAAGTATTTTGTACTCTTCCCAGGATAACACTCCGGGAAAATTAAGGAAAGATGATGTTTCATTTTAAAGCGTTGGAATTGATGAATTGGGATTGCTATCCTCATTACAGAGTGCCTTTGGATGGGGATATCATTCTTTTAGTAGGTCCCAATGGTAGTGGAAAAACAACTTTTTTGGATGCACTGAGAGTTTTGCTCAACGGCCCCAGATTAAGCAAGAGTCGTACTCTTCATCACTATATCCAGCCTGATGTTGAAATCGCTATGATAAAAGGCGTTGTCACAAATCAGCTTATAGGAGGAAGAAGGCCCTTTGCCCATCTGGGAATCTATGGAGATGTAGATGTATCTTTAGTTTGCATGATTTACAATCGTGGGCCACAAAAAATAGATAAAGAATATTTTATTGTCAAAGGCGATATATCCCTAGAGGAAATGAAAAACCTGAAAAATGGTTTGAAATCCTTGCAATATTCCAGGCATCTGGAAGAAGCAGGAGTATCAAGGTCTACGCTAAAGTTGATCGCTCTGGAACAAGGCGAAACAGACAGAATCGGCCAGCTTTCTCCTGAGGAACTTTTACAACTGGTTATGGATATCACGGGAAACCGTGAAATCATCAAAAGATATGAAGAAGCAAGGCGAAATTACAGACGGTCATCTCAGCAGTTGATTGAGCTAAGAGCTGAATACAACAAGATTTGCCAGCAAACGCTGACTTTAGAGAAGCAGGCTAAGCAGGCACAAGCCTATAGAGAGCTTTTAGAAGAAAAAGACTTGATAGAAAAAGAAAAATTGCCTCTTGCTAAATGGTATCAGGTACTCAACCAAATCCATGATCTGGAAAAAAATAAAGAAGATGTCACAGAAAAAAAAGCCAATTTTTTGAAAAGACAGAAGGCCATTGAAAATGAGCAGGATATGCTGAAAGGCTCTATCAGTGGGATGGAACAAGATCAGCAAAAACTCAAGCAAAAACAGCAAGAGCAGGAGCGAGAAATCAACCAGCTCCACCAGCAAATCGGTCGTTGCAATTCTGAATGGCAGAGGCTGGATTCTTTGCGCAGAGAATGCGAAGATATTCCTCAGGATTTGCCTGTGAAAGAAATGGAAGCCAGGCTGGAAGAACTACAGGAAATTTACTATCAGGCAAAGAACAAGCTGGCGCAGGCACGCCAGGATCTTGCTAATTATGAAAAAGAAAGCAAGCAAATCACGAAGAGCAAGAGGCCTTCTTTTCCTGCGGAAATCTACGAATTCCGAGAAATTCTTGCAAGCAAGGGAATAGATAACCTCCTGTTCGCAGAAGGCATAGAAATCATAGATCCCAAGTGGCAACTTGCGATAGAAGCCTTTTTAGGCAGAGACAGATTTTCTCTCTATGTTTCTTCCTCGGATTTTCTGGAAGCTAAAAAATTAGGGGAAAGACACCGATATTCTAATTATATCAGTCCTTTTGAAGAGGTCGCTCTTCCTCGTAATATCCAGCCCAATTCTGTGCTTGCCAATCTGAGGATTCTGGACAAGAGAATCAGTGGAAGATTGCCTGTTCTCAATGACATAATTCTCGTAGATACCATAGAAGATGGTCATCGCTATAGAGATAAAATCACCATAACCGTCCAGGGGTATCGCCAGGACAGAAGAGGTGGTATTTTTATCGCCAGAGACGTGCGATTTTTCTGCGGTGGGCTTGCGATGGAAAAGCAGATAACAGAAATCAGAGAGCAACTCCTGGAATGGGAAGAAAAGATCAATCTGCTACAATCCCAGATGCAAAAAGCCAATCAAGATATGCGAGAACAGGAAAGGCAAGTCGCTATCATCAAAAAAAGAGAAGAATGGCTACGCTCTCAAGATATGTATAAAAGCTTGAAAAAAGAAGGCGATGAGCTTTTAAAGACTTCTCATAAATGGATAGAAGAAAAGCAAAAGACACTACAAGAATTGGACAAGCTAGCCGAAGAGCGCAACCGCATCCTGAACCAGATTCGAGAATTGCAAAAAGAAAAAGACCGAATCGAAAAAGAATTTCGCCAGATTGATGAATTCTGGATGCAGAGAGAGCAAATTCTGGAACAATTGCGATGGCAAAAAGAAGAGCTGGACAAACAAATTCCCGCAGGAGGCAAGCTATCTTACACTCCCGACCAGCTCGAAAAGCCAGAATGGATGGAACACAAGCTACTGGAGGTCAAGCATGAAATCGAAATGTTCATTGGATGCAAAGATCTTACCCTCATCAGTCTCTACGACTATGAGCAGCAACAACTGGACATGAAAAAACGCCAGCTCGAAAGGCAGGAAGAAGACCAGAAGCAAAGAACCCAAGAACTGGAATACTGTCGCAAAGACTATAAAGACATGATTGTACAGACGGTTACATTCTATAGCAAAGCAGTGAAAGAATTGGCTGAACTCGCTGGGTGTAGAATGAAAGTAGCTCTGGAGTTAGGAACAGGCGAAACCCTTGTGGAAGATGCCCGCCTTAGCATCAAAGTTGCTTTTGACCAGAAGCATGAAGTGGATATACGGGACAAATCCCTTTCTGGCGGACAGGACGTTATTTCCAGCTTGATTCTCCTGGTTGCTCTCTCCCGCATCGAACAGCAAGGTGCAAGCGGCTTTTTTATCATGGACGAACACAATGCCCATCTCGATATGCTACGCATTATAGAAGTAGGCCAGTTCCTTCGTTCCACAAAAGCCCAGTTTGTCCTTACAACACCAACCACAGAAAATATGGCTGCTCTGGCTGTAGCAGATTTGATCATGACCTTCAGCAAACGCGACCCTAAGATTCCCTATGCGCCTAAGCCAAGATACATGAGAAAAATGTAAGAGAACTATCATACATCTTGTAGCCGCAGGGTTGCGCCGAAAAAGTCATGTCTGCTCAAAAGCCGAACGCCAGCGCAATCCCTGCGTCTTTGGTAAATATCCTTTAACTGGCTGTATAGGAAATTATAGTTTTGTCTTAATCTTAATCTTAATCT
>CALKWO010000299.1 GCA_938003875.1 uncultured bacterium
TCAAGCTTATCGCAGCTTTAGTGTCGCAAGGGCAAAAATAGCGAGGAAGATTTCTATAATCCAGAATCTCATGACTACTTTGCTTTCTTCCATGCCATTGAGTACAAAATGGTGGTGGATAGGAGCGCATCGAAACACACGCCTTCTGGTAAGCTTAAACCAGAAAACCTGAATCATGACAGAAATCGCTTCCAATACGAAAATGCCTCCTATGATGCCCAAAAGGATTTCCTGGCGTAAGGCTACGGCTACATAGCCTAGAAAGCCTCCTAGCATCAAAGACCCACAATCCCCCATAAAAACACTTGCAGGAAAGCCATTGAACCAAAGATAGGCAAGTCCAGCACCTACTAAAGCAAGACAGCATATAGAAAGCTCTCCAGAGCCTGGAATATATGTAACTTCCAAATAGGAAGAGAAGTCTCTCCGCCCTACAATATAAGAGATAATGCTCAGGGTTGTACTGACAATGATAGTACAGCCAATCGCCAGCCCATCAAGACCATCTGTCAAATTGACGGCATTAGAGCTGCCTATGATAACCAAAGTCGCAAAAAGGATGAAAAGAATGCCTCCGCCTATAGCCAGATTTATTTTTAAAGCCTTCAGAAAGGGAAAATAGAGATAAAGCAAGTCAGGGTTATCTTTTATTGTTTTCCATAAAACTATGGACAGAGAAACAGACACAACGAGCAATAAAGAAAACTTTCCTCTTGCAGTCAGCCCTTTCTTGTTGCTGAAAGCTTTGATGACATCATCCAGAAGTCCAACAAGAGCAAAGCCAAAAGTGGAAAGAATAGCCCACCACACATAGTGATTATCCAGTCTGGCCCATAAAAAAATGGAAAAAAGAAAGGAAAAGACTATCAGAACGCCGCCCATAGTAGGAGTATTTTTTTTCTTTTTGTTATTGCGCAGGTCTTCGCATGGAGATTTATCACACGCATCCATGAACTGCATTTTCTTAAGTTTTTCAATAACAATAGGGCCAAAAAGAATGCCCATCATAAAGGCTGTAAAAAAAGCCAGAGCACCTCTTACAGTGATATGGTCTGTAAACTTTAGAAATTCAATAGGTTTAGCAAAACAATCCCAGCAAATATAGTACAACATTTTTTCCTCAAGCAATAAGCTTTTACTTTGATAAATAGTTTGTAATTATCGTAACAAAATCTTCCAATTTTACCCTTCTGGAAGCTTTTAGCAAAATGCTATCACCTTCTTTCAACAGAGGTAAAAGAACCTTCTCGATATTTGTGTTGTTTTCAAAATAGAAGATTTTTTCTTCTTTCATTCCTGAATCTTTTGCCCCGAAAGCAATATCTTGAGCTTCTTTCCCTACTGCAAAAAGAAAATCCAAATTCTGTCGGGCAGCTTCCTGCCCTATCATGTAATGAAAATTCTGGCTTTCTTTCCCTAATTCCAGCATACTTCCCAAAATGCCTATTTTCCTTTTGGCCTTGGATTGGCCAAGGCATTCCAGAGCAGAAGACATGGATTTGGGATTAGCGTTATAAGCATCGTTGATTATGGTTATCCCCTTGACCTCTGTTACTTCCATACGCATAGCAGGTAAAGATAATCCTGCTATACAGGTCTTTATCTCTTCTCTCGTCATCCCAGCTTCTCTAGCTATAGCTATGGCTCCCAGAAGATTGTAAATATTATGGGTGCCTGGCAAAGGAGAAAAGTAACAATCGCCTTCCATTTCAAACGAAATGCCATTCTCCTGTCTTTGAATTCTTTTTGCCTGAAGATTGCTTTCTTGCTCGCAACTGAAGGTAATCACTTTCCCAGGAAATTTTTGGGCGATTCTACGGCAGGCAGGGTCATCAGCATTGGTTATGAAAACACTTTCTTTCGACATCCCCAGGAGAAGCTCTGATTTCGCTTGTTCTACTCCTGCAAGACTGCCAAAGCCTTCCAGATGGCAGGGCGCAATGCAGGTAATAAGGCCTATATCTGGCTTAACCATTTTAGATAGAGGCATAATTTCTCCTGGTGCATTTGCCCCTAATTCCATGACAAGCACCTGGTGTTCTGGCTCTATTTCAAGCAAAGTTAAAGGAACCCCTATATTGTTATTAAAACTTTTAGGCGATTTTAATACATTGAAGCGAGAAGAAAGAAGACTGCAAGCAAGATGCTTGGATGTGGTCTTTCCCACAGAACCTGTAATTGCAATACGGAGCAGATGAAATTTTTTATAATAGTAAGAAGCAATTCGTTCTAATGCCTGTAGAGTACAATCTGTCTGAATGATAGGAATTAAGATTTTGTCATTAGCATAGTTTCTGTTGACAACTATGGCTGCTGCATTTTTTTTGTATGCTTCCATCACAAAATTATGTCCATCAAAGTTTTCACCCTTCAAGGCAAGGAAGCATTGTCCTTCAGAAATAGTACGGGAATCTGTACTCAAGCCATGTATTTCTTTAAATATAGACGGATTGTTTCCTATTTTTCCTTCTACGACTTTTAGTAGTTCTTCTGTTGCTAATTTTAGCATATAGACATCCTAAAGTATTGTTCATTTATGCTTTTCCAAGGTTTGAAGCAGCGTTTTATAAAAACTTCTGGCAGAAGGAATATTTTTTTGCAACAATATATCTTCCAATATTTGTTTTATATCCTCTGGCAGATCAGAATCCGTAGACAGAGAGAGGTTTCCTGTAATGAGATAGCAGAGAATACACCCTGAAGCAAATATATCTTGCTGTATAGTCGTAAGATTTGAGGCCTGGTAGGGAAGCATTTCTGTCTGCCATTGCGAAAACACCAGCCCATTTTCTTGTAAAAATTGGTATAACGATATATCCAGCAATTTGACGCACTTTGTCCCAGATTCTATTAAAACATTATGTATACAAAGCCCTCCATGGGAATAGCCTTTAGAATGAAGATAGTCCAAAGTTGCAGCGATGTTTAAAAGGATTTTTATAGCTTTTCCAGGAGACAGAGCTTTTTTCTCTTGTATTATCTCATAAAGATTTTTTCCTTCGACATAATCGCCAATAAGGATACATTTCTCCTTTTCCCAGAAAATATCATAAACAGGAACTATGCAAGGGTTTTTTAAAGATTGAAAGGCTCGCAGCTTGTATTCCAATTGTTCTTTTCTGCTCTCTTCTAATGCTGAAGACCAGGAAAACATTTGAAGACGTACAATATTTTTATGACTTCTATTTTCCGCCTTATAAATACTTGTATATTCATTTTTATAAATATGTTGTAATATTCGATAGTTTCCAAGACTTTCAGATCTTTCTTCCTGCCTTTCCTGCTCTTCAAAAACCTGTGTGATTTCACTAAAGGATTCATGTACTACTTTAGGAATCGAAATTTCAAACAATAGCAATGTTGTCCCAATTTGTATTTCATCTTTATCGTTCAGCACAACTTTGTCTATTTTTTTCCCATTTATATATGTACCATTCTTGCTCGCTAAGTCTGCTATCCAAAATTGGCCTTCCTGCTCACTGATCTCGCAGTGGTTGCTTGAACTTTTGCTATCTTTCAGACAGAAAGAGCACTTATGGCTTCTTCCTATAACCGTTTTGCGATTGGAACGCAAGGTCATAGAAAGGCCTTGATTATTGCCTTGTAAAATAGTGATTTTGCCATTCATTCTGAAATCCTCACTTGATTCATTTGCCAAAATACTATCTTTTTTTAGTTGCTATGTCAAAATAATTCTACGATTCTATAGTATCGCTCTTGCTAAACATCAAGATTGTTGTTGATTTATGCACACTTTTAAGCGATAATAGGTTTTACAAATTACAAGGGGCGTTGCCCCTGGCTATCATATTTCGCCCCTTCGGGGCTAAGATTAGAATATATACTGCGGACGGGTATAAACCCCATACCGAATTTAAGGAAAACATCATGTCTGTAGAATCTTTCTCTACAATAGCAAAATCAGAATCAAAATGGAAAAAAAGATTTAGAGTTTTTTTTATTTTTATTGTATTTTTTTTAATAGGGCTTATGGTTATTGATATGTTTTATGGGAAATGGGTGGAAAAACAGCTAGAAAAAGATCTTGCCAGCCATAGCATCTCTGTTTCTGAACTATCCTATCTCCGTCCTGGCCAAAAAGAAGTTTGCCTTCTAATACATGGATATTGTGATTCTCCTGCCACATACAAATACCTGGCAGAAGAATTAAAAAAACAAGGGTATGATTATTATGCCATGATGCTGCCCGGTCATGGAACAACGCCTAAAGATCTGGCAAGCAAAACCTGGAACGACTGGTATAGCAAGGTTGAAAAAAACTATCTGGAGCTCAAACAAAAATATGCCAGGGTTTGGGTAGTTGGTTTTTCTACAGGGGGAACCCTTACGTTGCGTCTAGCCCAGATGAATCCTGTAGATGGAATCATCCTGATTGCGCCTTTCTTGCGATGCCCCAAAGTGATAGGAATAGCACCAGAAAACATTTTCCATCTACTCCACAAGATAATGTATAAGACAAAATATCTCAGGAAAGTCGCTCCTGCTGGAATTGGAGATGAAAATCTGCGTAAAGAATTTGTGGAATATCGTTATCTTCCTGTATCGACCACAGCTTCTCTATTTGAGCTTGCGTCTATTACAAGCCAGAAGCTTTCTAATATAACAAGCCCAACACTTATCCTTCATGGAGTACACGATAAAAGTGCCGATCCTAAAATGAGCCAGGAACTACTCAATGCTATCGATAGCAAAGATAAGAAACTACGTTATTTTGAAAATTCTTATCATGTCGTTGTTTTAGACAAAGAAAAAGACCAGGCTATCTCTGAAATTATAACGACTTTAAATCGTTGGAAAAAATAATGTTATGAAAGGTTATTTTTTATGAAAATTTCTCTTTGTTTATTTCTTCTTTTTATCTTTACTCTATCTCTCCTGGGACAAGATTTCCCTGATTTATTTAAAGATGAAAAAATTCTTCCTATTGAAAAATATGATGCTGATATTCTTTTCAAAAATTTGCCACAGAATATAGTAAAAGAGAATGGACTGGAAACATTGCAGATTCATATTGAAGAAATTTTAGTACAATCTATACGCAAAAAATTATATAAAGTACAAATCTATATTGTTTTCCACTATGGAAGATTTTTATGCGAAAATGGGAAAGAAGAACAGGGATTTCCTTATCTTATAAAAAGCCTGGACTGGATGGACCAACTTTTTACTCCAGAGCAATTCAACAAAGAAGAAATTTTACCTGAGACCTATCAGTATATCTTTCGCTATATAAAATCTCTCCCCATTTCTTCAGAAAAGATTCATAGCTGGCTTCTATACATCAGGGATGTAAAGCCCAAATACCTGAGCTGGACTTTGATTCGAGAGTCTTTACTTGGATCTCTGGCAGAAATAAGCTACCAGCTCGCTGAAAAAAGTCAGAATAACTATAGAAAATTAAATTTTCTCAAAGAATCTAAAATCGCTTGTAGCAGCTTTAGTAACTACTATCCCCAAAGCAAAGATATAGAAAAAATCCAACAAATACAAAAAAATATTTTGCAAGCCTTAGCATCCAAAGCACAAGAATCTATGCAAAGGTTTCAAAAAGAGCAGGATATACAAGCAGGACAAGAGGCAATACTGGCCATGCAGATGCTACAGGAATCGGGCTTGACTGAAGAACAAGAGCAGCAATATAAGCAAATCCAAAACCAGGTAAAAGAATGGCAAACAGCACAACATACGAAGAAAGCCTGGAGCGGAACACTGGTAAGCCTTCTGCTGATCGCTCTGGTTTTCGTTTTTACTTTACGTAAACCTTCTGTTTCTTCCGATATGCAGGAAGATCTATGCTGGATGAACAATGATCCAATTGGTGTTTTCTTTGAAAAGACAAGGCTTTCTATTGTTTCTATTTTTGCTCTGTTTTTTATCCTCGATGGCGTAGTCGTGATTGCATGGGCACTGATCAATCGTACTTTTGCTCCTTATCTGCCTCAAAGTGAAAATAGTTTTTGGCAGCCCATCCTTCTGTTTATCAATCAGTTTTCCTGTGATCGCAATATCATGACCTTTACCGAAGATTTTGCTGGCCGTCTTAATTATTTGCTCAATGCCCCCTTGGGAAGCACTCTTATCTATTATTTCTATCGCATGATACAAAAGCACTACAATCTAATACGGACTGGCCTGGTATATCAGGGAATGGAGCGACCTGAAGAATCAGCCCGATTTGAAAAATTCTATCGTTTATTCGTTTCTCCCCTGTTTCCTATCATTGCTATGATCATAGCATTATCCCTCTCTCATCTGATAGCGATGCGTAAAGTAGGATTATGGAATTCTCTGAGCGAAGGATCATTAGGATGGTATACCCGCTATTTCCATTCGGTCATAACCTACTATGTATTTGCCTTATTTATCATAAAGCTTTTGATTTCGGTAGGATGGCAATTCAAGCAAAGACGCTGTCCTCTGGTTCTGCATCCAGTCCACCATGATGGTTGTGCTGGAATGGCGACATTTGGGAAAGTAAGTCTTGCCAGCAATTTTATCATCTGTCTTTTGGGCGTATTTCTGGCGGTAAATGTAGGAAGAAGTGCTATCATGGAATGGGATTCTCCTATTACCTGGTTTGGAATCATTGCCTATACAACCCTGGCACCTTTCCTTTTCTTTTATCCCTTTTTCAATATTCATTATAAATTAAGCCAGGCTCGCACTCAGGAATTGCGCTATCTTCAAGGCTATTTACAAAGATACTACGAGCAATTCCGCTTCATACTTTCTCAGCCACATACAGAGGTTCAAATCGCCAATGATCAAAATCTACAGAGAATATTAGAGCAATTTAACCAAATCAATGAATTCTATCAGAAGCTTATCCAGATGCCAACCTGGGCCATCAATACAAACTCTTTGGTACAATTTATAATAAGCTATCTCATCCCTATTGCTATAGTGATAGCAAAATATATATTCGATATTGAGATTTAAAAAAATTTTGAATCACTCGCTTATACCTATATTCCGCAGCTTGTAAGTGAACTTTTTTGATTTTTAAAGAGAACC
>CALKWO010000300.1 GCA_938003875.1 uncultured bacterium
TTACCACGCTCATCCATAATTCCGAAAACTTCAATTTTTAAGTGCGGAATGTAGGTTAGTCAAAGTGATCCTGGCAAAATGAGTAGTGCTATGGAAATAGCATCTACTCCATATTATCAATTTATAATGAATTAGGAGAGTTTTATATGACTGTTGATGTCAAACAAATACGGGAAAAAATAGAAAAAGAATCTTTATTGATTCAGAAAGTTCGCGAAGAAATCAGCAAAGTTATCGTAGGACAACAGTATTTGATAGATCGGCTTCTGATAGGGCTTTTGTGTAACCAGCATGTTCTGATAGAAGGTGTTCCAGGGCTTGCCAAGACACTTTCCGTAACGACACTGGCAAAAATTCTCCAGTCCACTTTTCACAGAATTCAGTTTACCCCCGATCTTTTGCCTGCTGACCTTACAGGAACGCTGATATACAACCCCAAGAATGGAGAATTTACGCCTCGCAAAGGGCCTATCTTCGCCAACATTATCCTGGCAGATGAAATCAACAGGTCGCCTGCTAAGGTGCAAAGTGCTTTGCTGGAAGCCATGCAAGAGAGGCAGGTAACGATTGGCGATACCAGCTATAAGCTCGATGAGCCTTTTATGGTTCTGGCAACACAGAACCCTATTGACCAGCAAGGAACTTATCCTCTGCCAGAAGCACAGGTAGATCGCTTTATGCTGAAATTAAAAATAACCTATCCTGATAAAAGCGAAGAGCTTCGTATCCTCAAGCGTATGTCCAGATCGTCTCGCAATACGGACGTTAGTGCTATACTCAGTCCTGACGATATTCTCAGGATGAGAGAGCTTAGCGATGAAATCTATATGGACGAGAAGATAGAAGAATATATTGTTCAGCTTGTAGATGCCAGCCGCCATCCTAAAAATTATAAAGGCCTGGAATCCCTGGAAGGTTTAATCCAATATGGTGCATCCCCACGTGCTACAATTTTTCTGACAATGGCTGCCAAAGCATACGCTTTCCTGCAAGGCAGAGGCTATGTAACGCCTCAGGACGTAAAGACGATTGGGATGGACGTGCTGCGACATAGAATCATAATAAGCTATGAAGCCGAAGCAGAGGAAAAGACCTCTGAGCAGATTGTGCAGCAAATATTCGATCAGGTGCAGGTGCCATGATTTCCAAAGAGCTTGCCAAAAAAATCCGCTATATCCAGATTTATACCAGCAAGGCAGTGAACGATATTCTGGCAGGAGAATACGAAAGCGTATTTAAAGGACGAGGGATGGAATTCGATGAAGTGCGAGAATACCAGCCTGGAGATGAGGTTAGAACCATAGACTGGAATGTCACAGCACGCACAGGCCGTCCTTATGTAAAAAGGTTCGTAGAGGAAAGAGAGCTTACTGTCTTGTTTTTGGTAGACCTTTCTGCCTCTGGTAAATTTGGAAGCGGAGAAAAGAATAAAAACGAAACAGCAGCAGAGCTTTGTGCGCTACTGGCTTTTGCGGCAATCAAGAACAATGATAAAACAGGGTTGGTGCTTTTTTCCGATGAAGTCAAAAAATTCATTCCTCCGCAAAAAGGCACGACCCATGTTCTGAAAATCATAAGGGAATTGCTCTCTTTTGATGATACAGCCAACCCAAAAGCGGACGATAAAAAAGAGAAATGGTGGAAAAAATTTTCCGTTCGTACTCCAGAAAAAGAAAATCCTCTCTCTCAGACCAATATCGCTGGAGCAATTGACTATATTGGCCGAGTCATCAAAAAGAAAGCCGTTGTGTTTCTGGTTTCTGATTTCCAGGGCAGCGATTTTGAAAAGAGCATGAGAGTAGCAGCCAAAAGACACGATCTTATTGCTGTTTCCATCACCGACCCCAGAGAAATCGAATTTCCAGACGTAGGCCTGATGGATCTGGAAGATGCAGAAACAGGAGAACAGGTGACTATTGATACCAATAGCATTGCGGTGCGAAATCACTATAAATCTTTGAATCTGAGTAGAATGAATTTCCTTAGAGAGCTTTTTGCCTCTATAGGAATAGACCATATCGAAATTCATATCCAGAAAAACTATATTCGGGATTTGATGATGTTTTTCATGGCACGAGAAAGAAAGCAGATACGTAAAAGCAAATAGTATCTTATAGGGAGAAACTATGATGAAGGAATTGGATTTTTCCTTGCCAGAAAGAAAAAATAAAAAATCTGGCAACAAGGCTATGTTTTTTTTCTTTATTCTTTTATTTTTTATTACAGGCACAAATCTTTTTTTATATTTTTATCATGAACCTCAAGGCCTTTCTCAAAAATTTGCCTTAACAGCACAAAAGCAGCAAGATTTTGCTTTGAAGCTGGAGAAGCAAGGGCTTGCTGAAAGTGCGGTAAAAGCGTGGTTGGAATATTTGGATATAGAAAATCCCAACAAGGAACTCCAGGCGAAAATCTATTTCCGAATAGGAAAAATATTCCAGGAATCCAGAGAATATGCAAAGGCTCTGGAAAACTACTATCGTTCCGAGGCGATAGCAGAAATAAAAGATCTCTCCCCTGAAATAGGAAAGCGAGTGCAGGAATGCCTGGAGGCTATGGGAAAATTTGCTGCTCTGAACGATGAACTTGTCCAGAGAGTTTCTCTGGATTCCACAGCTAAAAACGCTGGTGAGAAAGTCCTGGCTGAAATAGACAGACAAAAGATCACCTCTTTGGATCTGGATAAAAAAATAGAGCAGCAAATTGAGATGCAACTGGCTCAGTTGCAGGGGATTATGCCAGCAGAAGAGTCCAGAAAGCAAAAAGAAGAGATGCTAAAGCAGTTTTCTAATAAGCAAATACGCTCTCAGCTTTTACAAAGCTATATTGTAGAGGAGATGCTCTACAGAAAAGCCAGAGAGATAAAGCTTCCAGAAAATCCTCTCGTTCGCTCTCTGCTAAAAGAGACGGAAAAAAAGATACTGGCAAGAGAGGTTCTCCAAAGAGAATTGCAAAGCAAGATTCACATCACACAGAGCGATATACAGAACCATTATAAAGCGAACCTGGAAAAATATGTTTTGGAAGAAAGAGTCAAGATCAGCCATATTCTTCTAAAAGACCAGAAAGAAGCCGATGCTGTGCTGAAAAACCTGAGCGAAGGCCAGAAATTCGAAGAGGCAGCCCAACAATTTTCTATGGATGAATCCACTCGCATGAAAGGGGGAGAAATAGACAACTGGATAGAAAAAGGTTCATCTATATCCCAGATCCCTTCACCTCAGACCACAGGCATTATTTTTTCCACACAAGAAGGCAATATAGCAAAAGAAGCGATCCAGAGCGACAAGGGATTTCACATTGTCCGTGTCAATAAGAGAGAAAATAAAAAACAAAAGCCTTTTGAGGAGGTTCGCCAGGAAGTCTATTCGGATCTATATCGCCAGAAAAGCCAGGAACTCCAGCAGTCTTTGATCTCCGACCTTAAAGACCGCTACCGTGTTATCCTATATACCTTAGAAGAAAAAGTAGAAGAGAAGAATCAAGAGGAAAAATAGCATGAAAGACAATCCGTTAGCAAAAAAAATCTTTCTTTTTCTCTTTTTCTTTCTATTTTCTTGTAGCTCACCAAAGGAAACCTCTTCCGAAGGTAAGGGCTACGAGATAGAGAAAGAATATACACGAGGCCCGATTCATTTTACCCTGAAAGTCAGCCATAAAGAAATTACCATAGCCCAGTCCATACAGCTTGTTATAGAAGCCAGGATCTCTGAAGAATACGATGTAGAGATGCCTCAACTGGGAGAAAAATTACAAGAGTTTTTCATCAAAGGATACGAAAGCAATCCCCCCAGACTGCTTCCTGACAATGTCGTTCTATGGCATAAATCGTACAAGCTGGAACCATTTCTTTCAGGAGAATATAAAATCCCTGGGATCAAGCTTTTTTTCTGGAAAAAAAATAAGGCAGAGCAAAAGCATGAAGTCGAAAGCGAAGAATGCACCATCAAGGTAACGTCTCTTATTCCTGAAAAATCAGGGCCATTGAATATCAGAGAAAGCACAGCCCCATTGGAAATCGAAAATCCAACTCCATGGCTCTTGCCCGTTGCAGCAGGATGGATTGCGTTATCCTTTGTCATTTTTGGCGTGATTCTCTGGTATAAAAAAGACATTCGGAAGTCTGTGCCTGTAATTCTTGCGCATGAATTCGCTTTTGATCAAATCGAAAGGCTAATCGAAGAAAATTACATAGAAAGAGGGATGTTCAAGCATTTCTATCAAGGCATCTCGGAAATTCTCCGAACCTATATAGAAAATCGCTTTTCTCTCAGGGCACCAGAGCGAACAACAGAAGAATTCCTTCAGGAACTAAGAGAAAACGATGTTTTAGAAGATGCCTATAAAAAAATTCTGAAAGAATTCCTGGAACATTGCGACCTTGTAAAGTTCGCAGCCTACCAACCTCAAAATGAAGAAATACAGAAAACTTTTGACACATGTAAAAATTTTATACAAACGACTAAAAAAAATTCTTAGCAGGCATATTTTATCTTGACAATGTTAATTTTTATGAGGAATGAACTTAACACGGATAAACCTTAATCAATAAGAAGAAAATTTACCGCAGAGGCCAGAGGTCGCAGAGCAAAATTTTTATATTTTTTATTCTCCTCTGCGTTCTCCGCGTCTCTGCGGTGAAAAATCTTTACACTTTTGCACGAGATTTCACTTGTAAGTGACTAATAACTATTGACACTCCAGCCCAAATACTTTATACTAAAAAAATGAATGTATACATACTACACATGAATTTTTATTTATTGGTGGCTTACCTGTTCTTTTAGGATATAAAATTTCTTATGTTTACTATACTATGTGAGAAATGTGCCAACCCTATTGCAATAGAAGAATATCCTGAGATTCCTGAGGTAAAATGTTCGTTTTGCTATCACTGTAATCCTCTACAAAATGAAAGCCAATACTATCCTCATTTAAAGATGCTCCAGGGATCGGAAAAAGGGAAAGAATACCCTATCACAGGAGTGACTTGTCTGGGAAGAGGAAGCTATAATACAATCCAATTGCAGGAACGAAAAGCATCTCGTAAACATGCGGAAGTCCGATACCAGAATGGATATTATGTATTGGAAGATCTCAAAAGTGGAAATGGAACTTTTTTAAACAAAAAGCCTGTTACCCTCGCCAATCTTCAAGATAAAGACCTGATCACCATAGCGGATGCTGTTTTCATGTTCCGTAACCCCTATAACTATTGTCCAGAAAAAATGCAGTCCATCACTCAATCCTTCAATCAAAAAGAAGCAGTATTGACAGACCAGATTTCTAATTTCGAGAGAACAAGGGCGGAGCTTAAATTCAATGCACAACATTCTTTTTTGATGAACCTGGACGAAATTCAGGATATTACAGAGCTGGAAAAGGCCAATAAAAAATTACGCATCATCTATGAAGTAAACCATGCTATAAGCTCTATTCTGGATTTACAAGAGCTTCTGGGAGTCATTCTGGACGTGGTTTTCCAATATATGCCAGCCGAGAGGGGAGCCATTCTCCTTTACGACGAAAGCAAAAATTCGCTGACCAGCTCTGTTACAAAAATTTACAATCAGGAATCCGAAGAACCTATAAAAATATCGAAAACCATTTTGGAAAGAGTCGTGCAGGAAAAGATTTCTTTGCTTACCAGTGATGCTATGGTAGATGAAAGACTGGCCGAGTCTATGAGCATCATGAGCCAGGGAATTCGTTCTGCTATGAGCGTACCTCTTATTTCTAAAGAAAATCTTCTTGGTGTGCTTTACATTGACTCTACTCAAAAATCCACACATTTCAATCCTGAAACATTGGAATTGCTTACAGGAATAGCTGGCCAGGCAGCCATTGCCATTGAAAATGCTAAATTGATTCGAGAAATAGAAAGAGAAATAGAAACCAGAGGTCATTTGCAACGCTATCTATCGCCAGAGCTTGTAGAGCAGGTTGTGAATAAGCAAATTGACCTGCAAATCGGCGGACAATTGAAAAAAGCAACTGTTCTTTTCAGCGATTTGCGTGGTTTTACCAAAATGACGGAGAATATAGGGGCAGAAGCTGTCGTTGCCATTTTGAACGACTATTTCAGCAGAATGGTAGATATTATTTTTGGGAATAATGGGACCCTGGATAAATTCATTGGCGATGCTATTATGGCAATATGGGGCTTGCCTGTTAGCCATCTGGAAGATTCCCTGAGATCCGTGAAAGCCTCTATACAGATGCAGGAAGAGTTGTTCTATTTCAACCTTTCTCAGAAAAAAATGGGTAGAAACACATTAAAAATGGGCGTAGGCATCAATGTCGGAGATGTTGTCGTAGGGAATATGGGATCGCCTAAACGTATGGAATATACGGTAATAGGGCCTCCTGTAAATCTGGCATCCCGCGTGGAAACCCTGACAAGCAGAAACCAGATTTTAATCACAGACAATGTATACAATGAAATCAAAAATATGGTTCGCATGGTACAACTTTCTCCCACCCATGTTAAAGGTATAGAAAGGGCCATCCAGATCTATGGGGTTGTAGGCATTTACAACAAAGCAGAAAAATGCGAATTGAATTTTCTTCCTATTCTGATTCCTTCTGCAAAGCAAAGCCCACTTTCCTATGAAGGATTGATTCAATTCTTTGATTTTAAAAAAATCGTGTTCGCTATGGAGCCGAATGAGGAAATCCTGGCAGATGTAAAGGGAACATTTTCCATAGACATTCCTGAAATAGCCCCTGCTGATCCAGTAGTCTTTCTATGCAAAAAAGCATCTAATGCTTTTCATGGTCAGGACGAATATTTGAAGATTGAAGCAGAAATCGTAAAATTACCTGATGCAGTAAAGGAGTTTTTCTCGCAGATATTTCCTTTACAAAATTTTGAAGTAACCATATATGATTAAAAGGAAGGAAATCTATGGCTTCCTGGGATGAGACCAGGCAAAGTCTACATACTCTGCTAGATCGCCTGACACCAACAGACAGGGCTTGGGAATTTCTTGTCGAGATGGAGAAACAATGGGCAAAAGAAGGCAGCTCTTATCTTCTGGAACTTTGGAATGGCCTTCGCTATCATGAAAGCCTTTTGAATATTTTAAAAGCCATCAACAGTGAACGCGAAATAGGTAGTCTTCTGGATCTGATTTTATCGAAAGCCATTGAGCTTACAGGCGCAGAGCGTGGTTTTTTGCTGGTGGAAGGCTATGAGGTTGCCAGAAATTTTAGTGGAGAAGGCATCTATGGCGATTATAAAATTAGCCGATCTGTCGCGCAAAAGGTAAAAAAAGAGGGCCAGGTTTTTCTCACAGAGAATGCGCTCTATGACCCCACTCTCTCCGCTGCGAGGTCTGTCCAGGAATATCATATACTTTCCATTCTCTGCGTTCCTGTGGAGTTGCAAGGAAAAAGGATAGGTGTCATCTATCTTGACAATAGACTTGTTCGAGGAAGCTTCCAGCAGGAACATGTTTCTCTTCTTCTAACCTTTGCCGAACAGGCTGCGGTGGCTATAGAAAATGCCCTCCTGAATCAAAAATTGCTAGCCCATTCCCAGGAGATCCAACTTTGCAATGAAGATTTGAAAGAGAAGATAGAGAAACAAACAGAGGAACTCCAGTGTGCTAAAAAGCAAATCAGACAATTCACACAAAAATACCAGTATCACAGCCTCATTGCCCGCAGTGCTAAAATGCAACAGATTTTCCATACCATAGAAAAGCTGAAAACCAATGATCTGGCTGTCTTGATTCAGGGAGAAAGTGGCACAGGAAAAGAACTCATTGCCAGGGCTATTCACTTTTCGGGCGACAGGAAAGAAAAACCTTTTCTATCGGAAAATTGTGGTGCTATACCAGAAAGCCTCTTTGAAAGCGAGCTTTTTGGCTATGAAAAAGGAGCTTTTACGGGTGCGCAGCAATCCAAAAAAGGGCTTTTTGAAGAAGCACAATACGGAACCCTGTTCCTGGACGAAATCGGAGAATTGTCCCTGGAAATGCAGAAAAAACTTTTGCGTACTCTTGCAGAAAAAAAAATCCGCAAAGTAGGAAGCCAGCATTTTCTTCCTGTGGATGTACGCATCATCACTGCCACAAACCGCAATCTCAAAGAAATGGTAGCAAAGGGACAATTTCGGGAAGACCTGTACTATCGCCTTAACGCTATAGAGATCACCGTCCCCCCCTTACGAGAAAGACGAGAAGATATCCCTCTTCTGGTGGATTCTTTCTTAAAAGAAGCCCAAGAAAAAGACAACGTTGCCCGCACCCTGGATCAGGACATGATGGCTGCGCTGGTTCACTACGAATGGCCAGGCAACATCCGCCAGCTTCGCAATGAAATCTTCAAACTTTGCACTCTTTGCCCCTCTGTCCTTAGCACAAAATACCTTTCCGAAGAAATCCTGTCCAAAAAAAATTCCCCCCTCATGAACTCCAAAGTCCGCGACCTCAACGACCTTCTGAGAGACGTGGAAAAACAAGAGATTCTGAAAGCCCTTCAGGTGACAGGAAACAACAAATCCTACGCTGCCAAACTACTCGGCATAAGCCGCTTCACCTTACAAAGAAAGATGGACAAATGGGGGATGGTGTAAGCAGCCGATGCTTGCAATCGTTAAATGTTTTGTAGCCTCAGGGTTACGCCGAAAAAGCCACGGCTACTCAAACATCCAACACGAGCCAATCCCTGTGTCTTTGTCCAATACCCTGCTCAATAGTTAGTGCTTCTTTTTTTTATTTTGTCAAAAGGCTTTTGTCTCATCACCTACTTTACATTCCCATTTTTTTTTGATAGAATTATTAAAAATTATTCATTTACGATTGAAATCTCGTGCAAAATGTAAAGATTTTTCACCGCAGAGACGCAGAGAACGCAGAGAGGAATAAAAAATATAAAAATTTTTCTCTGCGACCTCTGCGCCTCTGCGGTAAATTTTTTTCTTTTTGATTTAGGAAAATTCTTTCTCAATAAGGAGTTATTTTTTGAATCTGTTGTCTCGTTTTTCTAGGCTTTCGTTTGTATGGCAAAAATTTTTTTTTATGCTAGCCATTGCCATTTTTTTTGTTGCTTCCTATAGCCTGCTAGGACAGTTTTATCTAGGGGAAGCACAGCCTTTGCCTTACACTTTTGTAGACAAGTCTTTACCCTTTTTAGCATGGACATTCTGGATTTATATTAGCGATTATGCTTTTTTAGTTCTAGCTGGATTTTTAATGCCTGACTATGAGCATTTGTTTCGCTTTGGCAAGGCTTTTTTTATCACTATTTTCTTCCATTTTGGCATTTTTTTTGTTTGCCCTACTTATACTTGCAGGGTAGAAATAACGGGACAAGATATTTCTTCTCTTTTAGGGCGTATTGTATATTCTCTGGATGAAATCACCAATTGTTTTCCTAGTTTGCATGTCAGCCTTACTTTTCTAGCTGCTTTTGTGGTGATAAAATCCTATCGCTTTTTGCTGGTTCCTTTTTTAGTATGGGCTGTTGCCATAGCCATTTCAACTATAACAACCAGACAACATTATTTTTATGACGTTATAAGTGGGACGATAGTATCAATCGTTGTTTTTATACTATGTTACAGTAAATTTTCATTAAAAACCGCCTATGTTTCTCGCTCTGGAGAAATTGTATGAATTCGGATGAAATCCTAGAACAAGAATTATTAAAGCGCGAGCTTATTACAAAAGAAAAACTGGCAGAATGTAAACAAGAGTTATCAGAAAAAGAGAATGTAAGCCTTTCTGCATTGCTCTTAGAAAAAAAAATAGTTACCGAAGAACAACTCCGTTTTGACGAAGTATCTTTGAAAGATGATTATGAGCAAGCACTCGCTGATATAGAAAAGGTTCTTGCTCTGCAAAGCTTGGAAAACAATGCTACTGATACTGTTTCTTCCTCTGCCAATATAGAAATAGAAGAGAAAAAGCCCCTTCCCTTGAAAAAAACAACATCGTTTAACAAGCTTCCTCCTTCAAAGACTCTTGAGCCTGTTGTGGATAAAAAAGAAAACACATCTTCAAATATAAAAAAGACGACCTCCTTTGAAATGTTTTCTTCTTCAAAACCACTGGATTTTGGGGATGAAATATCAGGAAAAGAAAAGCTCGCTCCTGCCAAAAAAACAGAAAGTACAGATAATCTTTCTGCTATGAAGCTCCTTGCGCTTGGGGACATACAATCAGAAGCCATGAATCCATCTTCTTTAAAAAAGACAACTTCCTTTAATAAACTTATGTCAAAAGAAGATGCTGGAACAATTTATGTGCCACCTCCTGCTGTTCCTGAAAGCAGCACATCAGATGCGCTGTTGAATCTTCCCGAAATTCCTAAAGAAGAAAGCGTCGATATACCTTTTGGTAAAGCCTGCGTTTTGTTACGTTTTGCTACAGAAGAGCAAATCGAAAAAGCACTAGAGGAACAATCTAAAAATCCAGGAAAGCCTCTGGGAGAAATTTTGGTAGAGCAAAAAGTCCTTACCCCTGAAAAAGTAAAGACTGTGCTTTCCAGGCAAAAAAGCCAGACGCTTATATGCTATCCTTGCAATAAAAAATATCAGATTGTTTTATATCAGCCTGGAAGAAGTTATAAATGCAAGGTTTGCAATAAAGAGCTAGAAAAATTTTCTGAAACAAAAGCCAGAAAAAGAAAAGAAAAGATAGATCTGATGGGACTTACTCAATCCTTTGCAGTAAAAGAGGAATCCTCTAAAATAGACACGAAAGGAATTGATTTTGCTGCTGGCAGCCAGCCAGATGCCCAAAATGTTTTGAGTACATCTGATATTTTGAAAAAAGCAGGAGTAATTCCTGGGATGGGGCAACGTAGAACCATAACATTAAATAGGAAAAAAAACTACACTTCGATTGCCATAGGGACATTACTGCTAGGGCTTACATGCTGGCTATTGTATTATTTCCTTTTTGTTTTCACTGTAGAAATTCCGACAAAAATAGAAAAAAAGCCTATTCACTATACACCTGATACAAAGCAGTATTTTACAGAAGAAAAGAAACAAGATGCAATCGAGAAGATGAACCAGGAATATCAGTCTTTAAGCCAGGTAAAATATAATGAAGACAATATAGATGCTTTGCGAATAGGCATAGAAAGCTGGCAGGCATTTTTAACCACCTATCCTCAAACTACCAAAAGAGATGAAATCGTAGCACAGATCTATGTTTTACAAGATATTATGAAAAAAGCCATCGAAAGGAGAGATTTCCAGTCTTTTGAAAGAAAATTTGGAGAGAAGATGTCTATTGGGGATATGAATGGCGCAGAAAAGATTTTATCAGAATATCAGGCCATGAGCAATGATTCTTTCTATCAAAGACAGTACCAGGAAAAAGAAAAAAATTTACAAGCTATAGCAAAAGAAAATATGGAAAAAGAAATTGCAACAGCGATGAGCCTGGTACAAGAAAAAAGATTTCAAGATGCTCTACTTCTGATAGAAAGAAATAAAAAATCCCAAATCGCTTCTCTGGTTCCTTCATTAGAAGAAAAGATATTGCAGATAAAGCAAGCAGAAGAAGAATTTTTATGGGGAAACACTGCTTTTAAAGTAGCATATTCTTTGTATCCTTTACTATTGGAAAAAAAATATACACAGGCCATAGAGTTGATAGAAAAACAATCTCCAGTCTATCCACAATATCAAAAACAATTTGAGCAATGGAAATTCTATATACAACAATCAGAAATTTTGTGGAAAAATTGTCAGAACGTTTTTTTACAAAATAAAGATAAAGAAATTACCATCCAAATCACAGACCAGGCTGAAATGAAAGTGACCCCCAAAAGTTTTTCACCCAAGACAGAAACTTTGGTTTTTTTATGGGATAAAAAATTTAAAAATATAAAATTAGGCCATCTAAGCAGCGATACATTTAGAAAACTTTTATTGAATAAGGGTGCCAGCCAGGAACAAATCGCTCAATTGGCTCTGTTTACAGCTCTTTTTAAAGAGCCAAAAAGTATCCGTGAAGATTTTCCAGAAATTTTAAAACATCCATTTCTATCCCAGCTCTTTTTGATCTATACTCTTTCTTCTGTGTTTTCCATGTTAGAACAAAAAAATTTTACTTCTTTGGAAGAAATTTTTAAAGATTTGAAAAAAAATGCAGAATCGCAGCCACTATACGAAAACAAAAAAATAGAAATAGCGAAAAAAATTTGGGAATGTGCTATGGAAATAGAAAAAACAGGAAAGAAAAAAGCTAGCAGAGAAGCCCTCTTGAGAATGATTTTAGAATACTTTGGCAATACACCGTTTGCTCCACAAGCCAAAGATGCCTTAAAGTAATTTGTATATATAACTGACTTCTACAATGTTGTGTAGATAGATCCATATCCCCTTGTGATGGATGGAGATGGATGGAGATGGGCGTAACCGCCAATGCGCTCAAAAATTTTTTACCACAGAGACGGAGTATTTCCTAAACCTAAACCTTATTGGGGTTACAGCGAATCTCCCTTGCGTTACATACAAACTATAACATTGGATTCCAAAAAATTTATCCACAGATTTCATAGATTACACAGATTTTCAAAATTTTTATCTGCGTAATCTGAGTAATCTGCGGATTATTTTATAGGCGATTTTTGTATGCAATGCAACTGAGAACCTCTCCTTTACTCTACTGCCTATCTGTGGTTCTTTTTTGCTTTTGGCTCTGCTACGCTGCGGTTCAATAAAATTATTTTCTCAAAAGACTTTTTCCTTATCCCCTAGAACATATTGAAAGGATCAGGGATCTCTTCTTTGATTTTTTCCAAATCTTTTTTGACTTCTTTGTTTTCGGCAGGTACCATTTTGGTATTCACCATGGTTGCTTTTAGTTTACCAAAGTATTTGATACCCAAGAGAGTGATATCATCATGCTGCTCTGCATCTCCGATAAAATCCATGATTTCTTTTAGAACAGCTTCCAGCATTTGCTTGGCTGGCAATTGCCAATATTTTTCCACCAGTGCCTTCACTCTGTCCAGCGTGAACATGTCTCCTTTGGTATTTTTTGCTTCTGTAGCACCGTCTGTAAAAAGAAAAATCAGGTCGCCAGGCTCCCACTCTAATTGTTTTTCTTTAAGAACACGGGAAAAATTGCGAAAATCGACACCCAGTACAACTCCTCCTGAGCGATATATTTCGCAAGTTTTTTTATTCATGCGGTAGTGTATGATATGCTCATGTCCTGCAGAAGAATAGTACATTCTTTTACCATCCCATCGTAATAAAAGCATACTGACAAATTTACCAGAGCCAGTGATATCTTGCAAAAGAAGCCTGGCACTCTGCATGAGGACTTCTTTGGGAGAGGTATAGCTCATAGCAAAAGATCGTACGAAAGAACGAAGCTCGCTCATGATCAAACCAGCAGGAACGCCTTTACCTGAAACATCCCCAATGCACATATAGAAATTTTTTTCTGAGCCTAGTACATCAAAATAGTCCCCACCAATCTCCTTAGCACTTTTGGTCAGTCCATAGACATCCAGGCCTGCAATATCAGGAAAACTTTTAGGCAGAAGGCTTTCCTGTATACGGGAAGCAAGACTAAGCTCATGTTCCCATGCTTGTTTTTGCTCTAATTCAATCTGGATCCTCTGATTTTCCAGAGCAAAGGCGACATGATGAGCAAAAACTTCCATTAGCTCCGTGCCTTTGGTAAGCATATGTTCTCTGTCTAAAAATAAAATCCCAATGGCCTTATCCTGCACCCAAAGAGGAACAAAGATGCGGTCTTTCATCCGAGTTGTTTTGTTCTCCTCCAAAACACCTTCCAGAAAGGCCTTTCTTTTGAGAAATTCTATCTGAAAAGTAGCTTCGCTCAGAAATTCTCCTGTTCCTGAGAGATAATGCAATTGTTTTGTCTTGGCATCCAGGGTGAGCAAATAAGTATTTGTTGCTCCTGTCAGAATGCGAAGTTTTTTTAGTATTAACTGCCCCAATTCCTGTTCATTTTGCTTTTTCAACAATTCTGGTGAAGCATCCAGAATTTGACGCAAACCTTCTCTTGTAGCTTCATTCTTTGCCAGGGCAACTTCTTTTTCTCTATGAAGGACAAAGGAAGAGATGAGATGCGCTATCAACTGCTCCATTTGCTCTGGGCGATAGTCGCTCATGAAATATACCCATTCACTGGGCGAAGAAAAAAGCTCTGCTGGTCTTGTTATATTGCTATTCGAATCAGGATGGATGGCAACAGCACAAATCAATGCAGGGAATATATTTTTTACAGATTGAATCAAGGGCATCATATCCGATTTGCTAAATTTGAGATCGAAAAAAGCAACGGCGATTTCCCCTCCATCTCTGTAAACTCTGTTAGCAATATCAAATGCGTCCTGTCCTCCTAAACCCAATATAAGATTATACTGAATCACCCGATCTTTTGTGATACGCAAATTGCGCTTTGTAATATACAGATTATCGAAACTGGATCCGCCTTGTATCTCGCATAGTTTCAACAATTCATTATATCTTCTAAGCACTTTTTCATCATAGTCTACGCACAGTAACACTGTGTAAGTGATTTCTTTATCTGATCCTAATTCAACCACAGCTTCCCCTTGTCAGAAATATAACATGTGAGTAATTACCATCATTTCCTTCAAGATAATATTGTAATAATTTATTCCAAAAGGTACAATAAAAATTTTATACTGTTTTAGGCAAAATGTTGTTGAACATATTTCAAAAGAAGATATAAATAGTGCCTTCTCTAAAAGTATGCTAGAACCGCAAAATGGAGTAGATGCTATTGCCATAGCATTGTTCATTTTGCACAGGAACGTTTTTGCTATTACTCTCTTTTGAACAATTCCGAAATATTTTCATAACAGATATTGACGTAAAAAAAAATCTTACTATAATCAAGGTTGTGGTACATCCATACCCAACGGCATATATTGTCAGGCTACATAGTAAGGATAGCCCATGTTAATAGAAGATAGAGTCCAGAAAACATTAAATCAAAATGTAGAAATATTAGAAAAATTAGGGAAAAGTGCATTAGGAACTACATATCTCATTGTTCATCCAGAGTATGGACAATGTTGCCTAAAGCTATTTGAAGGTAAAGCAACAGAGAATAAAAAATTTTTGGAGCGTTTTTTTGAGTCCCTTCATGAATGCCAGAAGATAGTACATCCTAATCTTGCTAAAATTTATTCTCTTTTACAGCAAGGAGACTTTGCTATCTTAAGAGAAAAGGGGGAAGGCAAGAGCCTGCAACAAATTCTTGCCCAGCAAAAAATTCTTCCTGTAAAAGATGCTATTTATATTTTAAAAGAAATCGTTTCTGGTCTGGAAGCCATGCATTCTCAAGGTTTTACTCATAAAAACCTTAAGCCTAGCAATATCTTTTTACAGGACAGTCAAATCAAAATCGTAGATAGCTCTCTACCCCCAACCACTCCCCAATATTTATCTCCAGAGCAATGCAAAGGGAAAAAATCCGATGTACGTTCTGATATTTATTCCCTGGGCATTGTATTTTATTATCTGCTTATTGGAGATGTGCCTTATTCTTCAGGAACTTCGAAAGATATCATGGAAGCTCATGTCCAGACACCCTGTCCTGATATCCATCTTTTGCGAAACGATATTCCCCTGGAATTAGAAAAGCTTATCCAAAAGATGCTGGCCAAAAAACCAGCTTTGCGTCCTCAAAGCTGCCAGGAAGTGCTTGCCATGGTAAATAGAATCTCTCAGATAGAAAACAATGGCATAGATGCATCAAAATTTCCTAAAACACAATCCTTTCCCAAAATGCCCCTAAGCCAGAAAACACAAGAAATCCCTAGACAAAATAACGTTCAGCCAGCCAATCTTGAAGACAATGAATGCACTATCCAGCTTGTTTCTGTAGAAGAAGCCCCTGAAGTCGCCAATGAAAAGATTACCAAGCTAAAACAGGTGGCTTCTGATATGGCGAGCAAGCTAAAAATTGTAAACCTGACTCTTTCCATGATAGACAATGTGGATAGCCAGGGATTGGAGTCTATTCTATTTCTCGATGAGATGCTTCGCTTTATTACCATGAAAACAGGGGAGCTTCTGAAAGCAGACCGCAGCATTATTTACTTGCTTGATGAAGAAAGAAACGAGCTTATGCCTATCATGGATAAAGAAGAAGATGGATCTCCTTTTGAATTAAGGCTGCCTACGAATGTAGGCCTTGTAGGAGAAGTCGTTACAGGGAAAAAAGCCATCAATATACCCTACGACTTTTATCAAGATCCACGCTCTGCATCCAGAAAATTGCTGGATAAAAAATCAGGCTATCGTACCTATAATATGCTTGCTTTGCCTGTGTTAGACCAACAGGGAGAGACGGTTGCCGTAGTGCAACTTCTCAATAAGCTAAAATTAATTCATGATCCTGAAGAAAGTCTCGCAGAGCAGGTAGATCTAAAAGGTTTCACAGAGAAAGACAATAAACTTTTTAAAGAATTTGAACCATCCATTCGTCTGATTCTGGAATCATCACGTTCTTTTTATCGTGCAACCCAAAGGCAAAGAGCTGCCGCTTCCCTGATGTCTTCTATCCAGACACTGAGCAAAGGAAGTCTTGAGTTAGACGAAACCTTGAATCTTGTAATGAACGAAGCAAGGCAATTGATTGAAGCAGATCGTATTACCCTGTGGATGCTAGATAAAGAAAAAAAAGAAATATGGGCCAATATACCTCTTGCCAATGGTTCTTTTAAGGAAATTCGCCTGCCTGAAACTATGGGGTTTGCAGGTAAAGTAGTACAGACCAAAGAAACGGTCATGATTCCTTTTGACCTTTATGAGCATCCAGAATCAGAAATGGCAAAAAAAACGGACCAGATAACAGGGTATCGTACCTGTAGTCTTCTTTGTGTTCCTGTATTCAACAGTAGCGAGGAATTGATTGGTGTTACGCAACTCATCAACAAAAAGCGTAAAGGAGATTTCCCTGTATACGATCCAAAAGAATGGCCTAATCCTCCTGACTGCTGGAAAACCAGCTTCAATAGATCCGATATTGAGTTTATGCACGCGTTCAATATCCAGGCAGGTGTGGCCCTGCAAAACGCCAAGCTATTTGCCACTATCAAACAGCAAGAGCAAATGCAACGAGACATCTTACGAAGTCTTAGCAACGGCGTGATTTCTACAGACAAAAATGGTATTGTCATTGCCACGAATGAAAGTGCCAAAAGACTTCTTGGGCTTTCTATGGATGCTAAAATGGAAGGCATGGACATTCGGAAGATGGTGAACATCAAGGAAAGAAATTTCAGCGCATGCCTGGATTTGGCCATGTCTCCTAAAGAGGAAAAAGCAAAAGCCCAATACTATCCTGAGCAAACTTTGATTATAGAGCAAGGGAAGCAGCATAACATCAATCTTTCGATCAACTCCATCACAGATGTGGAAGATCACCAAAAAATTTGTGGTGCCCTGGTTGTCATGGAAGACATCAGCGGAGAAAAGCGCATCAAAGGTATGATGTATCGTTATATGACGCAGGAAGTTGTCGACCAGCTTCTCAATAGCGAAGATATAAAGCTAGGCGGTCAGAAAAAAGAGGTCACTGTCTTCTTTTCTGATATTCGCAGCTACACTACCCTTACAGAAGGTATGCAGGCAGAAGAAGTCGTTGCCATGCTCAACGAATATTTCGAGGTCATGGTTGATGCTGTTTTCAAGTATAAAGGAACTTTGGATAAATACATAGGCGATGCCTTGATGGTTGTTTTTGGTTCTCCTTTACCTTTGGAAGATCATGGATGGTGCGCAGTACAGACGGCTTTGGAAATGCGTATACGGCTTGCCCGATTCAATGAAATAAGAAAAGCCAACAACAAAAAAACAATCCGCATAGGAATAGGAATTCATACGGATTCTGTTATCAGCGGCAACATAGGTTCCAGCAAGCGCATGGAGCTTACTTCCATTGGCGATGGAGTCAATCTTGCATCCCGCCTGGAAGGAACGACAAAACAATATGGATGTGACATCATCATCAGCGAAAAAACCTATCGTACCTGCGCTGACCTGGTTCATGTCCGCGAGCTGGATTTTATTGTTGTGAAAGGGAAAACAGAGCCAGTCAAGATATATGAAGTCATAGGGCTAAGAAAAGACGAACTTTCTGCAGAAAAAAAGTCTCTCCTGGAAAAGTATGCTCAGGGACGAGATTTCTATATGGCAAAAGATTTCCACAATGCCATCCAGAAATTTCAGGAAGTCCTTACTATCGAACCAGATAACATCGCTGCCCAGATTCATATAGAAAGATGCCAGGACTTCCTCATCCATCCGCCTAAAGAGGATTGGAATGGCGTATGGAAACTAACAGAAAAATAATGACCAAGCTCGCAAAAATTTTTTGAGATTATAATTGCATTGAAGCACAGATGAAAACAGCGCAGCAGAGCTGCAAACAGGGAAAAAAACACAGATAAACACAAATAAATTTTTGTCCACGAAAAACACGAAAAACACGAACATTCCTTTTCGTGCCTTTCGTGTTTTTTCGGTGCGCCAGGACAAGACTGGCTATTCTAGTAAACTGAAAAGTGTTTATCTTGTCAATTGCCCATTCGGACAAGCAGCCGAGCGAGCAGCTATCAAAGTAATTTGGTGTCTGAAGCCTTGTAAGGTAAAGATGCGAGCCATAACGAAAGTGAACTCAAATGAGCCTCGTTACACTAATAGAAGTCGGTTGGCGGATGAATTCTAACTTTTCATCGTCATTATGATGCAGCATATTGGCGACATCCCAGAGTCGTGGAGTAGCATGGAGAAGATCAAGTATTTCTATGTAATCATCTGTGAAATACTTTTTTGCAGCTTCCCATAAAGAAGGCTGGCCATCCATCAAAACTATATGCTTCTTGGCGTTGTCAGTACCACGCTGACTTATCTGCTGGTCCATGGGCGTATTTTAAGGTTGGGGGATAGCCAAAAGAGAACCACGGATGAACACAGATAAACACGGATAATAATTTTTTTTCATAATATTGTGATTACTTGATAGTTTTGTGAATTTTAAACCACAGAGGCACAGAGAACACAGAGAAATATATTCAAGATATAAATTATTATCAAATAAAAGTTTAGCTCTCTGCGTCCTCTGTGTCTCTGTGGTTAATGTATAATATAAATTGATTCCTTGTAAATTATTTGTGTTTATCTGTGTCTATCTGTGGTTCGTTCCCCTAACCATTAAATACGCCCCTGGTCGGCATCGGTCCAAAATTTGACCAAAGCCAATAAAATCAGATAACCATTCGTTTGA
>CALKWO010000301.1 GCA_938003875.1 uncultured bacterium
AAAACAACCTAAAAAAATCAAAATTTTTTCCTTAGAAGCTGCGGAACGTAGGATACTAATACATAGTTTTTAGACAAACTTTTTCCATTCCATTCAATATTTTTTTCAGAAGGTGTTTCATGATTTCTCCACAACGAGAACAATTTTGGGCAGAATTGGTTTTAAAACTTGCAGCACTCTCTAGCCTTCTTATTCTTGGATTTATCCTTTTCTATATCACCTGGAAAGGAATTTCTTCTATCTCTCTCTCTTTTCTATTAGAAAATCCTTCTGATATGGGCCGTTCTGGCGGAATTTTTTCCCCTATTGTAAGCACTTTTATGCTTTCTTTTCTTTGTATTTTTATCTCTACGCCCATGGGCGTAGGCACTTCTATATTTCTTACGGAATATACAAATGAATCCAGGATAAATCAAATCATTCGCTTTGGAGCGGATTGTCTGAGCGGGATTCCTTCTATTATTTTTGGGCTTTTTGGATTTGTCCTCTTTGTGATTAAACTCAATCTGGGATGGTGTATTCTGTCGGGTGCTCTTACAATGTCATTTATGATTTTGCCAACCATCATCCGCACAGCAGAGGAAGCCATCAAGGCAGTTCCTTTTGAACTTAGAGAAGCAAGCTATTCTTTAGGTGCAAGCAAATGGCAAACCATAACCAGAGTGGTTCTCCCAGAGGCGATTCCTGGAATCATGACTGGCATTGTCCTGGGAATAGGAAGGTGCATTGGAGAGACTGCCGTAGTTATTTTTACCGCAGGGGTTGCGCTGAATACCCCAACATCTTTTTTTGACTCTGCACGCACTATGGCCGTCCATTTTTACATTATAGCAAGAGAAGGTATTTCTACGCAAAAAGCTTATGGCACTGCATTTGTACTTGTTATCTTTGTGCTGATAATCAATTTTTTTACCTATTTTTTAATGCACAGATATATAGCGAAAAAAAGGTAAATAGATACTTACAACTCCTTACTTTGAAAGGCTAGAATCTTGTTTCCTAAAAATTGGAAATGGCATCATCTTGTATGGATTTGGGGAATCATATTCCTTTGTCTAGTTTTTTTGTGTTTCCTATTTATAGGTATTCACTATGTTTTTTTCTCTTTTTTATCTTTTATACTCTTTCTGATTTTTTTAGGTGCAACCTTTTGGTATTTTTTTTCTAATTTCTATTTTTCTTTTCACCAATGGCTTAGCAGTAAAGGCCTTTTATCCCAAGACAAATTTGTACACCCCAAAGACATGCTCAACAAATTAGATATAGTTTCTCAGAATATAGAAACTTTGAGGGGACAATGCTCTCAAAATGAAAAAGAATGCCAAAAATTAAGACTAGAAAAAGAGCAGCTTGAGAAAAAATGCAGAGAAGCTTATAAACAAAGCGAAATCTCCCGTCTTTTGTTTCATCAAACGCTGAACAGCATGGAATATGGCATTGGTTTTATCTCTGAGGATGGAAATTTGCTCCCTCATTATAGTCCAGCGATGGTTAGCATTTTAGAAGAAAATGAACTGGCAGGACGTAGCATTATTTCGCTATTATTTCCCTGGCAGCCTGATCTTAAAAAAATGGAAATTTTCAAAAGATGGTTGAACACTGTTTTGGAAAGCGATTTAAAAGATTGGAAAGAAAATCCTATTCCTTTTAAGAGCCTGCTATGGAAAAAAGACATTAGAGGCAAGATGGTTTCTAAAAACCTTAAAATCCATTTTGCTCCTGTTATCCAGGATAATATCGTCATCAATGTAATTGTCTTTTTACAAGAAATACAGCAGGAAAAATTGGCTCAAGAGGAAAGCAAGAGCGAAAGCAATCATCCCACATTGGAATATGCTATGGAAATCCTGAAAGCAGAACCTTCTTTACGCCAAGATTTTTTTACTCATCTGGAGAGCCAAATACA
The DNA here is from genome assembly GCA_938003875.1 of uncultured bacterium. Classification (GTDB taxonomy): domain Bacteria; phylum Planctomycetota; class Uabimicrobiia; order Uabimicrobiales; family JABWCH01; genus JABWCH01. The sequence continues at coordinate 1,907 of CALKWO010000301.1, forward strand.
AGCTTTTCAGGAGAAACAAGCTCTATTGCAGCAAGGGACGCTGAATCGTCTCGTTATCCTGGAGCTTTCCAACTGTATTAAAGAGATAAAAAGCAGTGCCAGGGTAGTAAAATTCCGATCCATTATCCAGGAAGCAGAAAAGCTTGAGACATTGCTCAATATTTTACGTACTGGCCAAAAGATGTTTAGAATGGAGCAACTTTTGGAAATAGAAGAACGAACCAGAAATTTTATAGAAACCCTCCATCAATACAATTCTATGGGAAAACAAATACAATAACGGTTTTTTCTTTCATGTCGAAATTCTTTATGATAAGCAAGAATTGAACTCCAACGTAGATATTAATTTGACAATGTTAAATCTGGATTATTGATTACCAAGAGCTTACGAAAGATTTGGGAATTAAATTGTGGGGAATTTTATCTTTCTGGAAACAAGGGAGGAAATCATAGAGGAAGAAGCTACGAGAAAGAGAGTCACGAAGGAAACCCTGGTTTTCCCGCGCTACCATCAGCCCGATGCAGTAAAAAAGCTTATGCGAAGTGCCAGCCAGGAGGGAGCAGGATACAACTATCTGATACAGCATTCTGCTGGCAGTGGCAAGACGAATAGCATTTCCTGGCTCTCTCATCGGAGGCAAGACCATCGAGTTTTTTGGCAGAATGGGGCAGAGTGGAAAGCCAGAGGCATTCCATACCTATTCCATGAAACAGGCTATGGAAGAAGGCTTTATCCTGGATGTCTTGCAAAGGTACACCACCTATAAAACTTACATCAGGCTGATCAAGAGCATCGAAGAAGACCCTCTGGACAAATTCGAACTCGGCATCAAAACCATCATCGAATCCCTGATGATGCAACGTATGTTCGAAAACGATACCATTGTCTCCCGCTATATGGATGACAAGGAATTCCAAAAGACCGTCTTGCCCTTGCTGGCGCAGGAGATATACAAAATCCTGACTTGCTAGGAATGCCCCCTCAAAATTTACCCTTGCTTTTTGCTTGCCACGTAGATTTTGATGTTATTTTCGAGAATCGCCAGAGGCAAGGCTCCATGTCGGAGAACTTCGTCGTGAAACTCGCGAAGATCGAAAAGTCGGCCCAACTGAGTTTCGGCATAGCTACGCAGTTCCTTGATCTTGATTTCTCCGATTTTATAGGCCAGAGCCTGAGCTGGTGTGGAAATGTAGCGATCTATTTCGGTTACGATGTTGTGTTCGCTCAGGGCGGTATTGGATAGCATGAAGTCAATGGCTTTTTGTCTTGGCCAATTCAGGGAATGCATTCCTGTATCAACCACCAGACGACAGGCCCGATACATTTCGTAGGTCAATCTCCCGAAGTCGCAGTAAAGATCCGTATAGAAACCCATTTCTTTGCTCAATCTCTCGCTATAGAGAGCCCATCCTTCCAAAAAGGCGGAAAAATGAGAAAATCGGCGGAACTGCGGCATATCAGTTAGTTCCATCTGCAAGGCAAGCTGAAGATGATGTCCTGGAACGGTTTCATGAAAGGACAGGCATTCCAGTTCATAGAGAGGACGGCTCTTCAGGTTATAGGTATTCACATAATAAAAGCCAGCCTTGCTTCCATCTCCAGAGGGAGGCTCATAGTAGCCTGTCGTGGTCTGGGGAGCGATGTAATCGGGGACTTCCTTGATCCCGTAGGGAGTACGTGGCAGCGTCTTGAAAAAACGAGGAAGTTCCCCATCCATCTTTTTCAAGAGATAGCTCGCCTCTTGTAAAAGTTGCTGTGGTGTCTGGACATAGAATCTTGGATCGTTACGCAAAAAAGTCAGAAATTCGGCGAAGCTCCCTGTAAATTCCAGTTTTTTGATGATTGCTTCCATCTCTCTGCGAATTCTTTCTACCTCATTCAACCCGATCTTGTGTACTTCATCAGGGGTGATGTCCAGGGTGGTATGATGCCTTACTAAGAAAGCATAGTATTCCTTCCCTTGGGGCAAGGCACTCAAAGAAATGGATTCTCTGGATGCTGGCAGATATTCCTCTTGCATGAATTTCAAAAAAATCCGATAGGCAGGAAGGACGCTCTCTTCAATCGTTTTTCTTCCTGCTTCCTCTAAGCGTCGGCAATCTTCGGAAGAAAAAGATTTGGGAAAATTCAAGAACGGTTTGTAAAATCGGCTCTCCTTGGTATTTTCCACGAGTTGACAGCGAATCGTGTGTTCACATCCTTCTAATGTCAAGCGAGGGACCACCAGGCCTTTTTTGATTCCCTGGCACATCAAGGCGATGTGCTGCTCCGTATAAACCTTGAAAGCGTCAAGACGGGCAATGTAGTTTTCATAGTCTTTGACCGTCTGTAAAGGCACGAGATCGGGAAGATGGGGAAAAGAACTGTGGAATCCCTGACGGGCGGTAACGGGCATCAGATAGGATTGAAAATCGTTTTCGGCGATTTCGTCTTCCAGCAGTTTTTTCATGGTTTCGTAGTGAATTTGGTCTTCCTGAGACATTCGATCTCGATCCAGATTTTTCAAATTTTGCAAAAATTTTTGCTTGCTCTTGCAACGCCTGTCAATATCCTTGAGCGACAGCGAAGAGAGACGATCATTGTAGCGATGTTCTCCACATCGGGTCGCATAGGTTGGATATTCCTTCATATCGTGTTCCCAAATTTTTTGCAAGAGTTTGTGCAGTTTCGATAATTTTTTCATATTTTCCTTCGTTTTTCTTTTGACAATTTGGATCAATACGATTTTTCCTTTATGGACTCTCTATCAATTTTTTAATTCCTAATCTTGCTTGCCTTCAAACACAATAAATTCAAGGCCAATATCATCACTCAAAAGCCTGGGCAATAGTCCTTTCAACAGAATGAGTGGATACAAAAACCTGTCCCCCTTGATTTGCATAAGATCGGAATTCCTCTGCCAGCTCTAAAAGTAATTTCGGATAGAGTTGATTTTCTGGCTCTTCCACACATAGAAGAGAGTAAGGGACTGGGTCATATAATAGGACAAGGTATTCAAGCATCTTGATCGTACCATCAGAAATATATTTAGAAAGAAACGGCTCTTTAAAAGAACTGTCATAAAAATTTAAAAGAACCCTCCCTTCCTCTGTTATTTTGGCCTGTACTTTCTCTATTCCAGGAATTCTTTCAGAAAGTTTATCGCAAATTTTCTGTTCCATTTGCCCCCACAATAACGCAAAAATTAGGAATCTCTTTCATTTCTAATTTTTTAAAAGAACGAAAATTTTTTAATCGCAAATACTCTATCTTCATTTCTTTTTACTTCCTCAAAAAAAAAATTGTGGTGAAACCGTTTCTTAGAAAGCAGTTGAAAGATATTCCCACACTTTTGTGTGAAAATGAGAAAAGGTATTATATCATAGTTTATGCCTTTGTAAAGAGGCTACAATCTATTGCAATACAATATGTTAAAACTTAACACATATCTCGATTCCCGCCAATCATTCTGCGGTTAATTATTTTTTATCAATATGTTGCAATATAGGTACAAAAACTTTTGAACACATACCTGGTCCATAAAAAAAGTAAGGCTGTGACCACTGAAAGCATTAGAATAGGAAATTTTTTTTATCATTCTAAAAATCTTTGTAAATTTATCCTAGATTATGTTATAGTTTTTGAGAAATAAAAGAATATTTTTTTTATTCCCTAAATCATTAAGGAAAAAATATATGAAACCTATAAAAATGGCGGAGAATGTTTATAAAATTGGGGCGATAGACTGGAATCGGAGGCTATTTGATTCTTTAATACCGATTCCTAAGGGCACAACGTATAATTCCTATTGGGTAGAAGGAAAAGAAAAAACAGCTTTAATTGATACAGTAGAGCCTATGCTCTGGGAAGTATTGGAAGAGCAGATTTCTCATGCCAGTCGCCTGGACTATATTATTGCAAATCATGCAGAGCAAGACCATTCTGGAAGTATACCCCATGTGCTGAAAAAATTCCCAGAAGCCAAGGTAGTAACAAACACAAGGGCCAAAAGCATGCTCATGGATTTACTTGCTATCGAAGAAAAATGCTTTCATGTCGTTAATGACGGTGATACATTGTCTCTGGGAGGCAAGACATTGCGATTTGCTTTAACACCCTGGGTTCACTGGCCTGAGACTATGGTGACATACCTGGAAGAAGATAGAATATTATTTTCTTGCGATTTCTTTGGCTCACATCTTGCAACTTCCAAAGTATATGCAGAAGAAGACTACGAAGTATATGACGCTGCTAAAAGATACTATGCTGAAATCATGATGCCTTTTGCGAGAGAAGTCATGAAAAATCTGGAAAAAGTGGAGAAATGGGATATACAATGCATTGCTCCCAGCCATGGGCCAATGTATAATAAGCCTGCTTTTATCATGAATGCTTATAGAGAATGGCTCTCTGAGAAACCCAGAAATAAAGCATTGGTAATTTATATCTCCATGCATGGAAGCATACAAAAAATGGCTCAGTATCTCACTGCTGCCCTGGCGGATAAAGGTATAGAAGTAAAGCTCTACGATCTTACTGTAATGGATTTAGGAGAGCTAGCCATGGATCTTGTAGATACAGCCACGATTGTATTGGGAACTCCTGTTGTTTTAGGTGGTGCTCATCCCAATGCTCTTTATGCTGCCTATCTTGTGAATCTTTTACAGCCAAAAGTAAAATTTGCTACATTTCTGAGTTCTTTTGGATGGGGCGGAAAAGCCATACGCGATCTCCAGGATACCCTCAACCGCTTGAAAATAGAGATTCTTCCTGTCATTACCAGTAAAGGCTATCCTAAAAGTGATGTTTTTCAAGGGCTGGATGAACTGGCAGAAACCATTCGGGTAAAACACCAGGAATTATTTCGACAATGATTTGTAGCGCAGGTTTGCGCCTTATATAACAAGATATACAGAAAAGTCTTGGCCGCCCAAATCTGCGCCTTACGTATACATAAACTCGAATGGCAATATCGATAAAATCATTTATTATTTTTTAGTGCAGTATAATTCATTAAATTGTCCCTTTACAACAATGTTCATGGTAATTTTCATTTGAAAATACCTGATATATTTGATATATTTGATATATTTGATATAAAAAGACAGCCGACAATTTATCTTGCTAGTTTTGTAGTCAATAAGGAGCGTGTAAAATGACAATCCGAATTTATGTTTCTTCCACCTTCTCTGATATGCATGCAGAGAGAGAAATTCTTATGGAATATGTTTTTCCTCAATTACAGGAGCGTTGTCAGGAACATAAGATTCAACTGGAAGAATGCGATTTGCGATTTAGAGCAGAAGAAGATCAGACATCTATGGAAGTATGTCGTCAGGAAATCGAGAAGTGCCATTTGTTCCTGGGGCTGTTGGGTGAGCATTATGGTTATATTCCTCCAGACGAAAGCATTTCTGTAACCCATGATGAAATTTTATATGCTCTGTTTGATTCTAAGAATCCCAATTCTTTAAGAAACCATTGCCTTTTCTATTTTCGTCATCCCAAAGGTTCTCTACAGGTCCCCCTCGAAGACTGGGCAGAATACTGGGAAGACGAAGACACAGAAAGATTTCGCAGCCTGAAAGCATTGAAGCAAAAAATCCGTATTTCTAGTGTCCCTGTTTATGATTACTATGGTTATTGGAATGAAGACCAATGTCCACCCTGGAATGAAGGGAAAAAGGGTTTTTTTGAAAAATTAGAAAGTTTTGCAGAAAAAGTTTTGGAACATCTCTGGCAGGAGATACAAAAAATTGCCCAGGAGTCTCCCCAGCCCAAAGAAGCTACAGAGGTTAGGCCAAGCTTTTCTATGGAAGAGGTCGTTCCACTATATACAAAAACCTTTGTAGGTCGTGAGGAGTATCTGGAAAGTATGCTCCAGTTTTGCCATGAAACAGGCTCTGGATATTATATGCTGCATGGGACTTGTGGCACAGGGAAGTCTGCCTTGATGGCAAAATTCTATGAAGAATTTTTAAAGACTATCCAGGATCAGGAAAATCCTCCTTTAGTTCTAAAGCATTTTATAGGCAGCATTCCTTGTTCATGCAGCATTGTATCTCTTTTAGATGGCTTTTGCAGATCTCTTATTGCATCGGGTGCTGTTTGCAGTAACTACTCAGCAGACTACGAGGCACTCCAGGAAATATTCCCTGATCTTTTGAGCCAGGTAGCCCTCCAGCGAAAAGTAATTCTTGTCATAGACAATCTCAACGAATTGCATAATTTTCATAATGCATTGGATTTCTACTGGCTGCCTCGTTTTTTACCAGAAAATGTTAAAATTCTGGTGAGCTTTCTTTCTGGAACAGAAGAACAAAATTTTAAAAAGCGTTTTCGATGCAGAGAATCGGAAGTTTTGCCTTTAAAACGAGAAGAGGCTATTGTTCTAATAAAGAGCTATCTGCAGCAATCAGAAAAGGTTGTTTCAGAAGAAAGCATACAGATTCTGCTTTCCAATAAAGAAATATGCAATCCCTTATTTTTAATTCTGGCACTAGAAGAATGCAAAGCACTAGGAGGAAAGGAACGCATTCTCCAAATCAAAGACATTGCCTCCTCTTTTCCAGAAAATATACATGCTATGATGGTCTGCGTGATGCTTCGCATGGAAAAAGAATTTGGCGATAAAATCATGGGAGCTTTTTTTAAGAATATCGCTGTATCTCGAAATGGAATAAAAAAACAGCATATACAAATTTTATTGGAAAAAGAAGCTGGAGCTTTATCTAAAGCATTCTATATGAAATTGTTCCAGCAAATGAAGCCCTATCTCATTACTATGGGTGACTATATATTGCTATTCCATAACCAGATGAAGGATTCCATATCAGGGCAATACCTTTTACTCGAAGAAACGAAAATTTCCGTGCATAAATCTCTTGCAGAATTTTATGAAAAACAAGGCTATAAATGCAGGGAAGCTTTAGGTGAGCTGCCTTATCATCTATATCATGCAAAAGAATGGGAAAAGCTATTAAGGCTCATGTCGAATCTGGAATTCTTAGAAAATAAGGTATCTCAGGGAATGGCAAGCGATCTCTATGAAGACTTTGAAATGTTGCTTGGCAAAAATAGCCGTCTTCCACAAGATGCCAGATTTGCCTGGGGAGAAGAATCCCAGGAAGGAGAAAAGATAGGAACAGAAAATTTGCCTGTGGTATCTTCCGACACAAAAGAATTCGCACTCCTGGCTTCTCAGGAAACGCTTCCAAGATGTATCATAGACAAAAATACTATGCAGCTTATTTTTAAAGCATTGGCACTGGAGCTATCGTTTCTTCTGAAAAATCCAGAGTCTTTATTTGCCAGCATTTGGAATCGTTGTTATTGGTATGATTCCCCCAAAACAGCCTCGCATTATGAAGTGCAATCTCACCAGGACAAAAGAAAACTGCCCTGGTTCTCTAAAAGCTCCAAGATATATATCCTTATGGAAAAATGGAGACTGCAAAAGGAAACTCAGGCGGAATTTGTCTGGCTTAAAAGTCTGAAGCCCATAATTCCTCCTTTGGATTCACCCTTAGCTAAAGTTTTTCGTGGTCATCTGGGGGTAAACCATATAGCCTTTAGCAAAGATGGTAAAAAAATCGTTTCGTCCTCTCTGGACAATACAGCGAGAATTTGGGATATTGAAACAGGAATATGCTTACAAATTCTCAAGGGCCATACACAATGGGTAGAAGGCGTTGCTTTTAGTCCCAATGGGCAAGAAGTCATTAGTTCGTCCAAGGATAAAACGATTCGTATGTGGGATGTAGAGAGTGGAAAATGCGTCAGAACTTTCCGTGGCCACACGAATGGAGTCAGGGGTATTGCTTACAGCCCAGAAGGCAGAAGAATAGCATCGGCTTCTTTTGATGAAACCATCAGAGTATGGGATACAGGAACAGGCGACTGCCTGAAAGTCATCAAGGGGCATGAAGGCCCTGTGCATTGTGTCACCTTTACAAAAGATGGAAAGAAAATCGCTTCTAGCTCCAGAGATAATACCATTCGTATCTGGGAATGGGAAACAGGGAGATGCTTAAAAATATTGAAAGGCCATACAAACTGGATTGAAAGCATTGCTTTGAGTCCAGACGATACACAAATTGTTTCTGGCTCTGACGACAATACCATAAGAATCTGGAATGCGATTCCTGCCGATTCTGTAGCAGCATCGCTTGGGAACTGGTTCAAGGAGGCTGGCTCTTTGTTTAAATCCAGTGCTGATTGTATCAAGGTATTTCAAGGTCATGAAAACAAAGTGAATAGTGTTTGCTTTAGCCCTGATGGAACAAAAATTCTTTCTGGTTCGTCTGATAAAACTATCAGAATATGGAATGTAGAAACAGGAGAGAATATCAGAACATTTCTGGGGCATGAAGACTATATCAATGCAGTGGCCTTTTCTCCTTGTGGGAAAAAAATCGCTTCCGCATCTCAGGATAAAACAATATGTCTATGGGACTTGCAGGGAGATATTCCTGCTCTTATACCTAAAGAACACCACGATACAGTGACAGATGTGTCTTTTGATAAAGCACATAAAATACTTGCTTCTTCTTCTCAGGATAAAACCATAAGGCTCTGGGAGTTAGAAACAGGAATATGCAGTAAAATTTTAAAAGGCCATGAAGAAAGCGTTACAAGCGTTGTATTTTCACCTGAAAAAGCTAATTTACTTGCGTCTGGCTCTATGGATAAAACTTTGCGACTGTGGGATATAGAAAAAGAGCAATGTATCAAAACCATGAATGCCCACCATGAAGGAATAAGCAATATAAGGTTTTCCCCAGATGGAAAATTTATAGCCACTGCGTCCTATGATAAAACAATAAGATACTGGAATGTTTCAGAATCGAAATGTATCCAGGTTTTAGAAGGCCATTCGGATGCTGTTCTTTTGGTATTTTTCAGCCAGGATGGCAAATCTTTAATCTCCCTAGGAGAAGAGAAAAAAATCCATGTCTGGAATTTATCTTCAGGAAAAGTATTGCATGTACTGGAAGGCCATAGCAGCTTGCCCTATCGTATTTTCTTCGATAGCCAGAATATGGTTTCTGTTAGCGAAGAAGAAGCAAAAATATGGCAGATAGAAACAGGAAAATGCCTGGAAACTATTCCTAAATCAGAATTTTCTAAGCTTGCTTTGCTGCAAAAAGAACTTTGCCCTGTACCTGGCAATTCAGAAACAGGCATTGTCTCGCCCTCTAAAAACATTGTAAAATGGAGAGAAGGGCTTGAGAAAGCACAGATTTCCTTTCCTTATATCAGTGGTTTGAGTAAATCCACCAAAAGCTATACACCTCTTTTACAAATACAGGGAAATCCTTTTGCTGTATGATAGAATTACCAAGTAAGTTGCTTTAGTTTAGGCTCAAAAAAATTGGGAAAGATTATCTATGAATTACGAAAAACTCGATTTCAAAATACCTGAACAATCGGAAGATTATGATGAATGTTCGGCTTTTGTTACAACTTCAATCGAAAGCATAATGAAGGATGCCATTGATGCTGGACAGAATAAGATTATCATCAACACGAGTCTGAAGCTTGGTCTCCCCATGGAAAATATCAACAAGATTGCAGGTCCCTTTGTTGAAGCTTGGGCGGTTGAGATTTTCCAGGATGTTCTTGAGGATGCGAATAATCGCTACTCTCTTATCAATGTAGAGGCGAAAGAACGTCTTTATATGGCCGATATCATCCTTCAATTCCAAAAAAAGCGTAAACAGGAAAGTGGAGTCACTGCAGAAGTCGATGTCAAAGCCACCTCAGAAGATATTGAATCAAGTGGGAAATCTCCGAATATTACTTCCTTTAAACGCATCAGAACAGCCTATATTAAAGACCCAGACTATATATTTATCATTTTATCCCTTAAGCACAGGGTTTATTCGATTAAAAACCAGGTAACAGGACTAATGGATGGTATAATGGAGGTTGTTGCCTATAATGCCTATGACATCAAATATCTATCGTCATCAGATATAAGCTACAATCCTGCACTTGGAAGCGGACAACTTCAGATACGAGACATTCATTATGTAACATTAGCCAAAAAAAATACTTGGGAATTTTGCCAGTTGATCGATAAAAAATTCATAGGATCGAAAAAAGGGTTTGAAGGATGGCTTGAACTGGCCAAAACCAATGAATGGATTAAAAACTATGAATGATATCGAAATTATTGCTGGTGATTCAATCACTGAGCTTAGCAAAATCGAGACTTGCTCTATAGATCTAATAGTTGCAGACCCTCCCTACAACTTAGGTAAGGATTATGGCAACAATCATGATATTCAGGGGTTTGAGGAATATATATCGTTTTCACGAAATTGGCTTAGGCAAGCTAATCGGATACTTAAGCCAACAGGGACATTATATGTTTTTATGGGATTCAGGTTCATATCGTATCTTTACGATATTTTAGACCGAGAACTTAAAATGTATTTCAATAGTTGGATTGTTTGGCATTACACACAGGGAATGGGAAAAACTAAAGGATTCTCGCCCCGACATGATGATATCTTGATGTTCACAAAAAGCACAGACTTTAAGTTCAATCTGGATAATGTCCGTGTTCCTCAGAAGTACTATAGAGAACGCAACAATATGAGGGGTGCTAACCCTGGCGATGTATGGGAGTTTTCTCATGTACATTACTGTAATGAAAACAGGCAAAATCATCCTACGCAGAAACCAGAGGGTATCATTGAGCGTATGGTACTTGCATCTTCGGATGAAAATGACCTTGTAGTAGACCCGTTTTCAGGAAGTGGCACAACTCTTCGAGTTTGTCAGCAATTAGGCAGGAGAGCGATAGGTATTGAAATTAACCCCGATTATGTAGCCATGGCAAAAGATCGTCTAAACGCGAAGTTTATGGGATTTGATAGTGTTGACCCCCGTATGGAAAGAGTGCCAATGGATTTAAGACATCCTGATATCCGTGCAAAATATCTCGAAAACCACAAGGAATGGTTTTTAAATCATCATGAGAATACACTGAACAAGTTTGAAGAATCGGTTTCTTCACTTTATGGAGAGCCTCATAGGAAGCCATCACAACAAATGACGCTTTTTGAAATATGATACAAGCAGATAGTATTAGCAAAGTTTATAAAGATTGTGTTGCTTTAAAAGAATTTTCCTGCGAAATTTTACAGCCTTGTATAACAGGGCTTTTGGGAGCGAATGGTGCAGGCAAAAGCACTGTTATGAAAATACTGAGTGGATGCCTTGCTCCTTCCTGGGGAAGCGCAAGAATCGCAGGCTATGATATTCTTTCTCAATCCCAGAAAGCTCGAAGCCAGATCGGGTATGCTCCTGAAACAATGCCTCTTTACCAAGACATGAAAGTAAACGAATATCTGGAGTATGTGGGATGTCTAAAAAATGTTCCTCCCTTTTGGCTTACAAAGAATATTATAAAGATACTGGAAGAATGTTGTCTTGGCGAAGTTTACAAAAAAAAAATAGGGCATCTTTCTAAAGGATACCGCCAGCGTTTAGGCCTGGCGCAGGCTATCTTAGGTGATCCGTCGATTTTGATTGTAGATGAGCCTACTTCAGCCCTAGACCCTGTACAAATTATCGAGACAAGAAATTTGCTAAAAAAGCTAGGCCAAAAAAAGTGTATTTTGCTTTCGACTCATATTCTGTCAGAAGTAGAGCAAATTTGCGATCAGGTCATTATCTTGCACAAAGGAAAAATCGTTTTACAGGGAAATTTGCCTTCTTTGCTGAATTCCAATAAATTGGTGTTAACTTTTAAAAAAAATGTGCAAGATGCTCTGGAAAAGATACAGAATATAAAAGGTATTGCAAATATCGAGCGGTTTTGTGAGAATACTCTTTATATTTTTTTCCAGCAAGGTTCTGATCCATATTTTAAAATACAGGAACTTTGCGAGCTATTCCAATGGCCTGTTTTGTATTTCGGCTATTCTCAAACTACTCTGGAAGAGATTTATGTCCAGGCTACTCATACAGAAAAAGTTGTTTGATAACTTGGGAGAAACGAGATGAACGATCCTTGGATTGGTAAAACAATTGGCGGCTGTCGTCTGGAAAGATTGATCGGGAAAGGAGGCATGGGAGCTGTTTACCTTGCTCGTCAGCTTCATTTAGACAGAGAGGTAGCTATAAAACTCCTTCTTACCAATAAAATAGCAAGTGTTGACAATCTTAATCTGATTAAAAGATTTCAAAGAGAAGCACTCCTTGCTGCCCAGCTCAATCATCCCAATGCCGTGCAAATTTATGACGCAGGAGAAGAGAATAACATATATTATATTGTTATGCAATATATAGAAGGGGAAAACTTAGAACGTGTTGTTAAACAAGAAGGAATATTTTCTTTTCAAGATACTCTTCATGTAATCAAAGAAGTAGCAAAAGTTTTTGTGATTGCACACCAGAAGGGAATCATCCATAGGGATATTAAGCCAGCAAATATCCTTATGAGAAAAGATAGAAGCATTTTGGTCACGGATTTTGGGCTTGCAAAACCTTTGAATCTGGAAGGACTCTCCCAACCTGGGGATTTTTTGGGGACTCTAGGCTATATGTCTCCAGAGCAGGTAAAAGGAGAAACCAATATTAATGGGCAAACCGACATCTATTCCTTAGGTGCCACGGCTTTTTATCTGTTGACACAGAAATGCCCTTTTGAAGGAAAAAATCCTATAGAAGTGATTTACAAGCAGACGCATCTGTCCAATATTTCTATCTTTGATGCCTGTAAAAGCATCCCAGTGCCCTTTGGGAAGTTAATCAGCAAAATGATGGAAGAGAAAAGAGAAAATCGTTTCGCTAATGCTGAAGAGTTACTCAATGCAATTTCTGTATTGGAAAAATTGAATTTTGGTACTCGGCCTCCTATAGCTACTACTATTTCTAATGCTAATACTCAGGGAAATACGCTCCAGGTAACCAAAGGAAGAGTCGCTACCCAAATTCTCTCGCGTATTGTTCTTCCTGGAGAGGATCAACTGGCAGAGTACATACTCAGTGTTCTTCATATACAGAAAACTCATCGGTGCAATGCTATGGGTTGTACGCAAGAATGGACAAAAGAACAGATCATAAATAAAGAAGCAGTTTGCTTCGATAATAAAATCTTTTGCCCTGAATGTCTCTGGAAAATATTCATCCATAGTATGGCAGGAAGAAAAATCGGTTTTGTAGGAAAAGAAACCTTTGGTGATTTCTGGCTTGGAATTAAAGGAATAGAAGAATTCATACCAGGCAGTCCTATTCTTTATCTCTATCGCTTTCCATTAAAAAGAGAAAAAAAAGGATGGGAAAATATGCTCAAAAGGATAGAGCGAGGCTTTAATCTGGTTAGCAAAATCCATTCTCCCTCTTTACTGAGAGTAGGGAAATATAGTGAATCACCAGAAAACAATATGTCCTATGTTCCCATAGAGTATATTCCTGGTCTAAAGCTTTCTCAAGTCATAGAGCTTCAGAAGCAGGAGCAAAAAGAAATCCATCTTTCTGCAAAGGTCGCCTTGCTGAGAAAACTGGCCTGCTCTCTTTCTATACTTCATAAAAATAGTATAGTGCATCGTAATCTTACGCCTGCAAGCGTACACATAAGTTTCAGTGGTGGGGTGAGGATTTGTAACTTTTCTATGGCAAAATCTTTTGATACATCAGAAGGTATAGAAAACTATTCGATAGGATTTAAAGAGTATTATGAAGACATGACAGAAGAAGAAAAAAAATTAGCTCCCAAAGAAGTCATTACAACCAACCTTCATTCTGTTCTTGGTACACTTTCCTATATGGCTCCAGAACAGACACTAGGAGCCTGTAATGTAGATGGCTCTAGTGATATATGGTCTTGGGGTGTAATTGCCTTTGAACTTCTGGAAGGAAAAAAACTTTTTCCTCTAAGCGGGCTTGTAGAAACAGCAGACACCATTCGTAAGGCAGAATTGCCTAAATTTATCAGGAATATTCCTGCTTCTCTTCAAAAAATCGTGTATAGTACATTAGACAAAAAAAAAGAAAATCGTCCTAATGCTGTTTCCCTTATGAACGGCCTGGATTTGGTAAAACTTTAATCTTCTTGCAAGATTCCTATTTACAAGAAGATTAAAGTTGGTAAAATTGATTTATCCAATATAATAAACAACTAGATTTTATTTTGAAGAAGTATTTATTATGAATTATAGTCTATTTTATGATGCTCATATAAGTTTCTATTATTTATGGAACATAGCTCATCTACTTTTGACAATACTTTCTCTGTACTCTGCTCTTGTTCCTTTTAGCATTCCCAATATTTCTCTGATAAGCTATGGTTTATCTCTGGTCTGTCTATGGCAGACAATGCCACAAATTTTTGATAAGGGAATTGGTTTTATTGCTCGGAAATCTGACGCAAAGCAAAAGTTTGCATTATGTGTGTTTTTGCATGCTGCCTGGCTTCTTTACACAGGAATTGTAAGTGCTGCATCCAACTTTTTTCTTTTTCCTCATCCAGGGTTGCATATTTTTTTAAGTATTTGCATCTATTTTATAGGTTTTATGCTAAGTCTTTTTTTATTTTGTATGGCCTTTTATCTATCCAAAGGAGAGCTAAATTCTGCATTGCAATCTATCTATGAAAGACAAATGGAAAGAAAAAATCAGATTCTCAGATGGGTACAAAGCGCAAAGGAAAAAAAAGAAATTTTCCAAAAAGAATCCAGGGAAGAAATCCATAGATTTTTAGAAAATATGGATAAAAAACGATGCTTTGAGGTAAGAACATTCCAATATCTTTTCCATAGAGTTTTTTCTATCGCACTCTGGCTCATGATTCCTGTTTGGGTTTTTGTGCTTATTCCTCTGAGAAGCTTTTCTTCATGGCAGGAGTTACCCCTATTCTACTCTATTTGTATGGTAGCTACGATTGTCTGGGGAATTTTTTGGGTCAGCTCCTTTTTTCTCAGGGCCATGGGTAAATACTATATCTCTGAACAAGGAATGATAATTCGAAATTTTTGTCTGACGAAAATTTTTTTTTGGCATGAGGTAAAATTTTTACAAATAGAAGAAGATTCCATTAAAATTCAAAAATTTCAAGGAAGAGAAATCCAACTTCTTTTCCAGGATTTAGAAAACCCAAAAGATTTTTTCCTCAAATTACAAGATTTTTTACCTTTATCGATTTTTTTTATTGAGCCATCAGGATGGAAAGCTCTCAATAAAATTATGCCAGAAGAAGCATCTGAGATAGAAGCAAAATATCAAAATATATACGAGGGGATTCCTTCTGAAAATAACAAAAAAAAATCCAAAAAGTAGTTACAGATAAATCCATGCAATATATACAATAGATAAAATAATTAGAATAATTTTTATCTTCATTTTAACGAGCTATAAGGAAAAACTTCATGGCCAACATAGAGTATTATACTTTCGGAGAAGTGACAAAAGCATTAGGAATACCTTCCAGCAAAGTCAATGATTTGATTGATGCTGGTAAACTCAAGCCTGTTCGTCATCTAGGTGTTATAAAATTTTCTAAAACAGATGTCGAAAATATCCTCAAAGAGGAAATGCTTAAACAAAGATATACATGGACACAAGTTCTTCGAGAGTTACAGATAGAAGATGCAGAATTGCATAGATTGATTCAAGAAGGCGAGATCAAAGTATACAAAGACCAGGATACCATGACGTTTGACAAAAAAGACATTGAAGCCTATAAACATGCCAAGCAAGTTCATGATACCATTGTCGTCGAAAAGCAGAGCGGAATTGGTATAACCAAAATTCCCGAAATTTCTGCAATCCCTGAAATCCAGATCCCTGATATGATTAGCTCTATAGGAGACTTTTTGCCAACATTTCCCCAAATGTCCAAACCAAGCCCTAAAAGTTTCCCTAAGGAAAGATACTATTCCTTTGATGAAGTACTAACTTACCTACAAATAGAAGCATCTGAGCTAGAACAAATGATTTCTGATGGAGAGATCAGCCTTTATGAACAAGAGGGAAAGCGAAAATTCAGCAAAGCAGAAATCGATTTTATGAGAAGCAAACGCATGGTGGATGCTACTATGGTAGTAGAGTCTGTAAACCAAATTGTAGAAGAAGATGACGAAATACAGCCTTTTGTTATTTCTGCAGCAATGGAAGCTGAGCCTTATGTGCCTCCAACAGAAGAATACTATACCTTTGAAGAAGCACTTTATGAGTTGCAATTAGAGCCCAGTGAATTAAAGAGGATGATTTCCCGAAATGAAATCTATGCTACCAAAGACAAAGATGGGCTGTTTCTCTTAAAAAAAGAAGATGTAGATTCCAGAGCCAAAAAAATTGAGCCAACAGTTATTCTCCCTGATGAATACGAGGAGGAAGAAGAAATCAATACAGATAAAGAAGATACCATGGTTTTGGCAGATAGCCTTGGCCAGCCTCTTTATCAGGAATCTCTTATACAGGATTCTATAGAAGCTGTTCCTGTAATGCAAGAAACCCCCAGTATGGAGAAATCGTTCTATAGCACTACAGAAGCATCTATCATGATGAAAACTTCGGTTCAACAATTGGAAAGCTGGCTGCTGGAAGAGAAAATTCGCACTCTCCACTACCTGGGAAAGCCTAGCATCAGGCGTGTGGATTTACAAAGATTGATGCAGATACACCAGCCTAAAGCAGAATCTCCTGTAGAAACCTGGAAAATCCAGGAGGAAAAATCCGTAAAAAAAGTGCCCTCTATCCTTTCTCTATCTGCTGACGCTTCTGGAAATAGCAAACCAGTGCCTTCCATAACGACAAGCAGGCAAAGTGCCCCCACTCCCCTGGTGAACACCAAGCCAGCTTTGGCACCTTCTGTTTCTGCACCGAAAGCGCAAGAATCTGTACCTGCAAACAGCTATACATTGCAAGAAACATTACAATTATTAAAAATCGACCAAAAAAAGCTCCAGATGATGGTTGCTAGTGGAGAAATAAAATATAAAAAAATAGGGAAAAATTATCTTTTTGAGAAGTCGGAAATAGACAAATTGCTTCCCAAAGAAAAACAAGAATCAGATGAATTAGAGCTTTTTGAAATAGATGAAATTGCCCCTGATATTAAAACACCAGAAAAAAAGTCTCAAATAGCGTTGAGCGGCATAGAAATAAAGCAAGAGCCTCGCATTGCAGCAATTGCTCCCAAAGCCCCATCAGCAATGCCCAGAGAGAGTCTGACTCCCAGGCCAGCAGTTACGGCATCCAAGGCTACGCCAGTAGCACCTAAAGAAGAAGAAACCTGCACTATCCAGGAAGCGATGAAAATATTGTCTGTTGGAAAAAGTGACATACAAAGATTTATTGATGGTAAATATTTAACTGTATTACCAGGTAATCTTCTAAAAAAGAAAGAATTGCAGGATCTCAGGAAGAATTCCCAGGTAGATATCACTATGGTATTGCCTCTTTCACCCGATGAGGAAGAGGTTGAGGAAGAAGATGTTCCTACCTTACTGAACGCACCTAAAGTTCCTCCTAAAAAAGCCGTTGTGCCTCTTACTACTACAGTAAAGCCTATGCCTCAAAGCTATAAATTGCCAGAGGCTCAGCCCAAAGTGGTTGCCGCACCCAAGGCAGGAATTTCCCCTGCTACTAAAGCAGAAAGTCCAACGAAAGCACCCCTAAAGTTGCTCAACGTTGGCTATAAAGATGCCCCTGCAACACCTGGCACTATCAATCTACAGAATTACTATACCTTCCAACAGGTTCTTACAGAGCTGCAATTGGAAAAAAGTGAACTAGAGAGCTTCTTGCAGCAGCATGGACTAAAATCTATAGATTACCAGGGGAAGAAATGGTTCAAAAGAGAAGAAATTGATGTCCTCAAAAGAGGAAAAATGATCGAGCCTACCATCATGGTAGGAAATGAAGTGGACGATATTCTCGAAGACGACGATGACGATATGTTTTTCAAAAGATAAATGCAAAAAACTAATTAGGGTGACAAAATGCAATGATTTGTAGCCTCCATGACTTTTTCAGCGCAATCCTGCGGCTACAATCTATTGCAAGACAAAATGTTAAAGATTAACACGCATTTCGTATCTTTTTGTGCGAAATCTCAAAAATTAAAGAAAGGAAGCTATGGTAAAGAAAAATACCAGTCCTTATACTCTTTTTGGAATGATTTCTCTTGTTTTTCTCCTTGCTTTTTTTGGTTTTTTTTATTTCTATCTTGAACTGGCATGCCTTTGGTCTTATCTGATTTCTATCAACATGACAACTTTTTTGCTTTATGGCTATGATAAAAAAGCCGCTCTTTCCGAATGGAGAAGAGTACCAGAAATAGTACTGCATGGTCTTGCTCTCTTTGGTGGAACTCCCTTTGCTTTTTTAGCCCAGTATCTTTTTCGCCACAAAACAGTCAAGGGATCTTTCAGAATTGTATTCTGGCTTATTCTCATAGCACAAATCGCTCTTTTAGTTTGGAGTTTTTTTCAAAAATAGCTTTCATGAGGTAAATATGCATAGTCCTAATCCTTATATCCAGTCCCCTCAAGAAGAAGCCCTCTCCCAAGTCGTAGAATCTCTATGCTGCCCTGCTTCCTATCATTCGGTAGTACATAAAACCAAACATGATATGCCTATGCCTTCTGTAGAAGCACTGGGGGAATTCGTAAAAATTCTAAGGGCTATATTTTTCCCAGGATACTTTGGACATTTGGAACTAACTCCCATGTCCATGCGCTACTATGTAGGCTCTTATCTGGATCATGCCTTTCGCATTTTATCAGAACAGATCAAACGAGGTTTTTGTTTTATATGCCAGACCAATGAAGAAGATCAATGCCAGAGATGCACTAAAAAAGCCCTGGAGCTTGCCAGCGATTTTCTCTCACGTCTTCCGAAAATAAGACATCTTTTATCAACCGATGTTCAGGCCGCCTATGAAGGCGATCCTGCTGCCAAAGACCCTGGTGAAACCATTTTTTGCTATCCTAGCATCCAAGCCTTGATTCACCAGCGAGTGGCCCATGAACTTTATACCATGGATATTCCCCTGATCCCCAGAATCATTACAGAAATGGCCCATAGCAACACAGGCATAGACATCCATCCTGGGGCTAAAATTGGAGAAAAAATGTTCATAGACCATGGCACAGGGGTTGTTGTTGGTGAAACCTGCATCATTGGCAGAAACGTACGAATTTACCAGGGAGTCACTTTAGGGGCTAAAAGTTTTGCCGTAGATGACAAAGGCAATCCCATCAAGGGAATCCCTCGCCATCCTATTGTTGAGGATGATGTCATCATCTATTCTGGAGCTACAGTCTTGGGAAGAATCACGCTAGGCAAAGGCTCTGTTGTCGGTGGCAATGTCTGGGTAACAAAAGATTTGCCTCCTGGTTCACGAGTACTGCAAAGCCGACCACAGCAAGAACAGTTCGATCAAGGTTCAGGAATATAGTCTTGAGTAGAAAGGAAAATATAGCATGACACTCAAACCACGCCCTAAAATCTGTAATTCCATTATAGAAACAATAGGCCATACTCCTCTGGTTCGATTGAATAAAATTTCCCATGGGATTTCTACGAATATTCTGCTAAAGCTGGAATATTTCAATCCCATGTCTAGTGTAAAAGACCGCATTGGGGCAGCCATGATCGAAGAGGCTGAAGAGTCTGGAAAAATCAAGCCTGGCATGACATTGGTAGAACCCACCAGCGGAAATACAGGGATCGCCCTTGCCTTTGCTGCTGCTGCCAAAGGCTATAAACTAATACTGACTATGCCTGACACTATGAGCATAGAAAGGCGCAAGCTACTAAAAGCATTGGGGGCAGAATTAGTCCTGACTCCTGGTGCCGAAGGCATGAAAGGTGCCATCAAGAAAGCAGAAGATCTAGCAAAAGAAAACCCAGAATATTTTATGCCTCAGCAATTCAAGAATCCAGCCAATCCCGAAATCCATCGCCAGACGACGGCTTGGGAAATTTGGGAAGATACAGATGGCAAAGTGGACATTCTGGTCGCTGGAGTTGGCACAGGCGGTACAATAACAGGGGTCAGCGAGGTTATCAAATTGCAGAAACCATCCTTTAAAGCTATTGCCGTTGAGCCAAAGGATTCTCCCGTTCTATCAGGAGGAACACCAGGCCCTCATAAAATACAAGGGATCGGTGCAGGCTTTGTGCCAGATATTCTCAACAAAAATATACTAGATGAGGTCATTACCGTAGCGCATACAGATGCAGGGGAAATTGCCCGCAGGCTGGCAAAAGAAGAAGGAATTCTTGTGGGAATTTCTTCTGGTGCAGCAGTCTGGGCAGCCCTGGAAATTGCAAAGCGTCCTGAAAATCAGGATAAAACCATTGTCGTCATTATTCCTAGTTGTGGTGAAAGATATTTGTCTACATGGCTTTATGAATAAAAACAAGGGCAATATGCCCTTGTTTTACAGGCATACTCTGGAGGGATTGCGATGAGTACCGCTCAATTGGTTCTGAAAGAAGGGAGCAAAGATTGTCTGGATCAAGTTTTTTTACTCAGTACACAGCAAGAAAAGCTGCTAGGCAGATCTAGCGTTTGCCATTTCCAGATCATAGACCCTTTAGTCTCTTCTCTTCATTGCTATTTCTGCTATACAAAAGAATCCTTTTTTGTCTATGATCTTCTCTCTGTAAATGGAGTTATGGTCAATAAAAACCTTGTGGACTGGGCAGAACTCAAAGAAGGCGATAGCATCAAAGTAGGGAAAACCCTTCTGGAATTTTCTGCTTACAAAGGACAGGAAGAAGGAAAAACCTATATCACTGGGGAAAAAGCCAACCTGGAAAGAGTTTCTGACATCTATTTGTCTCCTGAATCCAACGATACTCCTGAACAAATTACCTTAGGCCGTAAGATAAAAAAACAAAAAGATCTTATAGTGTGCAGGCTGGCATTGAAAAAGCATATTATAAATCATCAGACAGTGCGAGATCTCCTGAACGAACAAAAAGATCTCTCAGACTCAGGCACCAAAAAAGATATCATAGATATTATGATGGAAAAAAATCTTATATCCCAAAAAGATATAGAAAAATTCCTCAAAGAACATAACTACTACAAAGTCCGCAACAAAGACATCCAGTTAGGAAAACTCGTAGTAGAGCAAAAACTCATTCCAAAAGAAAAAGTAGAAGAATGCCTGAGCATTCAGGAAAACAGCTTTAAAGAAAAAGAAGAAACAATGAGACTTGGCGAAATCTTTGTTGGTAAAGGTCTGCTCACTGTCAAACAAAACAATAAAATTGTAAAATTTCTCTTAAAACAAAACTTCCAAGAATAAACTCTCTACCATAATGTCCAGACGAAAGGCATTGTTATGAATATTGTTGTTTTCCATGGCAGCCCTAAAGGAGATCTAAGCGTTACATTGACTTATATAAAATATGTTTTTGAAGTGCTTTCAGGGCATGATGTGACCTATTTCCCTATATCAGAGCGCATTCATAAATATGAAAGGGAGATGGATTCATTCCAAGAAATCATGGATTCTGTAAGAAAAGCAGATGGATTGATTATAGCAACGCCCGTTTATCATGTTATGGTACCTTCACAACTGAAGAGGTTCATAGAGTTGATTTATGAGAGGAAAGCAGAAGATACCTTTAGGCAAAAGTACGTTTGTTCTATCACAACTTCTGTACACTATTTCGACAATGCTGCCAATAACTATCTTCACGGGATTTGCGATGATTTGGATATGAACTTCACAGGATGCTACTGCGCAGGCATGAAAGACTTCGGAAAGCCAAAAGAAAGACAAAGGCTGATACAATTCTGTCAGTCTTTTTTCTTTGCCATCCAAAACAAGATTGTATTCCCCACTCGATATCCCAGGATACCTGAAAACCATTTTGCATATTGCCCCTCTTTCCCAGAGAATCACTATCCCATAAAAGACAAAAAAATTACGATTGTTTTGGATTGCGAGACAAAAGATTGTAATGCTTATAAAATGGCCCAACAAATGGCTTCTTTGCTGGATTGCCATGACAACATCGTGAATCTCAGAGATATTAATATCAAAGGTGGATGCACTGGCTGCCTGCAATGCTCTTTGGACAACGATTGTATGTATCAAAATGCTGACGATTTTATAGAATTCTACAATAAAAATATTGTTGAAGCGGACATTGTTATCATGGCGGGTACAATGAAAGACCGCTATCTTTCTTCCCTGTGGAAAACATTTTTTGACCGAAGTTTTTTTAAAACGCACATCCCTGTCTTTAAAGACAAACAGGTTGCTTTTCTCCTATCTGGCAATCTTTCCCACAATGAAGGGCTGCGAGATATGCTTTCTTCTTATCCTGATGTGGAACAGGGCAATCTTGTAGACATTGTTTCGGATGAATGCTCCGATTCCCAGAAGATAGATCGCCTTCTGGAAAGCCTTGCTTTGAGGATCAGGCATTGCACGCAAGCAGGCTATATTTCCCCCTCTACTTTTGCTGGCGTTGGTGGCAGAAAAATACTAAGGGATGAAATATGGGTTGAACTAAGCTATATTTTTCAAAAAGACCATAGCTATTACAAAAAACAGGGATTAAAAAATGGCTTTATAGACTTTCCCAAAAATAGCATAGGTTCAAAAATTTATGCAAAATTCATCATGCTATTGACTCTTTTTCCTCCCATACGAAGGATGCTAAGAAAAGAAATCAAATCAAGAATGCTTGAATCTTATATAAAAATCTTAGAAAAAGTGAAACAAAAGAAATAAGACGAAAATGTTATGTCTTTTAAGCAATAATTGGCTGTATTGCAATGATTTGTAGCCGCAGGGTTGCGCCGAAAAAGTCATGTCTGCTCAAAAGTCCAACGCCAGCGCAATCCCTGCGTCTTCTCTCAATGTCATTTTATTTTCTTTGAAGATTTGAAGAAATAAAAATAAAAATAGAAAAAAAGACTAACAATACACTACAAGGTTCTGGAACAGGAGAGATGTTGAAATATTTTTCGCCTAAATATTGCTCTACGCTGATTCGTTCGCTTTCTGAGAGATTGCTTCCATAGAGGAGAATCTCTGCAATATCCCCATGAAAAGCTTCCAAATTGGAATGGTTGATGTTGCTTCCTATATTGACTGCTTTTACATCAGGCTGATTATCGGCAATTGCAAAGTTGGTTTGGAATTCTCCATTCCGATAGAAATTGATATTTGTATTAGAATCGCGAACGATAGAATATGTTTTGAATTCGGAGTTCACGATGCTTCCAGAAATAGTATCAGCAGAAACACTATCCCAATAAAGAAGGGTATCCTGATTATGATAGAATTGCCAGGTTATACCACTATTATAATAGGTTCCTACCATGTGTCCAGTTGTTCCATCAAAGGCAGCTTTTGCAACGATAAACATAGTTCCCCTCTTGTTAGGGAATGTTTGAAAAGCAGAGGTAAGAAGTCCGTCGTTGCTACCATCAAAACGAATAGCAGCCAGACCATTGATTGCATTGGATGCTAAGACAGGTCTTTTACTGGTATCACTTTGGGAAGCATTTCGACCATTTCCAGATTGGTCTGCCCAGTTAGAAACATAACCGCCTGTAACGGTAACACCAGCATCTGCCTTTAGCCACAACTGAAGATTATTCTGAACAGACAAAGTAGCGGCCCAACAGCTAAAGCTATAAATCAATAAAAAAAATAAAACTTTCCATTTTCTCATTTATACCTCCTTTGCTCATTTCTGGCATATTCCAGAGCATCTCGGATGGATTGCATACATTAAAAAGAACCACAGATAGATAAACACAATTTATCAAAAGACTTTTGTCTCATCAGCTATTACTTCAAAACAGAAAAAGAATCGAAAAATTGAGTTTCAAGATTGCTGGTAAGGGTTTTTTCATTGGTACTCAGAACCAATTGGTATAGAAATTCCCCGATTACAATACATTTACAACGAATGATATTAGAGCCAGACTTCATGGTAAAATCTTTTCCCTTAATTTTTTCATAGGTATATAATTTTTTTTGTGTTATGTTGAATTTTAAATTTTTTGCAAAATTTTGTACAACATTATCTATTGCCATCAAGGCCTTGGCTTCATCGGGTTTTTTGTCTAATTTCCATGCAGTCACCATATATGTGCCTGTATTATCAGCTATAAGATATTGATATTGCTTTCCTTTAACCGTTTTTTTAATATTGGTTCCTGGAAATGCAATTTGCATACAAATATCTTCCAGCTTAGTGTTCTGCCAGACAGCAGCAGAGTTTGTATTTTTATTGTCTGTTATTTTAGAGTCTGTATTTTTATTGTCTGTTACTTTCTGGCAGAGTTTATTAGGGTCGCTGAAGGATTTTATATATGCTATTCCTTCACTATTAGGAATATGAATGGATAGATCATGAATTTTCCATTTCTGTCCGACCAAAACACCTTCTTTATAAGCACCACCATGCAAGCTCACTGCTATACGGGTTTTTCCCTTACCTGCTTTGCTATAAAATTCCATCATACCTTGTTGGCTATGGGCGACAACAGGATCGGGGCAATAGGCATCCTGGTATGTGATATCCATGCCATGAGCCAGACGTATTGTTTTTTTTATCAGATCTGAGCCACTTTGAGATAGCATTACATTGCTATCATTCAAAAAATAGCCAGGGGCTAATACCTGCATTAAATATGCTTCCATCTCTTCTTGTGAAGCTTCTCGGAGCATTTTATGGGTATAGAGAATGATTTCTGTATCGCTTTTAAAATCAGGAATATTTATTTTAGGCAATTGAGACAAAGCCAGTTCTGCTTTTTTTTTCTCTTCTATCATGGACAGGGAGCCTTCTTGTTTTAGCCTTTTATATTCTTTCTGGCTTACTTTTTTAGATGACAACACCTTAGCTTGGCCTTCCGATGTTGACAGCATGCTCTCCCAGGCACCTTTTATTTGATTGGCATAGAGTCTGACACGGAAAATTTGCTCTACTTTGTCAACAGCATTACCACGTTGGGAGAGCATATCAAATTGTGCTGCTATATTCAAAGATACAGATTTGGGTGTATGCCATTCCCATCCTGGATTGTCCGATATTTTGTAGTTTACTTCACTGACTATATTGTTGTATAGCCAATTTCCGACCAATTTTTCCGTACCATTTTTATCTATAATTTTTTTTACATCCGATTCCCCTGGGTTCGGGATCCCTAAATATGAATTGTCAGCAACCCGAAATTTAACATAAATGAATTTGCCTCCAATGATGTCATAGACAACAGTTCCAACAACTACTAACTGTGCCTCAGGATATTCTGGAATTGCAGCAGTGCGAATGATTTTAGCCCCGCGTGTCCAGACATATTTTTCCCCTTCCCAAACTTTAGATCCATTTGATCCTAAAGTTACAGAAGTGACTCCTTCGGAGGTCAAATCCTGAATAATCTGAGCATCCGAGGGTTGAGAGAATATTTGGGAAGGCAGTATCATGTTGAGAAATACCAATATAAAAACAGCGACAAACATTTTTTTATAAGTATAAACCATACAATTTCCTTTTTACAAAGAATATCCTACGTTCCGCACTTAAAAATTGAAGTTTTCGGAATTATGGATGAAGCGTGGTAACAAAAGCCGTTCCCGTTCCCGTTCCCGAATCAGTGAGGTAACGTTTCAACAACAGTGTTTCCCATTTACTTCCTCTCTTGAAATCGGGAACGGGAACGGGAACGGGCACGGGAACGGGAACGATAGCCTATTATAGTATAATGTGTTACCAAAATGCATGTTTTTTAAAACTATGTAAAGAGTAAGTATTACTTCTATCCGCTTAAAATACTTTTTTTCTTCCTAGAAGCTGCGGAACGTAGGAATATTTATCGTTTTTCGATATTTTAAATTTTTTCTGGTAATGCTTTACCCGCCTCACATCCTGAAATTTCTTGCCATGCAGGAAGAATGAGTTCTTCTCCTATGATTTTCAAAGTAGTACAAAGAGGAATTGCCAGAATTAGACCAAACAAACCAAACAGGTTTCCTCCTATCATCAAGGAAAGGATTACAGTCAAAGGATGTACGCCTGTTTCTTTTCCCATGATCCAGGGTGTCAGAAGAAAGCTTTCCAATGCCTCAATAACAAGGTAGATCGCTATAAGGCCTGATAGATAAGGCCACTGGATACCCATATCTAAAATCAGAAAAATGATGTTCGGCCCCATGCCTATCAATAAAACCAGAAAAGGAACTATGCTTGCCACTGCCTGGATAATACCGAATAGAAGGGGATAGCGTACGCCCAATAGTTCCAGACACCCCCATGTTATAAAGCCTTTGGCTATGCAGATAATCAATTTCCCACGGAAAAAAGCAGAAACAGAGTGGTGTATGCGCATCAAAATTCTTATGATTTCCTCTTTTTGACTGATAGGCAAGTAGTCAAAAATATTCTTTTGTATACCTTTTAGACCTCGGAGAAGAAAAAAAGTATATAGGGGTAATAAGATTCCATAAGAAAGAATTGAAAAAAGTCCCAATAGTGTCTGGAATGCAGCTAATGCTGCACCTCTGGAAAGCGTTAAAACAGTTTTTCCTAGCTCTTCAATCGCTTTTTTATCATTCAGATGTTCTAACAAAAATTGCCATTCTATTTTTTGGTTTGGGTTTCGTTCATTCCATTTTTGGATCAATTCCATAATCCAATCTCTGACGATGATAGCATAGGCTGCATTGTACTTTTTATTGCTATTTAAATCGCTAATCAAAAGATCTCCTTCTCCATCATCCCATTTTCCATTTTCATTAAGATCGCTAAATCCATCCCATTTTCCATTGTTATTTTTATCAATGTATTTGTCTCCAATAAAAGCATTTTGATAGAGATAGGATAGTTCACTTCCCATCAGAGGAATAAGAAATAGAAAAAGTAGAAAAATAGAGCTGGTAAGGATAAGATAGAGATTGAAAATAGTGATAGTTCTGCTGATTTTCAGCTTTTCAAAAAAACATGCAATAGGATTTAAGATATAAGCAAGAAGTAGAGAAAGCAAAACAGGGTTAAAAATAGAGCGCAAGGAATATGTTGCCGTTAAAATGATGATGCTAAAAAAGCTCAATAAAATTATTTGAAATAGTTTTTTATGTTTTACAGGGATTTCTAGCATAGTTACCTCTTTCTACTCTAATTTAGTGATGACCTTTTCTAAAATCTCTTTGGGTTGGCTAGTTTCAATATCCCAAAAGAAGGTACGATTGCCTCCTTTTTTAAAGGATTGATCCAGACAATCATAGAGAGTTTCCCAGAAGACATTGCTATGGCAATTTTTTATAATTCCAATAGATACGGGGAAAGGAGGATTGCATTGTCTGAAGTGAATACGAATTCCTTTGTTCCATTCCAGAAAAGAGAAGGCTGTATCTTCGACAACCAAAATCAACTCCTTTGGGTTGAGCATAAACAAAAGGCTTTTTTCAGGCTTATGTTGTTCCAAAATACCTATAAGATATTCCATCTGGCTGCTCTTTTTGCCAGGAAGGCAGAGCTCCTCTCCTTCCCAGTGGAATAGGAGAATACAAGGAAAAATTTCTTTTTTTGGGTATTCTTCTATTTTTTTCAAGAAAAAATTTTTATTATGAATTTGATATAGAGAATCGTAGTCCTGATTTTTTTCCTGAAGTAGCTTTTTATTTGCCAGGAGAATGCCTAAAAATTTTCCTATGCTTTCCAGTAAATCACAGTGGGCTTGATGAATATGCTCATTTTCTATAACAACAGAACGCTCCGTTTCTTCTAGTACTACCATCAACACCCCTTCTATCTTTTCAGGAGAAACAATAGGGAAAGCATACTCTCCTGTAGAGGGGGAGATAATTTTTATTTCTCCCCTGGCTACCTGGGCAATTTTATGGCCCTTGTTGAGATCGAAACGATGTAACGCGCTGTCATGGCTACTGGCAAGAAGGTTTATAGACTCTCCCTCGACCACAAAAAAAGAACATCGTGTATAATGGAATCCTTGTTGCTGAGTAAGCAGGAAAACCAATTTTCGTGAGAGATCTTCTATTGTCTCGCATTTTCCGACTTCCTGCAAAACATCAGGAAATAGTTCCAGCTTTTCTAAAAGGCTTTTTATCTGTAAAATTTTTTTTGCAGTTTCTACAATTTTATCATGCTTTTCTTGCAGTTTTTGTCTTAGTTCTTCTTCTATCTCTTTGCGATGCGAAATATCATAAAAGCTGCAAAGCAGAAAATTTTTCGATTCTTCCACAATCTGCTGGATTTCGATCTGGACTTCTTTGATGTTGTGTTCTTTGGAAATCATGCGCAGCTCGCCTTGCAAAGGCTCTCTTTCTTCGCTGTGCTCTAGTCGTATCTTGAAATTTCTAAGATCCTTTTTGTAAAGGATATTTTCCAACTTCATCTTGTTTTCCAGCATCTCTGCAAGGTTATATCCTGTAAGCTTCTCAAAAGCATGATTCGCTTCTATTACTTCCCATGTCTCTTTTTCCAAAAGGCAAACAGGCATAGGGTTTTGAAGAAAAATTCTATGCCAAAAAGTATTTTTCTTTGTCATGTTTTATTTGTCTGTCAGATATGAGATTTTTATCTCTGTAAAGATTATTTTATAAGGTTAAACTTCTATAACACAATCAATATACGCGAGAAAAGCCTGTGCAGGCTAAGCAGTGCTATGTTAATAGCATCTGCTTGAGTCTGCGGGAGGAAATGTGGAAGTTATTTAATTAAAGATTATTTTATAAGGCTAAACTTCTATAACACAATCAATATACACGAAAAAAGCCTGTGCAGGCTAAGCAGTGCTATGTTAATAGCATCTGCTTGAGTCTGCGGGAGGAAATGTGGAAGTTATTTAATTCTTGTTTCTATATTCTATCTACTATAGCAAGATTCTGGAAAGAAACAAGCCTTTTCCTGATTTAAAGATGTGAGAAGATAGATTTTTTCCGACTGTTTTACAAAAAGCTTTAGGGTAGCATATTGAGAAAAATAGCTTTTTAAAAGCATATAGGGAAGAGGGAAAACAATTTTCTCTTCTGGATGGAGGATGAAGGGCCATACCTTCAATATTCTGTTGGATGATTGAAGTATAAGAGAAGCAGAAATCTTTAAAGGCGTAAGATTCGTAAGCTGTATATCCCAAAAATCTTTCTGGGGATGTATGGAAAAAGAAAGATTGCTGGCGACTTCTTCGCGATGAACCAAAGGCAATTTAGGGATGATTTTTTTTACTTCTGTCTTGGAATGCAATAGAGGAGGAACTTTGTGGCTGGAGCGATAGTAAAACGAGACAATTTTTTCCATGCCACGAGAAAGCATCCAGTTTGCTCTCATCAAAGTAATAAAATCTCTGTAAATTCCCAAAAAAGGCTGGGAATCGTTCGTGATATCCATAGGAATCCATATCCCATTTAAAAATACCTCTGTGATGGCATGGAGCTGGTTTCCTTCCAGAAAGCCTGCATTGATTCTGGCACCTATTTTATGTACTCTCAGTATAGCAGCAAAAAGGCTTGCATATTCTGTACAGTCTCCTATTCCTGTTCTGGCAGCATGTCTTGCTCCATATTCTTTCTTCTGTAATTTATATTTCAGAGAATTGTGTACCAGGAAAAAGGCATTTTGGATAATTTCTAACGGACTTCCCTGTATTTTTTTTGCCAGAGCGACTACCTCAGGGCTATCAGACTCGATCCCTGGCTCTGATTCAAGAAATCGGGATGGCGGATCAGGGTGGTATTCTGAAAAAGCATTCCAATCATAAGAAATACGGCAGGGTTTTATCAAGGCCTTATAGCTAAAATCAAAACATTTTTTCTCTGATTCTATGGAAAGAGAAAGCCAGGGATTTCCATATTCATCCGTAGCTTCTTTAAAGTTGGAAGAACATTCCAATCCTATAAGGCTTTGTCTTAAAGGCAGATGAAATGGATAGGCGATAAAAAGACTTACAGGATGGAATTTTTTCTCTTTATGAAATTGAATATGTATAGAATAGGTTACTTCCCAGCATGGACTGGAAACAAAATACGGATTGTTATTTAAACTAGTCTCTAAAATAGCATCTTATCCTTAATAACCTGTACTAAACATCTTTTCAATGATGCTGGACATGAAATAGTTGAACATCAAGATGAGCAAAAACGCATTGACGACTGTTTTTCGGGCAGCAGCACCAACGCCTTCTGCCCCATTTTCTGTTCTCAGGCCACAGGAACAGGCGACAGTGGCAATGATTATGCCAAAGATCATGGCTTTAAAAAGCCCTCCATAAATCAGAGTCAGATCGCTGATGCTCATGTAATTTATGATATTGTTGAAATAGATGGAGTAGTCTACCCCTACCTGGTATTTAGCAACGACTGCTCCTCCTAAAACTCCTAGAAAATTGGCATAAGCTGTCATGATAGGGGCTACCAGGGCCAATGCCAGAAGTCTCGGCATCACAAGATAATCCACAGGGTTGATAGACATTACTTCCAGGGCATCAATTTCTTCAGAGACTTTCATCGTGCCAAGCTCTGCTGCCATAGCAGACCCTAATCTTCCTGCAATGATGAAAGCTGTCATAAAAGGGCCAACTTCTTTGCACATGGAAACCAAAACAACCAACCCCAGATAGTCTTCCAGGTGATAGTCACGGAAAATAATTCCTGTCTGGAAGGATAGAATCATT
Source organism: uncultured bacterium (assembly GCA_938003875.1). Taxonomy (GTDB): domain Bacteria; phylum Planctomycetota; class Uabimicrobiia; order Uabimicrobiales; family JABWCH01; genus JABWCH01. Next base: position 32,521 of record CALKWO010000301.1, read on the forward strand.
CCAGTAAAAATGCCTACAACGAGAACGACAGGCATACTCTGTACACCGCATATATAGCATTGATTGATAATGCTACGCTTCCTTTTGATCAAGGATTTGAGCCAGTAGAATGTCTCAAAAAGCATATTCAGAGAATATCCCGCACTATGAAAAGCCAAAACAATCCTGTTCCCAATAGCCGAAATAAAATTCATACTTAACCCTTGCGTTTATTTGCCTAAGCTTTTATTGATCCATTTTTCCAAAGCTTCTTTATTTTGGAATCCAGTTTGAGAGGCAAGAGGCTTGCCATCTTTAAAAAGAATCAAGGTAGGAATAGACTGAACTCTAAAGCTGGCAGCCAGATCAGAAAAATTGTCAGTATCTACTTTGATGATATCTAGTTCTTCTTTTTTCTCCTGGGACAATTTTTCCAAAACAGGAACAAGCATTTTGCAAGGCCCACACCATATTGCAAAAAAATCTACCAAAACGGGCTTTGTGTTTTTCAATACTTTTTCCTGAAAATCAGATTCCAATTTCAATTCTTGCATTGTTTTTCCTTTCTTTAAATTACATATCGTCAATAGAAACAGAACTTTCTGCTTTTCTATTTTTTCCTTTGTTCAAGTAAAACTGTACATTGCTAATAAGACGGTTTATACTGATTGGTTTAGTAAGATATGTTTCTATGGATTTTTTTGTCATCATCTCTGCGATTTCTTCAATATCTTTTAAGATTCCAGAGACAACAATAATAGGAATATTTTGCGTTTTAGGCTGAGTGCGCAGACGAGTGCATAGCTCATCGCCTGACATGCCAGGTATATGACGGTCTACAATAACCAGAGAAACTTTATTTTCTGAAATAAATTGGAAAGCATCTCTGGCATTGCTAAATGTGCATAGATTGCAATAAGAGGCTAAAGTTGCTTTATATAATTCTAAGATTATCTGTTCATCATCTACTGCAACAACGATTGCTGATTCTGAATGCAAATCAGATGTTTCTTCATTTTCCTGTAAATTTCCCATTTTCTTCTCGATAATTATGAAATTCTATAATTCTGTAAACAGTGCAATGTTATTCTTAGAACGGCCATAATATAAAATTTTACCACAGAGGCACAGAGAACACAGAGAAAAATGAGAAGAGAACCACAGATGGACACAAATAAACACGGATTAAATAATTTTTTAGCCTCAATTTATTCATGAGTAACTATAAAGAAACAATAAAATTGAAAGAAAGCTATTATAAAAAATTATTTGTGTTCATCTGTGTTTATCCGTGGTTCAAAAGATAAAAACTCTCTGTGCCTCTGTGTCTCTGTGGTTTTCTATTTTTTTCATTTATGGCCGTCCGCAATATAATAGCATCTGTTTCAAGCTGCGGTAAGAACAAACTTCAATAAAGTGGTATAAGTATCTAATATTCTAAAATTAAAATCAAGAATTTTCATGCCAGGAACAGGAGAAATTTTTCATAATTTTTGTATTTTTTTTACAACCTCTTGTGGCTCTAAGCGATCTGATGGTTTATATCGGATAAGATCGCGGATAATTTTATCTAGTGAAGGGTTGATTGTTTTTTCTACTGCGGATGGACTAACTCCATCTCTTTCTATAGCAGTAAGATAGTAAAGTTCGGCTGTTTCTCCAGAGTAGGGAACAGAGCCTGTCAAAAGATAGAAACACACTATACCTAAAGAAAAAAGGTCAGATTTTATGCCAATTTCCCCCAATAATCTCTCTGGAGCTGTAAAATGAAGACTACCAAAAGATTTTGCAGGGTATCTGTGGATCAGGGCACTTGCTCCCCAATCCGTAAGAATATAGCTTTTGCTGAGCAATGAGCCTTTCTTTTCCATGATATTCCCTGGGCTGATATCAGCATGAACAATGCCTGTTCCTGAAATATAGGATATAACCTGCGCTATATTGCTTAAAACAGCGATAGTTGTTTTTTCCCTTATACTTAAAGGGATCTGAGATGCTTTTTCAGGATAACCATTTGCCTCGAAGTCATCAGGATAAAAGTTTTCTACCTTTCCCTGCGCAGCCATAGCCAAGGAAAGCTTTTGATAAACAGGCATGGCAATCCACAGGTATCCATCCATATTGCCACTGTCCAGAAGAGGGGGAATATTCTCATGAGAAAGCTCTTTTAAGAGCCAGGCTTCGTTCTCCAGTCTTTCCCTGGGAGTCCCCTCTTTTTCTCTGGATACTTTTATGGTAATTTCTTCTTTGGGATAGTAAAGCGTTTGCGCTTTGTATACAATAGCATGAGAACCCTGTCCCAGAAGAGAAGAAATCTGGTAAGGCTTTCCTTTTACTAAAATTTTTTTTTCTGAAAATTCTGGCAAGCTCATAGCATTAATGAATCAGAGGCGTTAAATGTTCTATAAACAGCAGCGATAGCTTTAGGTCTTCTTGTAACTCTGTTTTTTGCTGTTTCTGGTCTGTTTGTTTTTTTTGTAGATCATGCTCTCTTCTTTGCAATTCTTCTAAATAACCATTGCATTCATTCTGAACACTCTCCTGGATAGAGGCAAGAACCGATTCTGCAAAAGTATCCATTTCTCGCAAAAATTCTTTACGGATTTGCCTTTTTCCATCGCCAAGTGCTTTTTTTAGCCCTTGTATGATTCTTTTATGGGCAGTGGCACCCGATATCCATCGTACCAGCCCCCCTGTGAATATCGCTCCACCAAGAATCGTCCATCCTACAGGCCCTGTTAAAATCATAGGCGCGATGGAGCCACTGAGAATGACACTCCATCCTGAGGCTGCTCTTTTATCTTTGGAAGATACACTAAACCCTTCTTGCAGTATCTCTTCAGGGGATGCAAGCTGCTGCAAAGATTCGCCTAGATTCTTAACATATTCTTCGGCTGTTTGTGCAAGCTTTTCTTTGAACTGGTAATACAATACGCTGAAAGACTGGCTGAATTGCTCTCTCACTTCCTGGCGGAAGGCTTCTTCCTTCAAGTCTTCCAGAGGAAGACGATCCATTTTTTCCAGGATTTCCTCGGTTGTTTTTTCTAGTCTTTCTGAAACCCAGTCTGTTTTAACCGCAGAAATTTCCGACAAAAAATTTTCGCAGGATTGCTGGATACGAAGCTGCATTTTCTGGCTGATCTTTTCCATCTTCATACGTGCTTCCTGGATTTTTTCTTTTAGATCTTTACGGTCGCTTTGTATTAGCTCAAGCCTTTCCTCAATATGCTCTTTTGCCTTACAGACCATTCGCAAAAAAAGGCTGGCTGTTTTGCGATATCTCATGTCCAGAGCTGCACCTCTGGAATATTCCCGAATCGTCTGCTTTAAATCTTCCAACCCGCTTTGTTCCAGGCCTTCCTTATCTTGAGAGTACGATGCCTGGCATGCCATAGCGACATTGACAGGAATCAATACATCAGGGGGTTTTGTATTTCGCTTCTGGGCTATTTTTTCCAGAACTCGTCTGTTATGCTCCATCCCCTCTTTTACTTCCTTCTCCGTTTCTCTTGCCCAAAGATTTTGCACAAAAAGACTTTCTTGCAGTCTGGGCCATGCAATATCGATAAAACCAGCCTCGGATTCTGTTATGGGAGGTACAGTTCTAAGCATAAAAATACCAATGTGGGTTTCCTGGAGGAATCGCATAGTGGTTTCTTCGTTTTTTTCTGTCAGACTCCCCACGCCAGGAAGATCTACAAACACAAAGCCTTCTTTGAGCAAAGAGATGTCTGCCTTACATACAACGTACTTTGCATCCATTATATTTCCAGGATTATAGCGATTGTCTACAATTTTTTCCAGAAATTCCCTTTTCAGGGGCATAGGCTCTACTCTGTCATCACTATAATACACCAAGGCTCCTGGTTTTTCCCCTTTATATACTCTGCGAATCATAGTGGGTATACAGGTTGTTTCCTCTACCTCCACAGGCAAAATATCATCGCCAAACAGCAGAGAATTCAAAAGCGAAGACTTTCCTGCACCCTGTATCCCAAGAATAGATATATAGCACTCTGGAATCTGGATCTTTTCCAAATGGCTCTGTAAAAGATCATAGGATTCCTGACCCTCCTGAGATGCAGCACCATAACTTTTTGTCCAGGGAAGAAGATATTTTTTATAAAAACCGTCGAATTCCTCTGAACCAAGCACATTCAACAAAACATCTTTTTTTTCTGACATAATTTTTTCCGATTTTGTAATTCCCATGCACCAGCGTGGGAGTAAGAGTCAGCAATATATTGCAATAGACTGCATTTGTCCCTTAATACTGTCAACTTAAGCAGGAGTACCGTGAGCATGAGCGTGGCCGTAGACGTCATTGAAGAACACGAAGAGAGGATTATAAAGAATTGTCCACGAAAGACACAAAAGGCACGAAAAGGAATGTTCGTGTTTTTCGTATTTTTCGTGGACAAAAACTTGATCCGTCTTTTTCTCTTTGCAGTGAATTATTTTCTTAGGTAATTGTTCAAAAGTTTTTGTCCTATACGTTAGCTGCTAATTTTTCAAGA
>CALKWO010000302.1 GCA_938003875.1 uncultured bacterium
ACGGGAACGGGAACGGGAACGGGAACGATAGCCTATTATAGTATAATGGGTTACCCAAATGCATGTTTTTTTAAACTATGTAAAGAGTAAGTATTACTTCTATCCGCTTAAAATACTTTTTTTCTTCCTAGAAGCTGCGGAACGTAGGTAACAATGTAATTAGTGCCTGTTTGTTAGTTAGGAATCATTTTTTTAGGGAAGTCGAATTATGAAAAAAATATTTCTTTTTCTTTTGCTATTTTTTTGTTCTCTTGCTTTTTCTCAGGCAGTTGCTCCTGAAAAAATTGTAGTATTTCCCTGGCCTGGTGCTGCAAACACATCCGCTCCTTTTTCCGTTTATGGTCTTGTGGATGCACCTGGCAGCTATGAAGACTATTATATCGCCTATAAAGACAATACTCAAAAAATCGAGGATGATCATTACAAACGAAAAGAAAAAATTTCCCAGGAAGGGGAAAAAAGTACATACCAACTGGTTTTTACTCACTGGATTATTGGCGAACTCTTCCGATTGGAAGAAATCCACGAAAAACTGCCTTTGTCTTCAGGAGCGATGATTTCCTATACCTTGTCATACCCTGGGGTAGAGAAGGCCGCTCTATGGATGGTAAAAAAATCTCTTTTAGAAAAAACAAAGAGCAGTTGGGTAGGCGATAAATTCAAACACCTGAAAATGGAAATTGCCTTTATTGATATGGGCAAGGATCGTACACGAATTTATTTATATATGGAGCTGGATGCCGAAGGAAAGAGAACCTTGAAAGCAGTAGAGCAAGAAGTGTTTGATGCTATAGCTAATATTTTACAGTGCAAAAAATCCATGAAAAAATAGTGGGAGATAAAAGATGTCAATCGCTGAACAGTTGCGTAGTCATTTAGAAGAGATAAAGAGAAATCCTCAAAGTGCGCAGGCATGGAATTCTCTTGGAGATGCAGCCAGCAATCTAAAAGAAAACAGCATGGCTGCTGGTGCTTATCTTTCTGCTTTTTATCTGGAAAATCATAATACTTTGTATGAAAAAAAATTTTATACCATACTCAGTATATTAAAAAGTAGTAAAGAAGATATCGAATTTAGCTATGAAATTTTCCGTTTGCCTTTGCAAACAGCCGTTGTTTTTCTTTTTGGCATTATGAATACGGATTTGCGGGATCTGGAAGGAAAATTCGGGGTATTGTCTAAAGGGGGTTTTGATAAAATTCTCTTTGATTTTAGTGGATTGCAAGCCATGACTGGATTTGGCCCCTCTTTGCTTCGTAAAATCCTGGAATATACAAAACAAAAGAATGGAAAAATTTTGATTTTCAATGCCACAGAAAATATACGAACTATGCTGGAGTTAAAAAAAGTCATTATCCCTTACTGTTCCTCCTTAAGAGAGGGACTTTCTATATTGAAGAATTAAGTTTTATGGAGACAATGTTTTATGCAAATTGGAATTGATATAGGATCTGTAAGTATCAGTGCTATTTTTCTTAAGGAAGGAGAAGTAGTCAATAAGCAATATTTATCCCATAAAGGGGATATTCAGGGTTGCTTGAAAAAAATATTTGATGGATTTTCCGAGGAGAAAGCCCAGATATGCATTACAGGAAAGGATGTAAAGAGCCATTCTGATATTTTGCATCTTGATCCTGTCGTTGCCCTGATTGATGGAGCCAAGAAACTTTTTCCCGAAGTGCGCAATATCCTTTATGTCGGAGGAGAGAGCTACACTCTGATTCATGTGAAAGAGGGACGATTGCAAAACTATCGGACCAATAGCTCTTGTGCCTCAGGGACGGGAGCATTCCTGGAGCAGCAGGCAAGCCGTTTGGGAATGGACATCGCCAATTTTGCTCTCTGTGCTGCTGGATACAAAGAAACTCCGCCGAGAGTAGCCACGCGTTGTGCTGTTTTCGCCAAAAGTGATATTATCCATTTACAGCAGGAAGGCGTAAAGGTAGAAGCTATTGCCGCGGGGCTTTGCGATAGTCTTGTGGATGGACTTTGGGAATCCTTGTTGAAAGGGCATCGTCTCAAAGGCGTTACTGTTCTCGCTGGTGGCGTTTTCCTCAACCCCAGAATTGTCCAGACAGTGGCTCCCCATATTGAAAGCATGTCTATCCATGAATTATCTTGCGTTCTAGGGGCTTATGGTGCTGCTTTGTACGCACACAAAGCAAAAGAAGTCCATACAAGCAATCTTTTGGAATGCACGATAGAAAAGGAAGAAAATACCAGATTGCCACTACAGATTCTGAATTCCAATTATCCTGATTTTAATTCCTATGTTACAGAAATTCAAAACAACACAGAAGTCACAATTTATGAAGAAGTCATCCATAGTGACGTTTATCTTGGGATTGATATTGGTTCTACAAGTACGAAAGCAGTACTCACTTCCCCTGATGGTAATATTCTGATTGGCTTTTATACCCGCACGGCAGGCAAGCCTGTAGACGCTGTCAAGGCAATTCTCAAGTGCATACAAGAGTATTCTGAAAAGAAAAAAATTGCTCTGCATTTTTTGGGTGTTGCCACAACAGGCTCTGGACGCAAGCTGATAAAAAATATCCTTCATGCAGACTGTGAAGTCAATGAAATTACAGCCCATGCTAAAGCAGCGATGTTTCTTTATCCTCAGGTGGATACAATCATCGAAATAGGAGGCCAGGATGCCAAGTTCACTCGCATGGAAAATGGTGCTGTAAGCAATGCCGTGATGAACTATGTTTGTGCCGCTGGTACAGGAAGCTTCATTGAAGAGCAATGTAAACGTCTGAATGTAGAATTGAAAGATTTTTCCGATCTTGCCATGAAGGGCATCGCGCCTATTACATCGGAGCGTTGTACTGTGTACATGGAAAGAGACATCAATCGTCTCATCCGCCAGGGATGGAGAACTCAAGACATTGCTGCCTCTGTAATCTATTCTGTACGAGATAACTATCTCAATAAAGTCGTGGCAGGAGCATCTCTGGGAAACCACGTGATTTTTCAGGGAGCAACAGCTCGCAATAAGGCCCTTGTCGCTGCTTTCGAACAATATTTGCAAAAAGAAATCAAAGTATTTCCTTTTGCCCATCTTACAGGTGCTTTGGGCGTTTGCCTCTTTTTGAAAGAAAAAGGGACGACTGTTTCCTCCTTTAAGGGACTTTCTTTCATTGAAACCCCTGTCACCCTGGCTACGGAATTCTGCGACTTATGCAATAATCACTGTCGCATGACGGTCATAGAATCCCCAGAGGGAAAAGAAGCATACGGCATGATGTGTGGACGGGACTATGCTGAAAAACGCTATATCCCTGTTAAATCAGAAAACTTCAATTTTTTGGAGTGCTATAAAGATAAAAAAATGCAGAGAGGAAGCGTTCTGATTCCCTGTGCGCTTGTCATGTATGAATATATGGTTCTCTGGAAAAGCTTTTTTCAAAGACTAAATTTTAGTGTAAAAGTAATTAAAACCGACAATAAAAGTTTTGAAGAAGGCAAACAGATAGCACAGGCAGAATTTTGCGCTCCTCTTCTTACTGCTCAAGGTTTACTCTGGGATGCTATGCAGCAAAAAGCGGATATGATCTTTTTCCCTATTTTCTATAAGGAAGAAAACCAGGAGTATACAGAGCCTTTCTCTGCAGAAGGCACCCCATGCTTTTTCTGCTACTATACAAGCCATCTGCCTGCCATCATCCGTACTCGTCTGCCTAAAGAAAAACAAGACAAGCTCGTTTCTCCTCTTCTCGAAATGGACAAACCAGAGGAAGAAATCATAAAAGAATTGTTCCTTGCTTTGAAGAACTATGAAGTAGAGCAGCAAGAAATTTCCTGGGCTTACCAGAAAGCCAAAGAGGATTATCTTGCCTGGAAGAAAGAAAACCTGGAGAAAGGCAGGCAAGAGCTGGCTAAAAAAGACAAAAAAGATATCCGTCTTGTCATACTAGGCAGGCCTTATAATACCTTCGATCCTGTTATGAACGCTTCTCTTGTAGAAAAGATCGTAAAATTAGGATATCCTACTGTTTATTACGATATGCTCGATATACCAGACGAAATGGGAAAAGACCCTTTGATCACCCATATTCACTGGAACTATGGCAAGAAAATCTATCGCGCTGCCAAGTATATCGCAGAATCAGACAATCTGTTTCCCATATATCTGACTTCGTTTCGTTGCAGTCCTGATGCTTTTATCATGACCTATTTCAAGCATCTGATGGATCATTTCAAAAAGCCCTATCTGATTATACAATTAGATGAACACTGCTCTGATGTCGGTTATCTGACGAGAGTAGAGGCTGCCATTGATTCCTTTAAAGGATGGAAAAAAAGCGAGATTTCTGCTCCTTCTTTCGATCTTACAACAACGGATGTTTCTTTGGATAAAACCATTTTGATTCCTCATGTGGATGAAATTGCAGGCAGGCTGGTTGCAGCAATTTTTCAATCCTATGGCTATAAGGCCATTGTTCTGGAAGAATCTTCCCTTTCCATAGAAAGAGGATTCCGCCATAGTCTGGGAGGAGAATGTCTTGCCATTCCTGCGATCATAGGCGGTGTCATCAGGGCAATAGAAAAGCAGCAGATTGATCCAGACAAAGCCTTGCTCTTTTTGCCTACATCCTATATTTCCTGCAATTTTCCTCAGTTTCCAGTAAAAATTTCTCTTGCTCTGGAAAAAGCAGGGATGCCTATCAAGGTAATCAACACAAGTTCCTTTAACCTTTTCAAAAGGCTTTTATTCAAAATGGATCTGGTTCTATGGGATGCCTTGATCGTAGCCGATTGTCTGAGGCGTTTAGGCTGCGCCCTCCGTCCTTATGAAGTGAATAAAGGCGAGACAGACAAGAAGACCGAGGAAGCCGTCAGCATTATGGAAAAAACCATAGCAGACAAAAAGAGCCAGGGGCCTGCATGGCAAAAGGTTGTGGATCTTTTTTCTTCTATCCCTGTCCAGCGCAAAGATCGCCCCAGAATCCTGATCACAGGGGATGTGTATGTCAAGAATAACGATGCTTTCAACCAGAATATAGTCCGCAAGATCGAAGAGTTGGGAGGAGAAGCTTTTCTAAGTACCAGCATTGAATACTTCCACTATGGACTAGAGCTAGACCGCTATAAAAATGAATCCAACCTGACGCAAATGGCAGGCTATTATATTTTCAACAAAATCCTGGAAAATTCAGAGCAATTCTACTATGGCCCCATAGCTCACCTACTTCCTAAAATCCAGGAGCCTAGTTGGGAAACCATGTTTGCGTCCTTGAATGAGCTTGGAATCCAGGTAAAAATCCAAGGTGAAACAGCCATTACAGTTTCCAGAGCGATTTGCCTGGCACGCGTAGGAGCGATCCAGGGTGTAGTGCATATCAATCCTTCTTTTTGCTGCGCAGGCAATGTATCCATCTCTTTGCTGGAAAAAATACGGGAAGAATGCAATGTTCCTGTAATCCATATTTTCTACGATGGAACAGACCAGCCCAACAGCAATCTCGTTCCTTTCATGCACTATCTATCTCAGTCTACGCAGGAAATAAAGCTGTAAGCAAAAAAGAATCACTGAGGTTTGTTACTCCAGGGAAAACCTTATCCCTGCACCTTTTGCAATGGAACCTGACGGAATCGAAAGTTTTTAGGTGATCCCGTCAGAAACCATTGCAAGATTATTTTCTCTAAGGACTTTATGGATGATCCCAAAATACTATTTATCATTTAAATTGCTCTCTATATATATTGCAGCTTTCTGGCTTGCTGGATACCTGCAACCTGGTCTATATTCTCAACAATCTGCCCTGGCAAACATATATATATCCGATGATACCTATCTTTTTCCTGAAAGTACAGGTGGTTTAAGCGCAGTAAGATATGAAAAAGGCATAGCGTTCCGTGATGTTATAAGCCATGCACAAAAATTGCATCAGGGAGAAAAAATCGACAGTATACATGCAATTCAAAACAGAAGAATTCATACAACGCTTTGCAGTGGCAAAAAAGGATGGGTGGATATATATACTGTTGCGCCGATACCCTCTGGTTTTGTTTCCTTGGCATCGACGATTAGCATAAAGGAAATAAAAAAAAATCCTCTTCGTACAAGCCCTTCTATTAATGTCATTGCTAGCGACCTCAATAAAAAATTTGCGAAAAATACCCCTGTTGTTGTACTAGAATGGTCTTACAACAAGGGAAAGTATAAACAAGAAAAAAATATTGACTTTTATACACTTTGGGCTAAAATTTCCCTGCAAGAATTCACTGGATGGGTTAATTTTAGATTACTTAGGTTTACATCTCCTGTTGTTCCTGAAAAAAACCTAAAACAAACCAATACATCAGAGATAAAAGCTAAAAAAATGCCTGACACTGCTATCTTTTTTATCTGGTTTCCTATACAATGGTTTACCACACTGCTGGGTGATGGTTTTTGGGCAGGTCTTCTTATTCTTCCTCTCTATTATATTCCTGTTTTTTTAGGATTTTTTATTGCGAGGTTACTTTCTTACTACTTCCGCTTTTTCCCTAATTTTATCCTTTATCTCATAATTATTTTTATTGCATGGTCTATATATTCTTGTACTTATTCTAGTATATTCTATGCTTCTTCTTATAACTGGAGTGGTGGAAACAGAGAATTTGGGCATATCTTGTTTGTTTTTTTAACGCTTGGTATTATGGTTGTTACATTCCAGATTGTTCGCCAGTCTATTCTGGAAACGCGATGCCCTTCCTGTAAATTCTGGCAAGGCAGTGCCTATGAACGGGAACTACTAGGCACTACTACTTTAACAACTACAACTACAGAGACTTATTCGGATGGGACTAAGAGAAAATATGTAGATAAGAATATGGAAGAAGATTGGAAAGACTATTGTAATTGTCGAAATTGTGGGTATCGCTGGACATTGTATAGAACAGAAAAAAAATGACTATTTTTTGGGTAAAATTTTAATGTGGTAAAATCTAGGTAATTGTTCAAAAGTTTTTGTCCTATACGTTAGCTGCTAATTTTTCAAGA
>CALKWO010000303.1 GCA_938003875.1 uncultured bacterium
TTAAATCGCATATTATTTGACTCTGTATGCAACGCAAGTGAGAAGTGCTGTAATATGCAAGGATGTTGAAATTAATCTACTGAGACTTCTTCTTCATCCAAAGCATCTTCATCTTGTATCTCAAGTCCCATTTCTTTCCTGATTTTATTGTGAACCAGGAACATAAGCAAACGAGAGCGATATGCACGTGCCCAGAGAATTTTACGAATGCGTTCCTGAGCATCCATAGGAATCTGAGATAAGACGGGAACTGTCTTTTCTGCCATCTGGAAGAGATAAGCATCTCCCTTTTCGGAATCTACGATTTGAGAACTTACTTCTCCTGCATTCAAGGAAAGCAGAAGTTCCATACCTGGCAGATTTTTGAGTTCTTTCAGTTCTTGAATATTTTCAAAAACAGAAGTTGTTTCGCAGTTGACACCTTTTTCTATACATAAAGCATGGAAAATATCTATGGAGAGTTTTTCTAATCTTTGCTGTTTTTCCCTACTTAATGTATTTAATTCAGCTTCGATACTTTTTCTTTCTTCTTCCTGTTTTTTATCTTTATCTTTCAATAAAGCTACTATTTTGGCATCATAATCCTCTTCTATGCTTTTTTTAGCTTCTTTATATTGGACTTCGTACTGATTTTTCCAGGAAGCAAGTTTATCTCGAAGCTTAGCCAATGCTCTGGATTTGAGGAATGCTTCTTTTACTTTTGCCTGGACTTTTTCAAAATCGCCATCTTGTTCCTCTTCATAAGCCAGAACCTGATAGAAATATTTGCCATTTTCAAAATCTTTCACATCAGAGATTTCGCCTTTTTTATCGAGGCTATCTACAAAATCAGAAATTCCCAGAGGATTTTTTTCTTTGATTTCTTCTTTTGTAAGAAGCTGTGTTTCTTCTACGAATTTTAAGGCATCAGGTACAATCATAACCTGTCTGGCGATTTCTGGGATCATGACGCTCAATACTAAATCTTTTCCACGATCTTTACAGAGCTTATGAGCAATCTGAACTTTCTGGATTTCTTTGATTCTGACAAAATTAGCTACTCGTTTTTCCAGATCTTCTTTTACCTCATCGAAAGGTTTATAAGAAGCTGGCTCTTCTTTCTTATCGCTTGCTATTTTGTACAAAGGATCTTTATATTCATCATAGAATACCTTCATTTCATTGGTTGTAACAAGCAAATTCGAGCTAAGGTCTTTTTCATTGGCAAAAACATAAGCTATTCTATAGCGTTCTGGTGTGCGGAACTGAACTTTATTGTTCTCATAATAGCATTGCAGGAAATACTCATCGTCTTTTTCGATTTCTTCTTTCGTGAGATATTTGGCATCTGCTTTGTTTAAGAGCCTGAAGCAATAGTAAGTTTTGATGTCCTGATTATCAGAAGCAAGAACAGAAGAAATTTCTCCTATTTTCAGGTTTTTATAAACTAGCTCTTTTCCGCCTAAGGGAGTTTTGTCTTCTTTACTAAAAAAATGATTTTCTGCAACATCTTTTCTGTTTTGATATTGCAAATTATGCTCTTTCGCTATTTCTGCTAAAGGAGCGGAATTGCCCAAAGAAGCAATCTTTTCTCGAATTTCATTCAGGAATGTGTATGCCTTTTGGTTGGCTTTTTGAAAACGCAATTGTTTTTCAATTCTTGCCTCGTCTTCTTTGATCTTCTTTTCTGTGACCTTGGTGTCTTCCTCTTCTTCTTTATCAGAATCTTTTTTGGCTTTACGCTCTTCCTGATATGCTTTGTCTACTTCTTCTTTGCTTACTGTGACAGCGTTCAAGAAGTTTGTTCCGTTGACAGATATGTAATCGAATTCTGCAATAGCGGGCAATTTAAAATATTCGGGATTGTTCTTGGATTGTTCCAGAAAAAAAGCTACTCTTTCCTGAGTGTAGTTTTTTTCTTCCTCTAATCCCAAAGATTTATGAGAAACTTTGAGCCATTGCATACGATTCTTTGTATGATATTGATTGTAGGTTTCATAAACAGCTTTAGTAGAAATTTTCGCTCCTGTATTTCTTGCTTGTAAATATTTCAAGATGGTCAGGATTTCTTTGGCTGCCTGGCTCATAGTACTAGGGGTCAGTCTTAGATTTCGCAATCTTTCATAATAATCATAAGCTGTCTGGAAGCCTTTTTGGGTATCTGCCAGGAAATTATTGATTTCTCCTTCGCCTACTTCGACACCCCATTCTTTGGCTTGATGTAGCAACATCAAGAAATTCCATACATCATTTTTGGTGATGCCCTGAGCAGCTTTTTCGCGATCTTGGGCATTAAGACTATAATAAAATTCAAACTCTTCCATTTTAGGAGGATAGACTGCTGCACCAGGTAAAAGATAGTCCATGCTGCCTTCAATCAAGGCTTTCCATTTCATGGGATTGTTCAGTCTTTCATCCAATCTCTGATCCAATGTAACGATAGATTCTTTTAAAGAGTAGATAGAATCCCACACAGGATTTTCCATATAAAACAGATGCCTGAAATTTTTAGGGTCTTCTCCTGGTACTACTTTTTGAATTTTTTGAGCTTTTGGGCTAAGAAAGTCTGCGAATTTAAAAAAGCTTCTCCATCGGTCCATAGAATTGGCAAATTGCATTCTTGAGACGCTGATTTTTTTATCTGCAAATGTTCCTAATATTTCATTATCCTGTGGATTGGTAAGATTCATAAAAATGGTTCCCATTCCAAAAGAAGCTGCAATTAAAACAGTTACAGAAATCAGGAACATTTTATGATATTTTTGCATTTGAGTAAACATTCAAACTATCCTCATTTAAATTAAAGACTCAATAACCTAGTTGTTTATTTTTTTCCAGCCTCATTACGATAGGCTTGAATAATTTTTACCGCTTTTTTGACACTGTTGTTTATAGCATTGGAGGTAATGGTGGATCCTGAAATTACCTTGATACCATCTTTTGCTTTCAGATCGAGTTGCTCCTCATTTTTTCCTGAGAATTGGCTTTGAAACCACGGACGTTTGGTAAGTTCTTTTTCCGATGACCAAAGAGAAGACAATTTCTTTACGCCAGTAGAAACACATTCTGCACCTAGGCCTGGTGTTTCTTGCTGGAAAACGATCTCGATAGCTATGATTTTATTTTGGTCGTCAATACCGATCATGGTCTGTACCACACTGGAATAGCCCTGCTCTCCAGATTGTAAACCCCATCCTTTAACCTCTTTGGTTTTAGGATCACGGCCCAAATAGATAAGATACGATTCTTTCCCTTGATAGGAAAAAGTAACAGGATTTGTATCTACTTCCAGTCCATGTAAAATCACAGAAAGAGCCGCTTGTTTCTTTTCATCTTCTTTTTTGTTAATGGCTTCGAATGTTGTACTATAAACAAAACTTACAGCCAAAATAGCTACAGAACATATTATTCCCAAAATAAAGCTAAAATGCAACATCTTTTTTAGCATCAGGATCTTCCTCCAAAAACTTTGGGTCGTGTATAGCGATCAATCAGAGGGACTGTTGTATTCATGAGCAAAATAGAATAGCAGACACCTTCTGGATAGCCGCCATATAATCGGATGATTACAGTGAGTACCCCGATTCCTATACCGAAAATAATCTGTCCTTTAGCCGTGATAGGAGAAGTGACCATATCTGTTGCCATAAAAAAGGCACCTAACATACATCCACCAGCTAAAATATGGAAAAGAGGATCTCCTGCAAACCATACCCATTCTATTCCATTGGCTCCACTGGCAGGATTATACCAACCTACCTTTACAGGCAAAATCCAGGCAAGAAGTGCGGTGGTCAATAAAATAGTAAGTGGCAAATACCATTTTATTATTCCGTAGAAAATCAATACAATACCGCCAAGCAAAAGCATAACTGCGCTGGTTTCTCCTAAACAACCAGAAACAGTGCCTATAAATAAATCTTTCCAAGAAGCCGCTTCTTGCTTGCGTATTTTTTCCCATGTCTGCTTTCCATTCTCCCCCAATATATTTAAATAATGGGAAGCATCTTTGGAGGCAGCCAAACCTACGCTTTTTTCAGCAGTACTTTTTAGGCAACGGAGAGGTGTTGCTCCGCTAGTTGGTAAAGGTTGACCGCTCACTGTCTGTATATTGCTGGATATAGGCCATACCGCTGTCATAATAAATCCAAAAGAAGCAAGAACAAAGGCCCTTCCTGCAAGCGCAGGATTCCATATATTCATCCCTAAACCACCAAACGCATGTTTGGCTATGGCAATAGAGAAAAAAGACCCAAAGACAACAACATACCAGTAATTCTCTGCGGATATGCAATAGGCAAAAAGAAGTCCTGTAACAGCAGCACTTCCATCGGACAGCGTCACTTTGACTCCGCGCATTCTCTGGCATATATATTCTGCAATCATTGCCGTTGCAATACTAATCAAAATTACCCATAATGCTTTTATGCCATGAACATAAATTCCTACTGCGCCAGCAGGAATAAGGCATACAAAGACCATCCACATAATCCAGGGGATATTGATTTTTTTATGGATATGGGGAGATGAGGTAACTGTATAAAGTTTTTCTGCTATCTTTTCTTCTGGCATTCCTAATCAATACCTTTCTCATCAGGGGCATATTCCTGGAAGTATATAGTTTACTACTTTGCCCCTTTTGCTTTTCTTTGTTTCATGAGTTGGGCTTTCCCCAACTTGACAAACTGGACGATAGGCCTGTTTGCAGGACAAACATAGGCACACACGCCACATTCCATACAATCCATGAGATTGTATTGTTCTGCAAGGTCTACTCTGCCTCTTTGCAGCGTTATGGAAAGCTCGCTGGGAACAAGCCTCATAGGACAATGATCTACGCAAGCACCACACCTAATACAATTTTTATAGTCCATATCTTGGGTGTCTTGCAAGACTAGAATTCCACTGGTGCCTTTTGTAACGGGGACTTCTTCAGAATATTGAGCCATACCCATCATCGGCCCGCCAAGAATGATTTTTTTACTTCCAGGGCGAAGCTTTGCATATTCTAAAATTTTAGAAATAGGCGTACCGATGCGTACGCGCAGATTCTGTGGATTTTCTACACCATCCCCTGTTATAGTAAGGTAGCGTTCCGTAACAGGCTCATTGAAATAGATTGCCCGATAGATATAGTATGTTGTCATGACATTATGAACCACAACTCCAATATCCATAGGCAAACCGCCTGCAGGTACATCGCGGTTGATAATGGCTTTGATCAGTTGCTTTTCTGCACCTTGTGGATATTTTACCTTCAAGAGATGTACATGAATATCTTCACACTCTTTTTGAGATGCAGCCTGTTTGATTTTTTCAAATGCGTCTGGCTTATTTCCTTCAATACCAATATGGATCTGCTTTACGCCAAGAATACTCTGGATAATTTTGGCACCTTGGATGATTTCTTCTGCAAAATCTAACATCAAACGGTGATCGCAGGTAAGATATGGTTCGCATTCTACTCCGTTGATGATTAAAGTATCAATTACCTTATCTTTTGGGGGAGAAAGCTTGACATGAGAAGGAAATGTCGCCCCTCCCATGCCTGCTATTCCTGAATCTTGAATGATCTTCAACATTTCTTGTGCGGACAACTTTTTCGCTTTTGCCCTGCATTTAGAAAAGTCTTCCATCCATATGTCTTCGCCATCTGGCTGTATAATCACTGCCTCCATTTTTCGACCCAGAGGATGAATAACTGGCTCTACGGCAACCACTGTTCCCGATGTAGGGGCATGAATGAAACAAGATACCATACCAGAGGCTTCTCCTATCACTTGCCCTCTCTTTACTTTTTCATCTTTTTTTACGATTGGTTTAGCAGGAATTCCGATATGCTGGGACATCAAACAAACCAGTTTATCACCAAGAGGAAAATGGATGAAAGGCTTATTTTCAGTCTGTTGTTTGCATTCCGGAGGGTGTATTCCTCCAGAAAAAGTTTTCGCCATACTGTATTTTTCCTTTGCAAAAAACATATTTTAAAAATTTTGCTTGATTTGATACTTTTTTTTCATTTTATCAATCCATCGTTTTAATTCCCGATCATCTACTGGATTTCTTTCAATAGAATCCAATATCTTCATCCTGTCTTGTCCCCAACTAGCATCGGGCTTAGGAGGATAGACTTTCAGCACCTGAAGAATATGGTATCCCCAGGGAGAGATGATAATTTCACTCATTTGCATAGGTTGCAAAGCAAAAAGGGCTTTTTCTAAAGAAGGGTCAATATCACCAGGGAAAAGCCTGGGAAATCTTCCTCCTTGAGACTTTGTAGCCGATAGAGATTCTTTTTGGGCTAAAGCCTCAAAATCTGCATGGAGCTTAAGCTTATTTAAAATTTCCTGAGCCTTTTCCTGGCTGGAAACCATGATATGGCGAGCATCTATTTGTATCTCTCTCATTTGAGAAAGCCTGATTAAGCATTGCAAGGCAATTTTATAACGCAATCTATATACTGTATCTGAAAAAATTTTTTCTTCTTTCACTCCCCTTTGCAATAGATAATCCTGCCAGGTTTGTTTTTCCTTTTTCTCTATATCTTGTTTAAATTTTTGTATTTCTTCAGACGCTTTGTTTTCCAGGAAAGCAGGAGAGAAAGCAATTTTTTCCGATTTAGCTTCCAGTTTAACAATTTGATAAAGAATCAGCTCTGTTATGATCTCTTGCGTTTGAACAGGATAGCGGTCTTTCATCAGATCGAATATCTGATTTTTTGTGATAGAAAAACCCTCTACCATGACTGCAATATTTTGCTCCTCTTCTTTTGTTTGCGTATATACAGCAGTAAGGAATAGAACAAAAACAATAATCGTGTAAATCTTCCTATTTTTGCACATGAATAAATCCACAGCATCTGCTCCAGCAGGCAGTATGTTACAAAAAAATCTATAAGAACATGAAAGAATATTATAGCAATTTCGCAGAATTTGTCAATGCAGAACGTTACGGATTAAAAATCCGTAACGTTGAACAAGAATCCAATTTACTCTGCAAATTGAATTTCTTTAATCAGATTTTCTAAGCTATCTCTGTTATCGATAATACAATCTGGCCCAAATTCCTTACTTAAAGGCTCCTCTACGACATCTTTACCGTCTTGAACCATCTTTCCTGTTCTAATAGTAAACTCATATTTTGCATAAGCTCTTCTTGCCTCTGCGCTTATCACTGTTCTTCCTACAACTTTTTCAATGTCAAAATCTTTAGCATCAATTTCTTGATATTCTTTGCCTTTTAGCCATTTTTCCTTGAGTGTTTTCAAGATTTCTGCTCGCTCCTCAGGCTCAATGAGTTCATTGGTCTTAAAAATTAGGATCAGTCTTGTATCCCCTGCTACCAAAGTTTCTTTTGCAGGTGCAGCCACAACAGGCTCTTCTATTTTTACAGGAGGGTTAACATTCACGGGGGCAGGAATCAGAGTTTCTAAATTCGCAGGCTCTTTCTGAATTTCTACTTTTAATTGGTCTTTTTCTTCTGCTTTAGGCTCTATTTTCTGAATTTCTACTGTTTTTTTATCCTGTTTTTCATGAGTTACTTGTTCTTTGGAAGCGCACCCAGAAACTAAGAGTAGAGTACAAAGTATCATCAAGAATATAGAAAAAATTTTCATTAAAATTACTCCCATTTATTAATAAATTGTTTTTTTTTCATATCAAATTCGATTGGATTATGATTTACAAGACGGTGGATAACATACAAGCCTTTCTCTGAAAGCTTATAATCTACCATAGCCGCTCTCTTCTGAGTATTTTCATCCATGGGGGGCCATCGCAATGATTCCATGAGTTCTAAAAAATGCCTGGGGGCTAGAGAAAAGAGGTGTTTGGGAAGTTCCTGTGAAGCTTGAACGACTAAAATAATACGAAATAAAGCAAGATCTGCGTAATATTTGGCTAATAACTGCTGTTGGATTAAAAATATTTGTATATGCTCTAGTAGCTCGTCATCAATCGTAAGAAAAGAGAACCTTTTTTGGTCAAATTCTTCTTGAACCATACATTGCATATTCTGAAGGAGCTGTTCTTTTTCCTGCAGCAATCCAATAATTTTTTCCATGAGAAGCTTACTGTCTTTTTTATGCCAATAGTCTGCCAGCATCCCCCCAATATTAATGGCATTATAATTTCCATTAATACTATTGCCCAGGAAGCAAGCACCTTGTTCCTGAATAAATGTATGTTCTGGTACCGTTGTGATGGCGGATACAAAGCTTTTCAATTCTTGATCAAAATTCAGATCTTCCAAAACATCCTGAATGTCTTTTGGCTTGAGAGAATTTTTTTGAGGTTTTATTTCTGACACAAGGCAACTCCTTCTTGACTTCATTTTTCAACTATCTTAGTCCCAAAGGAACAAAAACTAATAGCCTCTATTGCCAGATGAGCAGTGCTATGAGAATAGCATCTGCTCCAGCAGGCGGCATTCAGCCTTATTTTTTTTATGGACTATAAATACCACAGATTCTGTTAGAGCCAGAAGCTACACTTTTCTAGCTTTTTAAACTTTTTCTCATATTGTAAAGTTGAAGAAGATGCTGTTTTTCTTCATCAATCAGTTTTTTGATTGTAGGTTTATGCTCTGGATCCACTAAATTAAAAAGCTCTGTAAAAAAGATAATGGCATCTTTTTCAAAATGCATAGCCATGGTTAAGGCATCATCAGGCAATTTGACCTTATCATGAAATTTATCAGAATCAATTTCATAATAAAGCTTGTCATCCAAAAATGCTTCGATATAATTTGCCAATTCGCCATCATAGGATTCTTTTGCTTCTTGAAGCTCACCTAAAGAGCTTTTAATCAGAGTAAATTTAGCAACATGCTCTTCTTCCCAAAGAGAAAGATCGCTAAAAAGCTTCACTAATCTTGCATCTTGATAAATTGTAGAAAGTTTAGTATAGAAATCTCTTCTTTTTTTTTCTTTCTCGATACCCATTTCCATGATTTCTGCGATTTTAAATACGGACATATCCATCTCCTAAATTATCAGGGGCAATGCCCCTGTCTATTAGATTTCGCCCCTTTGGGCTAAAGCTAAGCTTTATTTGAGAGCTTGTTAAAACACAAATAACAAAATATTTAGATTATTATAGCGATTCTAAAAACATCTGCAAGGTTTTAAGTAAAAATTTTCAGAAAATCTCTTTTGTCAAAATAATATCCTTCAGGTTGTTTTTCATTGATTTTTTAGTATACAAAGTTAAAATATATTTTTTTACGTGAGAAAAGTTTGTTTTGCCAGATATGATTTTTCATTTTAAATTATTGTAAAAAAATAATTCTATAAAAATGTATAGTAATTTTTTACAGATCCTAAGTGGAGAAGATTCCATGGAATCTTTAGAAGAAAAAGCATTGCAATTTTTTATTGATAAAGGCTATATATCCAAAAATCAGTTAGAAAAAATACAGAAAAAACAAGAGCATATAAGCAGCGATGATACAGTGAGAGATATATTGTCTTTGGTAAGAGAAGAGCTTTCCTTATCGCAAGAACAATTTCAAAAAATTTATAATTCTGCTGTAGAAGATTCTGTAGTGATTCCTGACGCTCAAACCAAAGTCACAAAGGCGTTGAATCCTACTGATGAAAAAACATCTGTCCATAGTACAACTCACTCTCCTAACGATATTCCAACAATTATAGGAAAAGAGTCTCATAATCTTCCGACAATTTGCGATGAGTCTTTTTCCTCTAAAAAGCAAAGCGATTCCAGTATAAAAAAGCTTTTTGAAGAGACGGAGAATCAGGCCTTAGGACGATACCAGATAAAGAAAACAATAGGTCAGGGTGGGATGGGAAAAGTTTATCTAGCCTATGATCCCATGCTGGAGAGAGAGGTTGCATTAAAAATCCTGTTGCCTGCATCAGGAATAGATATTTCTAATCAAATCGAAAGGTTCATGAGAGAAGCGAAAGCCATGGCCAAGCTAAGCCACCCCAATATCATTCCTGTTTTTGATGTTGGACTCGCGGGGCAAAAAAGCTTTTTCACAATGGCTTATATCAAAGGAAAATCCTTCAAGGAGATCCTGGATTCTAGGGCTTTTTCGCTCGCAAAGCGTTTAAAAATCTTTAAAAAAGTGATGCTGGCAGTTATGTACGCTCATAATTGCGGTATCATCCATAGAGATCTTAAACCAGCCAACATCCTTATAGATGAATCAGAAGAACCCTTTGTTATGGATTTCGGACTTGCCAAATTGGTTCGGGAAGAAGAAAATATAGCTTTGACAAAAGAAGGTGTGATACTAGGCTCACCTCATTATATGTCTCCTGAGCAGGCAAGTGGGAAAACAGATGAAATCGACCATAGAAGCGATATCTATTCTTTGGGCATCATTCTCTATGAAATCATTACAGGGACTGTTCCTTTTGTTTCTACAAGAACAATTGATATTATTATCCAGATTATCAGTGTCGAGCCTACTCCCCCTAAAGCTTTTTGGCCAGATATCCCTCGCGATTTAGAGAATATATGCCTTAAAGCAATAAAAAAAGATCAAAAACTAAGATACCAGAGAATAGAAGAATTGCTTGTTGATCTGGATTTCTTTTTGCAAGGAAAGACAAAAGAAATACTTCCAACGCCGAAAATAAAAGAAGCTGCGCCAAAAACGCCTACTATTCCAACTCCTGCTCCTCTTATAGCGCAAAGCGAAAATCCTTATCAAAGGACAATGATGAAAGCTCCTCAAAAGTCAGGTCTTGCTTTGCAAAAGCTGGCTGATCCTATAAAGCCTACTACGAAAAAAACAAAGACAGCTTCTTTTCATACAACCAAAAAGATAAAGAAAAAAAGCTTTTTCATCATAAGAGTTCTTTACTCGATTCTTTTATTGCTTTTTCTATCAGGAATCTATTTTTCCTTGCCCTATCTTCTTCCCTCTATAGATGTTCATATAGAAAATACCTTCTATCCTATACCTGGATTCAATTTTATAGGTAAAAACCTTTACCTTTGCGGTGGTCAATCCTATCGAGTGAAAGAATATGAGCATAAACAAACAGGGATCGTCTTTGTTTTGATTCCAGGAGGAAGCTTTTGGATGGGCAGCAATGAGGTAAGTAGCGATGAAAAGCCTGTCCATTTTGTAGAAGTCAAATCTTTTTTAATGGCAAAATATGAAATCAAACAATCTGTATGGGAACAGATCATGGGGAAAAACCCCTCTGTTTTTAAAGATCCCTATCATCCTGTAGATAGCGTAAGCTGGTCAGAATGCCTGGAATTTTGCAAGAAAACAGGCTTGTTTTTACCCAACGAAGCCCAATGGGAATATGCCTGCCGTGCAGGTACTAATAGCAAATACTATTGGGGAGATAGAATGGAAGAACAATACGCCTGGTATGGTGTAAAGTTCAACGGTAAAACACAGCCTGTAGGAACCAAAAGACCTAATGCCTTTGGCCTCTATGATATGGTAGGAAATGTTGCAGAATGGTGCAGTGATTGCTGGCATAACAACTATGAAGGTGCTCCCAAAGATGGAAGTTCCTGGGAAGGAGAGAGCAATGAAAAAGTATACAGAGGAGGAAGCTTTGCCGATTCTGAACTAGAATGCCGCTCTCATTACCGATACCGTATGCTACGCGAAAACCGCATGAAAACCTTAGGATTCCGAGTGATGCATCCTTTGCCAATGCAGTAACAGAGATTATAGATGCAGGGCACAGATGTACCTAAACCTAGACCTGCGTGGCCGTAAACGTCATAGGTGTTAAGTTTTAAAATTTTGTCTTGCAATAGATTAGATCCGCCCCTCCCCTTGCGGGAGGGGCCGTACTGAGCGTAAGCGAAGTACGGGGGAGGGGGGCAAACTAACTAGGGAAGCCTTGTATACAAATCTTCTTTAGTTAGTTTGTCCCCCTCCCTCGCCCTTCGGGCACCCCAAAAAAATAGGGGAAAGCTTGTGCTTTCCCCTATTTTTTTGATGATTGCTGACTAGAATTTCAAGAACCAGTCTTTCTCTGGAAAGACTATAGGATAGCCAGAGGCTTTAGGATGGCCTCCGCCCCCTTTTTCTTTGGCGACTATGCTTACATCGAAATCGTCTTTGTAGCTACGCAGAGAATGGGTCTGGTTGTCCAGGTTGATAACGTCTATGTAGTCTATATTTTTCCATTCTTCTGGCACTGGTTTGATGTCTCGAATGTATTGAGAAAGCTCAGAAATATATCGGGATGCTACTGTTACCAGTCGGTTGCCATCTACTATAGCAGTGCGGACTCTGTCCTGGAAGTATTTTTTTTTGTAGAAGGTCACTCCATCCAGATAAAGGCGATCTGTACTATCTACTAAAAGCTGATTCTGAGAAATTCGATCCATCATCATTCTTGTAAAGATGGGCATTCCCAGAAGGCTCAGCATGTCGTTGAGCTGTCTGGATACAGAAGATTCATGTATCCAGAGGTCGTAGTCGTTTACATAGAAGACAAACTTGCTGAGGGCTTCAGGAATTTGCTTTTCTGGCATTCTTGCTCTGAGTGTATTGAACAGCAACTTTGTCCCTGAAACCGATAGGTCAAAATGAGCCCAGGGATAATTTCCCAGGGACTCCATTGCTGTTTTGTGATGATCGAATAGTTCCACTCTGCCAGCATAAGCAGAATCTAGCCAGGAGGCTGTTTCTGTTGTCATTGCAATATCGGCAAAGATAAGATTTTCTCTGGGATCATTCGTGATCTTACGCAATTCCTTATCTACTGTATCATAGTCTAAGTGGTATACTGCGGTAAGCTCAGGATAGAAAAACCTTGCAACGACCTCACAGCCTGCGCCATCTAAATCAATGTGTGTAATAAGAATCATTTGCCTTGATTCCCTGCTTTAGCTGCTTCTTCCAGATTTTCTTTATGGCGTTTGAGCCACAATTGCCATGCTTTCAGTGCATCTGGCTGATCTTGAGCGTTCTTAGCAGGATCGAAATCATGGGATTTGCTCTGGGCGATGACCTTGAGTGCCTGGAATGCTTCATTGCGAACGCTTTCTGCAACGTCTTCCAGAGACTCCACCAGTTTATCCAATAAAGCAGAATCTTCTTTGGTAAGAGCATTTTTGCTCAGGAGTGTCACAATGATGGTTTTCAGAGCGTTGACTCTCTCTTTTTCCAGGGAAGCGATGGGCTTTACCTTATTTTCATACCAGTTTTTCCAATCGCTGACTGTCTTATTCCTGACTTCTTCAGGGGCGACAGGATCATACCCAAAGTGTTCACGAACTTCTTCTGTTGCATTCGCTGTAGCGTAGGCAGAGAGACCAGAGAAGGCGATTTCTCTGAGCTTCTGATCAGGAGAAGAAAGAGCCAGAACAAGCATCTCTACTTTTTCGACTTCTTTTGCAATACGAATTTTTTGTGCCATAGCCTTTACATAAGAAGCTGTCTTCTCAAGCTCTTCACGATAGCTCAAGGATTTTTCCTGCTCTACCAACCATCTTTGCCATTTTTCCATGCTTTCTGCCTGGGTTTCTGGCTCTGGCTTGCTTTGGTAGCCGAAATCCTGTCCATTGTTGAATGATTTCAAGGCTTCCAGAGCAGCTTCTCGGACAGAGAGTTCTCTGTCTTTGAGTGCCTGTACAAGCAAGATAAGAGATTGGAAAGTTTCTCTATGCTCTACTTTTTTGATCTGAGCTAGTACTTTACCTAAAGACTGGATCTTTTCGATATAAAGAGCCTGTTCTTTCTTGACATTCTCTTCCTGGGATTTGAGCCATTCTGTCCAGCCAGCAATGGCTTTGGTGCGTTCGGATTCTATGGCATCTGCCTTGTAGCCAAAATCCTGCCCTGCATTGGCAACCAAAGTGTCCAGGGCTTTTTTCCTCAAGGGATAAGAATCATGAGAAAGTGCGCCAACCAGATCCTGTGCCAGCTTTACATCTGCCAACGTCTTAATGCTTTTCATTTGCAACGCGGGTTGTAAGGCCTGTTCTTTCGCAGAGGCATCCTTTTGTGCATTTCTTAGTCTTACTTTATATTCATACACAAAGTCTGCTATCTTCTGGAAGGAAGCCTGTCTTGTCTTGCTAGGAGCATATACATCATAGTCGAAGACATTGCAACCTTTTTGCTGCAATACTTTTAGGTATTCTTTCAGAAGAGAAGGATGGTCTACTTTTTTCATGTCACCCAGGATGTTTTGTAACTGCGAGCAACCTTCGAGGGTATTGAGATGCCCAGGTTTTTTCTGGATTTCTGCAATTTTTTCCTTGAGGGACAGGTTATCTTCCTGTACTTTGTTCTCTGTGTCTTGCAGCCATTTCTCTACTTTTTCAAAATCTTGTTTGCGCTCTTCTGGTGTACCATTGGTGCGGAAAGAAAGATTTTTAGCAAATTTATGGATGGTTTCCCATGCTTTGCTTCGTACTTCATAGAGAGAATGCTTCAAATAGGAAGCTGTCTTTTTCGCTGCCAGGATTTGTTCCTGTGCCCACAGGCTGTCTCCTGAACTCAAAGTCTTGGCATCTTTTTCCAGCTTTGCCAATTCCAATCCTACCAGGTGTTTGTTTTCTTCTTGCTGCCACTGTGGGAACCATTTCTTTACGGTTTCCTTCCAGGCTTCTGCTGCTTTGGCATCGTATTCAGAAGGAAGCTTGTCTAGTTTGAAAGGACTGCTGCTCATTTTTTCCAGAGCGGCGTATGCTGTTTCTCTGACTTTGGCATTTTCATCCAAAAGCAGGTCTGCAATCGCGGGCAAAAGATTCTTTTCTGCTAAATCCTGGACAACACCAATCATGCCAGCGCGTACCAGAGCGTTTTTATCAGTAAAGAGGTCTTTGACCTTTTGGAGAAGCTCTTCCTGAAGCAAACTATCGGCGTTTCTGTAAAGAGCAGAAATTTTCTGAACGACGTTTCCTTTTTCAATGCCTTCTTCAGCAAACATGGATGCAAATTTGGCAATTTCTTCTTTACTTTCGTATACTGCAACCCACTTTTGCCATCTGGCTATGCTTTCCTGAATCTTTTCGGTTTTTTCCTTAGGATTGTAAGGAAAATTCTGTCCTGAAAGTTTCACAAGTGCCTGGTAAGCAGACTGTCTTACTTCAGGGAAAGGATTTGCCAGCTCTGTTACCATATCTTTCATAGCGAAGTTCAGGCCCAGATTGGCTGCTAGAGTAAAAGCAAGGGATTTGATTCCAGGATTCTTTTCTTCCAGTAATTTTTTAGCAATTTCCTGGTTTTTGAATTCTGCCTGGATGAGCCAGTACAAAGCTTCTTCGCGGACGCGGACATCTTTGTCTTCCAGAGCCTGTACCAGAATTGGTTCAAGAGCAGCTATTTTTTTACTTCCTACTGTTCTGACAGCAAAGAAGCGGACTACATTATCCTGATGACTAATGGCGTTCTTTACAACGTCGCTGTCGGCTGCAAAACCTACTTTGGCAAGGTTTCTAGCTGCAACTTCTCTGATTTTAGCATCTTCAGAAGCAAGAGCTTCACTGAAAAGGCTTTGGGCTTCCTGGCTTTCATAGAGGGCAAGCATTTTCAGGATTTTAGCTTTTTCAGAAGGATTACTATCTTTATGTTTAAAAGCTTCTATCAGAGTGGGAACGATAGCCTTTTTTTCCTCGGCATTAGCCTTTTGCAATCTTTCTTCTGATGCAAAAGAGGAATCGCTTACGAATTCCCATACGGATTTTTCTAATGCAATCTGTTTTTCCAGATCGGCAGCATTATTTTTATGCCATACCAGATAGGTGGTTTTGTCTACCAAAGGAGCACTGGAAAGTGCCTTGATATTCTTTAAACTGGCGAGAAGGGCTTCTACAATTTGAGGCTTTTCATGCTTTGTGAGCAGTGCTGTCAGTGTAGCAATTTTGTTTGCCTTAAGATCAGAAGAAATCATTCCAAAAATTTTGTTGAAAGATACTTCGTCTTCCAGTTTTTCAACAATCTGAAGAATCAATGCATTTTTGTTGCTCAGAGAAGATTTTTGTATAGTCTGGGCAAGCAAATCCAGATTCAAGGGGTCTTGCAAATATCCTGGTAATTCTGATTCATAGAGAGCAAGCTGCTCAGAAGACATCAGACTCAAAAGCAGGATTCTGTTTGATCTATTGGTTTCTTTGAGGTAGAAGAAAGGAATTTGCTTTGTAAAATAGGAATCCTGTAATTTGTTCAGGATATTGTATACCTCTGCTCTGACCATAGGATCCATTTCTGCTACGAGAGGACGCAAAACGGCTTTTGCGCCTTCAAATTGTGCCATAACAGAGAGAAAAACGATTTTTTCTTCTGAGGATTTGCAGGAAGGGAAAGCCTTTACTAATGTGGCAAGTCCTTTATCTCCAAAGCCGAGCAATTGTTTTTGAGACTCTTCTCTGGTAGTGGCAACGAGCAGGTCTTTAACAAGATTCTGCAAAGTGTCTTGCTCTTTTTTCCAGTTTTGCCATACAGATAAAGCATTGGGTTGTTCTTCCTTCTTCTCGAAAGAATATCCGCTTTGTGTGTTGCTGATCTGATCCAGGGCGGATGCAATCGTGTTAGCCAGTTCTGCTTCTGCTTCAGGTAGCAAGCCTAAAAGCATATCAAAATGCTCGATTCCTAAGATTTTTGCCGAAGTTGCTGTCTTTAAGACTTGTACTTTATCTTCTTGTTTTTTGGCTTTGTTCATCAAAGGAGAAAATAGCTTCAGGGCGAGAGCCTGGTCGTTTCTTCCAACAAGAGGATAGGCTGCAAATTCAGGGGCATCTGTCTCTAATATTTTTGTCAGGACAGGCAATGCTTTCTTGTGGTCAATTTCTGCGAGTTTTGCATACAGATAGCTTCGGAAAGCAGGATCGCTTTTTTCGCAAAGCTTTACCATGAAGTCCCATGTCTCTTCTTTTTTGAAGCTAAGCAATTGTATCAAAGCTTCTTTCTTTACTTCCAGATCTTTTTCCTGCTCTACAAGGCTCTGGATTAAAGACAGAACATTGGAATAGGGCATAGTACTCCACAAAGAGACGATGGCAGTTTTAAGAGAAGCCTGTTTTTCGCTTTTTAACAGAGACTCCAGCAGAGGTAAATGCTCTTCTTTGGTTCTGTTCTTGAACAGCATTAACCAGGCCAATCGTAAGGATTCATTGGAAATCTGAGGCAATGCTTCCAGGGCAATTTTTACGACATCGTCTGTTTTTTCCAGATAAAGCAATTTTTTCAAGGCCTGGGTGCGAATTTCTTCGCTATATTTTCCTTGCAAAACTTCCTTCAAGAAGTCTGCTACATCCTGCACGTTCTTTACGGGGATAGCTTCGACCAAAGCTTCCTGAGTAACGCTGTCTTTTTGCTTTTTAAAAGAGGATACCAGCAGAGAGGATATTAGAAGATTTTGTTTTTTGAGAGTTTCCAGAAGGCTTTTTGCCAGTTGTCCTGAAACTTCTCCTTCCAGAAGCTTAAGCATAGGTTGCTGTGTATTGGGTAAATCAGCAAAAGCTTCACATAGCTTTGCTCTGACTACATCATCTTGCTCTGTAGGAAGTAAGGCTGCCAGCTTTTCTAAGCTTGCTTTATTCTCCACCATAAGCTTTTCTATCAAGGCTAGTTTTTCATTTTGCGCCAGAGTAGCAAAATTTTCAGCCAAAAACCCGCCTTTTTGAGCATTCAAAAGGAAAGCAAAGGCTTTTTTCTTCAGATCTTCGTTGGTGGATTTCAAATATCCTGATGCAACAGGGTTGAAAGCAATATCGCTGATGCCCTGCTCCAGCAAAAGATTCAAGACAACCAGTGCCTGTTTTTCCTCTGCCAATGCTTTTTTCAAATAATCTATGGCTTCTGTATCGCTCTGTGCAGCTAGATAAGAAGCAAGTTTTGCTTTTTGTTCTTCATGTGCAGTTGCAAAAGCATCTTTGATGATTTTTTCGATTTTTTTGTTGCCATCTTTAAGATAGAAATTAGCCAATGCCTGTATGGCGGCTTCTTTTGCATCGCCAGCTTCTTTGGAAAGAAGGGCCAGATGGTCGATGACTTCTGGTTTATTCCATTCAGATAGGATTTTGATGATTTCTATCTGATTAGCAGGTGTCAGCTTGCTATGCCATTCTATAAAATAAGGGATAGCCTGTTCCCCTAAGGCAATCAATTGTTTTTTCAGATTTAGCTGGTGTGATTTTTCGGCTTTGTTGAAAGAAGATAAAAGCTCTACGGTTTTCCACCATTCTTCCCATTTCCCGATAGCAACGGATCTTTCTAAAATTCCGCCCTTGGGGTCGTACTCAAAAGACTGTACGGTGATTTCCAGCAATTTTTTAAATGCCAGAGTACGATTGTTTACCTGAGAATCCCAAAGTACAGGAATCAAAAGGCCAGCATTTTTCTCTGTGATAAGAGGCAGCAAACGCTCTAAAGCATAGAGTCTTGCTTCATCCTGTACAGAGCCAGTAGCTACATCGGCGAGAACCTGAGAATACTGGATCACTGCTGCACAATCACAATAGGCCATTAAAACTTCCAGCTTGTCTTCCTGAACTGTCTGATCAGGAAACATTTCCAAAGCACTCATTATGGCTACTTCATCTTTAGAAACAGCTAATGTCCTAAAAATACTTGCTTTGACTTCTGGGCTTTTTTCGACTTTAAGGCGTTCTATAAGAACAGAAGGAAGTGTTTTCTCTCCCATGACTGCCAGAGTCCAGATTGCATCACTACGAACAGAAGGTTCTGCATGATCTACGCAAGAAAGAAGAGCGTCCGTTGCCTCTTTGGTTTTCGAGGCACCTAGAAGTGCTATGATTTTGCGAAGAATATCGCTTTCGGTTTCTACTTTGATTTGTTGAATTAAAGGAGAAATCAATTCCTGGGTTTTCTCTGTATAAGAAGCCAGAATCTGCAAGCACTGCCATCTTACAGCTTTATTGGCATGATGGAGATTGCTCAATAATACAGGAAAGGCTTCTTCTTTTTTTTCAGTCAGAGAAGCAACAGCTTTCTCTACTTCTTCTTTTTCCTGAGAAGCCAGTTTTTCAATCCATTGAGTAATTTGTTCTTGAGAAGCTTTTTCTACTTCTTGCGCAAAGCATGTTAAAGTACAAAAAAAGCTTAAAAATAATAAGGATAGGATACATTTTTTCAAAGAGGAATCCATCGAGTCTTGCTCCCTTAAAAACGAGCCTCAGCAAACAAAAATAAGAATCAATTGTCTTGTATGAGGCGACAAAAAAACTATCATACTCCCTAAACAATAGGGAAATTTTTTCTTATACTCTTAAAAAATAGAATTTATATACATAGAAGCAAGAAAGTTTAGCAAAATTTCAACAAGTGGTCAATAAAATTTCCTTTACTGGAGGAAAATTTCTGAAATAGGAAGTAAGCCAATTTCTCTTTTTCAAAAGATTTTTGTCTCATCATCTATTTTTCATCAAAGCAGACTCTGTTTCTGCCCTGATTCTTAGCACAATATAGTGCCCTATCAGCTCGCAAAATTAAGTCTTTAGAAGATTCAAGGGGGCAATACTCTGCAAGCCCTATGCTGATAGTGATAGCATTTTTTGCCATAGGAAAAGAGAAATTTTCTACATTGGCGCGAATTCTTTCAGCCACTTTCATGGCAGACGAATAGTCTGTATCTTTTAAAAGGATGACAAATTCTTCTCCACCATAGCGGGCCACGATATCATTTTCTCTAACAGAATTTTTTAAGATTTCTGCGATTTCTTTCAATACATGATCTCCTGCTGTATGCCCATAGGTATCATTGACTTTTTTAAAGTGATCCAAATCCAGCATGAGTAAAGAGAATTTGTCCATGGTAGTGGAAAAGCTTTGTATGGAATGCTCTAGTTTTTCCATGAAATAGCTGCGAAGATAGAGCTTTGTCAAATAGTCTATTGTCGCCTGCTCATAAAGAATGGCTTTAGAAAAAGCTACGCCTACCTGCCTGGCGATTATAGACAAAATCTCTTTATCCTGGGTGGAAAAAGGCATTTTTTTTATAGAATCCCCAGCATAGAGCACAGCGATGGCTTTTCGATAAAATCCATTTTCATGGTATACGGGGGCAAACATACTGCTATCATGGTTCTCGAAAAGATTTTGATCCCATTCAGAGCTTTTTTCTCCTCGGAATGTAGATAAAATTTTTTTTTCTACTTCTGTTAGTCCATCCTCTTTTAAACCAATACTATAATGCAAATTCAGGGGATGGGTTTCCTGCAAAAAAAACAAAGCACTTTTCGTGCATTGCAAAATATTGCATATTTCTCTTATAGCTTCCCGACAAATCGCTTCTTTTTCCAGAAGACAAGAAAGGTTGAGTGTAATTTTGTTGAGGCTTTCCAATCTGTTGTTAAACTCTCTTTTTTCTTTATATTTTTCTATATTGGTAAGGCAGCTAGATGCTTGCAAGCATAGCCTCGATAGCAAATATAAATCGTGTTCAGGGTTCGTCAGGCTATGATCTAGAACTAACAATACAAACCCTAAATTTTGTTTTTGATGAGAAAAAAGAGAAGCTATAAAATATTGGTATCCATTAGGATATAGGCTTTTCCAATAGATCGATTTCCCTTTATAAAGCAAGTCGAGCATAGAAGAGGAAATTTCTCTATAAGCCAGATGAGGTGTGATATTGTTTTTAGGGTAAAAAAAGGTTTGAAAATTTTTGGATTTGTCTTCTAAGAAAAAAATACTTTTAGAGCAGGAAAATACCTGCTCTAAAAATTTACCCATTTGATGGAGTAAATCAGTTAATTCCAGTTGTGCTGCCAAAATATTGGAAGCATGATATAAATCCATTAAATGCCCTGATTCGCTTTTATCATCCAGGCAAGGAGAAGCCCTTTCGCCTTCATATAAAGATTTCTGGCAATCCAGAGTGCTGAATAAAAAACGTGTTTTTTCAATGCACAGGATGCTTCCGTGGAAAATCTGACCTTCCAATATTTCTTCACCATTAACAAGAAGGGGGAAATCAAAAGGATCTTTATATAAGAAAAAGAAGTGCCCTTTTTTTATGATTTCGACTTTAAATTTTTTTTTGGTTGCTCCAGGATGCAAAAAAATATTGCATTCTGGCTCATTTCCCAGACGAAAAGACTTTTTAAAGCAATATCTTTTTCCTCTAAAACTGCCTTCCAGACCTAATAAATAAGCCATTATTTCCCCCTGAATCAATTAGGAACAAGAATTAAATAAGTTCTACATTTCCTCCCGCAGACTCAAGCAGATGCTATTAACATAGTACTGCTTAGCCTGCACAGGCTTTTCTTCGTTTATTCTGATTGTGCTATAGAAGTTGAACCTTATAAAATAATCTTTACAGAGATAAAAATCTCATAAATAACTATTGTATATTGAATTAAAAATGGGGGAGTTATTTAATTCTCATAGCTTACTCATCCAAAAACCACATAGTTTCTCTTTGATAGAAACGAATTTGAGGGTGTGGGAAATACGTAAAATCGATCAGAAAAATCTGGTGTTTGGTAAGTTCAATAGCCTCCTCCAGTTTATTTTCTTCTGCCCATTGTAAAAGCATGACATAATCGCTAAGTTTTTTGGCTTTTTCTTCTTTCTTAAGAAATTCTTCTACTGTAGGATTTTCTAATCTTAGTTTAGTTATTGTTTTTCTGGGGAATTTTCTTTCTACAAACCCCTTTTGATACAATACCTTCATATCCAGATAATCAGGAGATTCTTTCAAAATTTCTCCCCTGAAATTTTTCCCATCTTCTGTTTCCATTAAGTAGACCTTAGAAAAACTCATTTTTTTATCGTATAGAATTTTTTTTAAGGTGCGTATTCTTTCTTCAACATATTTTTGTTCAAAAGAAAGCTTTTTATATAAAGCAAGATTCACCCATTTATCCTGGTATTTGTTGAATCCTTCCAAATTTCTTTTTTCCTCTGGTGTTACCCATTTTCCATCATACAAAACCAGTCCCTTGCTTTTCTGATTGTCTTCAAAAGATTGGCGTTCTTCTGTTTTATATTTTTCTTCAGAATCTTTCAGCTTTCTTTCCAGAACAATATTGTTGATGCTCATATCTAGTTCATAGGCTTTTTTATAAGCGTCATAAGCTTCTTTCCATTTTCTTTCACGGAAAGCTCGTTCTGCTTGTTTGTAAAGTTCATGAAAGGGAAGAGTTCGGTTTATTAAAAGCTCATGGTTTTCTCTGGATTTTTCTATTTTTTCCGATAGCATTGACACCATTTCCTGGATAGAATCGACTCTTCGCAAAGTTTTTTCTTCTGCGGCATATAGTTGTTTTGCTTTTTCAAAATGGATCAAAGCATCTTCATAATTTTGGACATACTCTGACATTTCTGCCTTTTGATATAGATTGATAAAATCTTTAGCGATTTTTTCTAACTTTAGTAGCCTTTCTTCGAATTTTATCAATCTTTTAGTGGTTTCCTCTTCCTGGCTTAAGATTCTGCATTTCTGGTATATCTCTATTGCTTCCTTCCATTTATTTGATCTTTCTAATTCCCAGGCTTCTCCCATCAATTGAAAAAGGGTATCCTGGTTCTTTTTATTCTGCCATACTTGATATAGATAAAGAGAGGCAATGCTCAGTAGAATAATAGTCCCTGCAACCCCTAGCATTTTTATAGGAAGGGATAAAATTTTTTGCTGTATTCTTTTCCAAAAGGGTATTTTTTTTTTATCAAATCTTTTTTGTATTATAATTCCTTGCGTTTTTTTCTTTTTAGCTGACATAAAAATTCTCTTTAAGTGTAATTTTCCAGGGCATTGCCCTGGATTTGTATATATAGGGCTTTCAGCCCAAAAATTAAGGTTTTTTGGGCGAAATATAATAGCCAGAGGCGTTGGCCATGCTAACCTGGCTTACTTTGTTTTCTTCTAAGGTAAGAGAAAAATCGCTTTTTTCTCCCTGGAGGTATTTATAATAGGCTAAACCTGCTATCATTGCTGCGTTATCTGTGCAAAGTATGGGTGCAGGATAGTAAAATTTTTTATTTCTTTTGCTGCTCTCTTGTAGAAGACGAGATCTAAGCAATTGGTTTGCTGCGACTCCGCCGCTCAATGTTATTGTAGAAATAGAATATGCTTGAGCTGCATGGATCGTTTTTTCTACCAGGACATCCACAATCGCTTCTTGGAATCCTGCTGCAATGGCTTTGATTTGTCTTTGCAAAGCTTCTTTGTCAAGAGAGTCTACATGGTATTTTACTGCTGTCTTGATTCCACTAAAACTAAAATCGAAATCTTTTGAATGCAACATGGGTCTTGAAAAAAAAACTGGGGTATCCTGATTTTCTCTGGATAATTTTTCAATCTGAGGGCCTCCAGGAAAACCAAAACCAAGATATCTGGAAACCTTATCGAAAGCCTCTCCTGCTGCATCGTCTGTTGTCTGTCCCACAATATGATATTTGTCTCTTTTTTCCACTATGACCAAAAAAGTATGCCCACCAGAAACCATAAGGCATAAATGAGGAAAAGGCAAATCAGGATTTTCCAGATGGCATGCGAATAAATGTCCTTCAATATGATCAATCCCGACTATAGGTAACTTTGTCGCATAGCTCAAGGATTTTGCAAAGGATACTCCGACCATAAGAGAGCTTGCCAGACCAGGCCGATGGGTTACAGCAAATGCCTGGATATGGGAAAGAGACATCCTGGCTTTTTCCAAAGCAATCTCTAATATTGAGGCAATTTTTTCCAGATGGCTCCTGGCTGCTAATTCTGGTATTATACCCCCAAATTGTGTATGGATTTCATTTTGTGAAGAAAGCACATTCGCGTGTATTTTATGGCCTTTTTCCACAATAGCCACACAGGTATCATCGCATGATGTTTCTATCGCTAAAATAATTTCTGGAATTTGATTTTGCATTACAGCGCATCTCGGATGGATTGCATACATTAAAAAGAACCACAGATAGACACAGATAAACACAAATAAAAAAAATTTTACCACGAAGAACACGAAGGACACGAAGTTTAAAAATTATCTGCGTTCATTTGTGTTCATCTGTGGTTTAAATCGCATATTGTTTGACTCTATATGCAACGCAAGCGAGAAGCGCGGTATCATAATTTTTCTT
This sequence comes from uncultured bacterium, assembly GCA_938003875.1. Classification (GTDB taxonomy): domain Bacteria; phylum Planctomycetota; class Uabimicrobiia; order Uabimicrobiales; family JABWCH01; genus JABWCH01. The sequence continues at coordinate 23,980 of CALKWO010000303.1, forward strand.
GAGCCCGCGCTACTCTTATATATTCTGGGCGTAAAGAAACAGCGTCTGTAGTTTCATTGCATAAAGCTTTTTTTAAACCAAGGGAAGCTACAAAACTGCCTGATGGTGGCAATGCTATAGTCTGAATATTTTCAGGGACATCCATCTTAGAAAATTCTATCTGGCCAGGTCCTACCCAGATTTCCTCCTGTATACCAAGAAGACGCATTTCTTCTATTGTTCCAAGGGCAGGAGGGGAAAGTCTATTTTTTTTTTCATAAACACAATAGAAAAAGCTTCCCCTGCAAGAGGGAATCAAAACCCGTATTTTAGGAAAAGAGACTCTCTCTGCGTAGACATCTAAAGAAGAAATGGCAACAACAGGCTTTTTTAAAGCAAAGGCAAGTCCTTTGATTGAGGAGAGGCCAAGTCTGAGATTCGTAAAAACACCAGGCCCACAGACACAGGAAAAGACATCTATTCTTTCTATGTCTACTTTAGATTCTTTCAGCAGAAAATCCAACCAAAAAATCCATTTTCCCAGGGTTTCTCTGGAGCAGGGAAAAGAAATTTCTCCAAGCATTTTTTGATCGTCCACAATCCCCATGCTCATCAAATTCGTAGAGCTATCGACACCAAGTACCAGCATAGATCAAGCTTCCTACTCATTTTCTTCAATATCTTCGCCTATTTTTTCTATTTTTACTCGTTCCAGCTTTCTCGCACTAACCTGGAGAATGGTAAATCGAATATTTTTATAATGGTATATATCTCCTTTTGAGGGGATATGTCCCACTAAGGTAAAAAGAAACCCACCTATAGTATCATAACTATCATCAAGAGGGATATGTATCTCAAGAAAGTCATTGATTTCTTCCACATGAACCCTTGCATCCGCCTCTATGATATTGTCCTGAATTTTATGAATCATAGGCTCCTGGCTTTCCTTATCATACTCATCATGAATTTCGCCTACGATTTCCTCCAGAATATCCTCTACAGTAATGATCCCCGATGTTCCACCATATTCGTCTATGACAACGGCCATGTGCATTTTCTCTTTTTGGAATTCTTTCAATAGACTCCCGATTTGTTTGCTCTCTGGTACAAAATAAGGTTGGCGCATTACTTTTTCAATAGTAAGATCCATGCGTTTTTCATCATCCCAATATTTCAGCAAATCTTTTACATATAAAATACCGACAATATCATCTCTGCTTTCTTTATGTACTGGAACGCGGGAGTGTCCTTTTTGGAATGCTACTGCAAGTGCTTTATTAACAGGCATTTCCAATGGAATAGAAAACATATCAATCCTTGGCACCATTACCTCTCTTACTTCGCTATCTTTTAGCTCTATAATAGCGGTAATCATATCCTTTTCTTCTTCTTGCAGCAATCCTTCCTTTTCCCCTTCATTGACAACGCTAAGAATTTCTTTCTCTATTGCAGCTACAGTCGTCTGTACTGGTTCGTTTTTAAAAAACTTTTCAAAAATTTGGGTAAGTCTGTAAAGTGGATAAACAAGCCAGCAAAGTAGCCAGTAAAGTATATCAGAAAGTGTCCATACCCATAGCATGACACGCTCTGCATGTAATCTTGCTAAAGTTTCTGGTACTGCTTTAGCAAAAACCAAAAGGGGTACAAAAGAAAGTATCAAAGCATACAGAATATCTTCGTTTTTCAGGATGCCCTGGCGAGAGAAAAAAAGCATAGCTACGATTACAAAGGCAATATTTGCTATTGTGGTCAAGATAATCAAAGCAAGCAAAACCTGAGTGCCTCTTTTCATATAGCGGGCAAAACGCCTCCTTGCTCGCTCCGTTTCCAACATCTGTTCAAATTTAACATAGGATAAATGAACATGGGCACTTTTCGCCAGGGAACAGAATACAGAGCAAACAAAAGACAGAGTAGCAATGATAGTCAGGGAGGTACCTGAAAGATCTTCCAAAGGACATCTCCTTTCCGTGCAAAACAAAGACAGGCAAAACTAAAAAATAGAATTAACCACAGAGGACACAGCGCAGCAAAGCTGCAAACAAAAACTATGTCCTCTGGCGTGGTCTTTTATTCATTCACAAGATCGTCTTCATTGTTCAGTACCCCATCCTGGCCTGCCGAAAGAATCTGGTAGCGGCTTGCTCCTCGTAGTGAGCCTGTTTTCGTTCTTTTCAGATAGGGTGTTGCGTTGACTTTCTCTCCTTGCAGCATATAAAATTGCTGTGTGGATTCCTTAAGATCCCTATAGTGAAAGTAAAGATAAGGATTTCCCCAAGGATCTATCAGCTCAAACAGTTCATTTGTATTGAAAACTGTCTTACTGATGCTTTTTAAGGGAATAGAAGAAAGATCAGAATCAGTATTTTCCAGTTGCTCTTCTCTGAAGGAAAAGAAAGAACCATTTTTGTGCTGGCTGGAAAGGCATAGAACAAGGCTTTCAATGCCAGCATTGATCTGGTTGTGCTGCTTGAGTCCCAGTTCCTCTAAAAAAGAGGGTGGAAAGTCTCTATAGGTTTCTTCATAGAGAGACATGGCAACATCCATTTGCTGAAGCTCTACCATAGCCGCTTTTTTTCTTCCTCTGTCAAAGAGAGAGGATAGAGCGGGCATAAGGATGGCTGCCAAAAGGGCAATGATAAAAACAACCACCAGAAGCTCAATCAGGGTAAAGCCATTATTTCTTTTTTTCATAGAGTGCCTCTCTGCGGGAAAGACTGATCTTCCCCTGGCGGTCTACGCCAAGAACTTTTACGAGAACCTGCTCGCCTTCTTTGATGATATCCGTTACCTTATCTACACGTTTGTTGTCGAGTTCAGAAATATGGAGCAATCCTTCCGTGTTATTCAGAATGCGTACAAATGCGCCAAAAGGCTTGATGGAAATGACTTCGCCCTTATAGCATTTGCCGACTTCGGCTTCTCCTGTCAGGTAATCCACTTTGCTGATAGCCCTGTCCAGGGATTCCTGGTTTGCGCTGAAAACGCTGACGAGTCCTGTAGAAGAGTCAACATCTATTTTTACCTTGCACGCTTCCTGAACTTCCTGGATATTTTTTCCACCAGGGCCAATCAGGTCGCGAATCCTGTCTTTACGAATGATAAAGCATTTCACTCTGGGTGCGCAGGCAGGCAATTCTTTTCTGGTTTCGGGAAGAATCTTTTTCATTTCTTTCAAGATATGCAGTCTTCCTTGCTTCGCCTGCTCCAGTGCCTGGTTCATGAGGGAGCGGGGAAGGCTTCCTAATTTATTGTCCATTTGCACTGCGGTGATGCCCATCTCTGTTCCTGCTACTTTAAAATCCATATCGCCTAGATGGTCTTCTTCGCCCATAATATCGGTGAGAACGATGGCTTCTTCGCCTTCTTTAATCAGCCCCATAGCAACGCCTGCGACTGGCCTTATGATGGGAACGCCTGCGTCCATCAAAGAAAGGCATCCACCGCAAACACTCGCCATAGAGGAGGAACCATTGGATTCTGTAATATCGGAAATGATTCTTATGGTATATGGAAATTTATCGTGTTCAGGCAAAACATTTTGCAATGCTCTGGTTGCTAGAAAGCCGTGCCCAATTTCCCTTCTTCCAGGGCCTCTCAAAGCCTTGATTTCCCCTACACTGTAAGGAGGAAAATTATAATGAAGCATGAATCTCTGGCGAATTTCTCCAGAAAGGGTATCTACGATCTGAACGTCCGCAGGTGCCCCTAATGTACAGCTAACGATTGCCTGGGTTTCTCCACGTGTGAACACCACAGATCCATGATTGCGAGGCAACCAGCTTACCTTACCAGAAATAGGTCTTACTTCTTCGAAAGTTCGACCATCTACACGTTTTTTCTCTTGTACCATATATGTTCTGAACAGATGATATTTCAAATCTTCCAGAAGTGCAGGAATTTCTTCTGTGTTATCTGGAAATTTTTCTTGTAGTTCAGCGAGAATTTTTTTCTGTGCTTCTTTCATCTGTCTGGCACGTTCTTGTTTGTTTTTCCCTACCATAGCAGTACGAAATACAGGAGTTGCAATCTCTTCAAGGGTCTTCTGCAATTCTTCATTCACAGCAGGCTTTGGACAATCTCGTTTCACGATATTCAGCTCTTTTTGCCATTCATCCAGTATCTGAAAAAAAGGTACAAGGGAAGCATGAGCGAAATCAATGGCTTCCAGAAATTTTTCTTCGGAAGTTTCACGGGCTTCGCCTTCCAGCATCACAAGGCCTTCTTTGCTGCAAGATATAACCATGTCCATTTCTGCATCTTCCCGCTCTTTCTCTGCAGGAAGAGCAATGAGCTTATCGTTTTTTCTTATCAATCGTAAGCCACCGACAGGCCCATTCCAGGGTATATTGGACAGATGCAGGGCTGCGGATGCACCTATAATGCAAAGAGGTTCTGCTTCTGCATCAGGTTCGTAGCTTAAAACAGTTGCCATGATCTGCGTTTCATTGGTAAACCATTCTGGAAACAGAGGACGAACCGATCTGTCGATCAAACGGCTTGCCAGAATTTCATGATCCTGAGGTCTGGATTCTCTCTTGATAAAACCGCCAGGGATTCTGCCTGCAGCAGCAGTCCTTTCTCTGTATTCAACGCTCAAAGGGAAAAAATCTTCTTTTCTGGTCGCTTCCTCTTCCGCTACTACTGTTACCAGAACAACGGTATCCTTATGACTGACCAACACCGATCCATGAGCTTGCTTTGCTATTTCTCCTGTTTCCAGGGTAATTTCTTTATCAGCAATTTTAAACGTAGCTTTTTTCACACAGAACTCCTTCTATCGTTCTTTATTATGATTTTCTTCCTTAGATAATTTATAAAGAACATTTTTTAAAAATTGTATTTTTCTGTTTTTAGGATCTAATCTCAATGCAGATTCTATATCTGCAATCGAGTTAGAATATTGCTTCATTTCTTGATATACTCCCGACCTTAATAAATAAGATTCGCTTTTCTCAGGCTCCATGAGAATCAGAGTATTATAGTCTTCTATGGCTTTATCGTATTTTTTTAAACCAAAATAGGAATTTCCTCTCATTCGATATGCTTTAGCCATCTGGTATTTTTCCTCAATAGCTTTATTGAAATCTTCAATGGCAAGAGATAGCTCTCCTTGTTTGTAGTAAATTTCCCCTCTGTTCAACAGTGCCTGGCAATAGTATGGAGAGTACAATATCGCTTTACTATAAGAAGCTACAGCCATGTCTTTTTGATTCTTCTTTTCATAGATTCTTGCCTGAAGTACAAGCAACTCTAAATAAAATAAAGTAATAAAGCTTTGATCCTCTTTAATAATTTCTTTGTATTTAGGAAAGCGAAAAGAATAAGCCTGTTCCATGCTTAAATCTAATGCTTTTTGGCAATGTGCTAACGCTTGATCAAAAGAATCCATTATCAACATAAGATAAGCCATTAAAGCATAGCTGTATGCTGAAGAGGGGATGTGTTCCAGAGATTTCTGGCAATAAGAAATAGCCTCTTCATAATCTTCTTTCCTTGTATCCTCTCTATTCATAGAATAAAGCTTTTGAAATAAGTCTTTGGCTTGAAAATAAAGAGAATATCCTGCATTGTCTTTGCAAAGAATCTTTCGATATGCCCTCTGCTTCTCTACTTCGTTATGAAGCCCATAAATATAGTATAGCGAAAATGCCGTATTATCATCGGGTTTGGTAGAAACTGATTTCTCCAGGTCGTCCAATGCTTTTTTCATTAAATCGTTGTTTTTTCTTCTTATCCATTGAAAAAAGAGCATATTCCCTGCTTCTTTGTATAAAATAGGAGAATCGGGAAAAAGCTTTTTCAGAAATTCTATCTTTTTCTGGATACGAATAAAATTTTCTTCCTGATGTATGGATGCCCATAGATCCGCTATCATAAAATAGAGATCTTCTTCCGATTTTATTTTAGTATCTTTGAATGGTTGTTGATTATGGGAAGAAAGATTTTCTTTCTGGGATACTTTTTTTTGCTGCAATTGTTTGTATATATAGCAGTTCCATAATACAAGAAGTAGCATAAAAAATATAGCCACAGATGCTTTCAGGATAGAATGGTTTCTTTTGATCCATTTGGAAGCTATATAAAAAAAAGTTCTTGGCATTGCATGGACAGGAAAAAAATCCTGATATCGTTTTATATCTTTTGCTAAAAGATTGGCATTCTGGTATCGCCTTTGCTTTTCTTTGTGCAAGCATTTCAGGCATATCGCTTCTATATCAGTAGGGATTGTCGGGACTAACGCTTTTAACGATTCAGGGGTATGGCCTGTAATACTAAAGGCTACCTCCAATGTAGTCGTCCCAGGAAAAGGCCTTTTTCCACATAACATCTCGTATAACAATACCCCCAGGCTGAAAACATCGCTCCTTTCATCGAGTTTTTTTGCTTTCACCTGTTCTGGAGACATATATTGTATCGTGCCGACGATTTTTCCTTTGCTGGAGGCAGAAGTTTCTTCTGACAGAACTTTAGCAAGCCCAAAATCCATGACTTTGGGCTCACCATCTTTTGTAATCATGATATTGGCAGGCTTTAAATCTCTATGCAAAATTCCTTCTTTATGAGAATGATGGATTGCTAAAGCTATTTTATAAAAAGTATTCAGCGTCCATGTATGGGAAGGTATTCCTTGCTTGAGATATTGGGACAGATTGCACCCTTCTATATACTCCATAACTAGATAGCAATTTTGATCGTCTTCCCCAATTTCATATATTTTTACAATATTGGGATGGGAAAGCCGAGCAGTAGCCTGTGCTTCTTTTAGAAGCCTTCTCTTCTGGACATTCCTGTTTACTTTCCAGTCGATTACCTTAATGGCTACAGTACGGATCAATTGAGGGTCGTAAGCTCGATATACCTTCCCCATTCCGCCCTGCCCAAGAAATTCCACAATTTCATATTTTCCTATTTTATCTTGGGAAGGATGGGATTTTATCAATTGCCGAAGGGAATCCAGATCGTCTGGCTCACTTATATTTCCTTGAGAAGAATACTCTTGGTTCATGGGTTTTCTCAGAATTCTATATCAGGGTACTCCTGATTTTTTCAATGATATTGCTTGTGGAATAATCTTCTATTTTAGAAAGGCAAATGTGCTTGCCTCCATAGCTTTCTACTAAATTTTTTTCGCTTAGAATTCGTTCAGGCACAAATGTACCCCCCTTGACATGGACATCGGGCCGAATTTTTTCTAAAATCGAAAGCACTTCTTTTTCTTCAAAACTTATGACATAGTCTACACAAGCAAGGCCAGCAAGCATCTCCATACGTTCTTTCAGGGGGATAATCGGCCTGGAATCTCCTTTATTCAGCTTAATGGAATTATCAGAGTTCACAAGAACCAATAAAATATCACCCCATTCTTTTGCCTGCTGTAAAATTCTCAGATGTCCTACATGGAGAATATCGAAACTTCCATTGGTAGTAACAAGTATTTTGCCCTTCCTAAGAGCCTGGACATTCTCCCATGCAATGATTTTTTCATCCATAGACTAGATCTTTTTCAAAAACCAGGAAACTGTTTTTTCCAAACCGTCAAAAGTATCTACCAAAGCTTCATATTTCAGGAATGTTTTGGCAAGACTTATATCTGCTAGCGAGTGGCGTATATCCCCCAGACGAGGCTGATCGTAATGGGGCTTTATATTCGTTCCCATAATCTTTTGGATGCATGAAAGCAATTCATTTAAAGAAATACACTCGCCAACAGCAATATTAAAAAGTTTACCTGAAATTCCAGATATTTCTGAAGCCAATAAATTGGCAGAGACAACGTTGCTTATATAGTTGAAATCTCTTGTTTGCTCTCCATCCCCATAGATGACAGGTTGTCTGTTTTCATGCAATGCACTGATAAATTTAGGAATCACAGCAGAATATTCTGACTGTGCATCTTGTCTTGGCCCAAATACATTAAAATACCGTAGAACAACGGTCTCCAGTCCATAGAGGGATGCAAATATCTGGCAATAGTGTTCTGCTGCTAGCTTGCTAGAAGCATAAGGAGAGAGAGGGCTAGGTGTCATGCTTTCTATTTTAGGAATAACCTCACTATCGCCATAGGCACTAGAAGAGCCTGCATATACAACTCGCTTTACTCCCTTTTCTTTAGCGTGAATGAGCAGCTTAAGAGTCCCCTCACTGTTGGTACGATGAGAAAGCATAGGGTCTTTTATAGAACGAGGCACAGAAGAAAGGGCAGCTTCATGAAAGACAATACGTACGTTCTCTAAAGCTCTATCCAAAATTGCTTCATCACAAATATCGCCTTCATAAAAAACGATATTGGATAAAAAGGGCTCTATGTTTTCCCGTTTGCCTGTGGAAAGATTGTCTAAAACAGAAACAGTTTTACCTTGTTTTACAAGATGCTCAACCAGATGTGAACCGATGAATCCAGCTCCACCTGTCACTAAATACTCTGTCATTATTTTACTCCCACATCGGATTGGATGGATGGTCTTTAGGGCTTAAAGAATTTAGATAATCGAATTCGCATTCTGGTTTATAGCGAAAACTGTCTGTCATATCATCATACACTACAGGAGCCTGGCAGCCAGCAAAAGAAAAAACAAGTACCACCAGCAAAAACATTTGCATTACTTTTTTCATAAAATTTGCCTTTCCAAAAATATACATTCGACAATTTTGTATTTATAATGTAAAGTTCCCGTTACCGATTTCAAGAGAGGCGGAATATAGGTAAAATTATTATAGCAGAATTTACTCTTTGGCTGCAATAAAAATTCTTTGTGTATAGAAAAATTACAGCGATTCGCCCTTATCGTAAATTTTTGGCACATCCCAGGCAAATGTCCCCATCATAAAATACAGTAAACTGGCCTGGTGCTATTCCAGGATCGCTTTGATCCATATAGACATCTGCCTGGGCATCTTGATTCCATACAAATCTGCATTGATAGAATGTCGGGCCATGGCGGACCTTAATTCTGAGATTTTCCTTTGTCGGAGGCTCTATTATCCAGTTGAATTCGCCTACAGTATAGGTATTACGAGCATAGTCTTGTTTATTGTAAGATCGAGAAATATAGACAATATTCTTTTCCAGATCTTTGCCTACCACATACCAGGGACCACCTGAAAGTCCAATTCCCTGACGCTGGCCTATGGTGTAGTACCAGTACCCTTCATGTTCCCCTAATTTTTTGCCAGAGATTTGTTCCAGAATATCGCCTTTTTTTTCCCCCAGATGATGTTTGACAAAATCATGGTATTTGATTTTGCCCAAAAAGCATATTCCCTGGCTGTCTTTACGGTGCATGTTAGGCAAATCGTATTTTTCTGCCAGTTCCCGAACCTCTTTTTTGTAAAGCCCACCAATAGGAAAAAGAAGCTTTTCTATCTGGAAACGTTTTAGATGAGATAAAAAATAGGTCTGATCTTTGACAGGGTCAGGGCATGTTTTCAAAAAAGGCTTGCCTCCTTTTTCTTCTATTTGGGCATAATGCCCGCTCGCTATCTTATCGAATTCAGAGGAAAATCTTTCTAAAAAAACGCCAAATTTGATTCGCTCATTGCAAAAAATATCAGGACTGGGTGTCCTTCCTTTCTTCAACTCTTCGATTACATAGCTCACAACATGCTGGTAATATTCTCGTTGCAAAGAAACTACCTTCAGGGGAACATCCAGTTTTTCGCAGACACCTTTGGCAAATTGCAAATCTTCTTCCCAGGGGCATTGTCCAAGAAAAGAAAGTTCATCTTCCAGCCAGATTTTAATATAGAACGCGGTGACATCGTATCCTTTTTCTTTTAATAACGCAAGAGATACAGAGCTATCCACACCTCCTGACAATAACAACGCAATTTTCATAAATCCATTCCCAAAGTACCAGGGACTTTGCCCCTGGCTATAAAGTTGAAATCAGAAATTCTTGTAGACAAAGGCAATGCCTTTCCAAGCCCAAAGAATAAGGTATGTTACAAAACGGAAAAAATCAGGGAACGCATACATTATCGCAATCAAAAGAAAAATCCCTATGGTATCTAAAGAATCGTACATATCCCGCAAAAAGGGGAAAATATAGCGTACAACTCGCGACCCATCCAGAGGCGGAATAGGGATCAGGTTAAAAAAGGCCAAAAGCAAATTCAGAAAGATACCACAAAAGAGGATTCTTATAAAAAGACTATCTTGATAAGCCTGCCGTAAGCTTACAACTGAAAAAATATGTTTGTATAAAATCAAAACCAGCACAGCTATCAAAACCAGGAAAAAATTGGACAGAGGGCCAGCAGCAGAAGCCAGAGCCATATCTCTGTCAGGATTTCTCAATCGTCTTGCATTGATAGGCACAGGCTTAGCCCCTCCAAACATAAAGCCAAAAGAAAAGTATACAATAGCAGGAATCAAAAGAGAATTGTAAGGGCAGATATGAACCATAGGGTTCAGGCTGATTCTTCCCATATCTTTTGCCGTGCTATCTCCACATTTCCATGCTACCCAGGCATGGGCCACTTCATGAAAAGAAGAAGAAAATAAAAGGAGTAGCATCCAGATAACAATATCCCATGTAGGGTGAAGAATGTATATGGTTTGCATGAAAAAAATCCCTTCGGTTTATTTTTGTGTGGAATCCAAAGAATCCAGTTTGGATTGAAAAGCCTTTGCTTTTTTTATAAAAGCTTCTATTTCTGTTTTCTTTTGTGAGTGGTTATTCTGGCTATCCAGCAGCGTTTTTTCTCTTTGTTCTATGATAGAACGCAGTGGTGAGAGAATGCTTTGCTCTGCCTTCTTATAAAAGCCTTCCATTTTAGCGCGGATTTCTTTGCCGATGCTCTCGACATACTTTTTGTAGTCGTCCAGAACTTTTTGTATGAACTTGGGCAGCATACTGAAAAATGCCCACAAAGAAACGCCTATCATTCCCAAAGCGATCAGGTTTGTAAACCAGGAAATATCGATTAGCTTAACAAGGATAGCAACTAAGGTCAACGCAATGATCCCTCCCAAAACACACAGCACTTTTTTTTGTGCATTTTTCAAAAACTGGCAGGAGTATTCTACCAGGGCAGAGGGGGAGATTTTTTCTTTTATCAATTCTTCTATCTCTTTTATGCAATCTTGTCTGGAAATTTTTGTTGAAGAATTTTTTTTTACTTCTGAAAATGCGCCCTGAAATTTTTTTTCAAAAGATTCTAATACCTGCACTTCCAGATTTTGGAAAGAAGAAAAAAGGATTTCCAGTGCCTTTTCCATATTCTGGCTGGAAATTCTGCCTAAAGGACGAAGCTTGTCTTCATCAATTAGAGCAGCCTGTTTTTTCTTCTTCAAAAGCAAAAAGAGTTGCGCCATCTTAAGATTTTTCTGAAGAAAATCTTTCCCCCAGGATTCTATGTCTGCCAGAGGATTTTTGATTTTTTCTACTTGGGCTGTATAGTTGTGCTTTAGGATTCGCTCTTCATAGCCTATAAGCTTGTTCGTCTCAGAAATAACCTCTTTATCCATTTCCAGCATCTCTTGCTTTTTATTCAGGTTATTGATAGATTTATCCACTATTTTCAGAGCATTGAAAAGAATCCCAGAAAGTTTCAGCTTGATTTTTTCTCCCTGAGAAAGGACTCGGAAAATATAGTCTTCTACTGCACCGAACTGGCTTTTTTCCCAAAGCTCTGGCAAGTGGTTTGTTTTGCTTTCTAAGGCTTGTCTGGCGGAAATAGGAAACAGAATAGGCTCAAAATGGAGTAATTTTTTGCAGTTTTCTTTAATGAACTGTGTCACCTCTTCCACTTCTTCAGGGGTTTTCATATCCACTTTGCTCAGAATAAAAACAATTTTTTTGCCCCATAAGTCCTTGATGAATTCCAGGAATTTCCTTTCGCTCTCTGTAAAAGGACGGTCTATGGATGTTATAAACAGAACCAGATCAGAGCGTGGAATGAATTTTTCCGTGATTTGTTGGTGTTCCAGAACAAGGGAATTGGTTCCTGGGGTGTCTACAATGTTAAGGTTTTTCAATGGTTCAAAGGGATAGCGATGTTCCATGACAAAATTTTCCAGAGTCGCGACACTCTCTTGTTCTCCATAGCGCAGGATATGAATCTTATCTGTTACTGGAGTAACGCCTTCCTTGCAAATCTTTTTTCCCAAAAGCGTATTCACGAAAGAGGATTTTCCCGATTTTACTTCTCCTACAACCACAAGGAGGAACAATTCTCCTATATGGGCTAAAAGATTGTCCAAGAGTGCTTGCTCGTCTGCATTTTGGGATATAATTTGCTTCAATTCTTCCAAAAGTGCTACTTCTTCTTTAAAAAGAAGCGTGCCTTCTTTTCCCATGATTTGATCAATATTTTCTTCTAGCATAGTGTTTCTCGATTATAAAAATACCCTTTTTGAATTGTATGGCTAGTCCCTAGCCTACTTCCTGGTAAATGCTTTCCAGTGCCTGTAATAGCTGTGAAGCACTGCTGAAGCGTTTTTCGGGTTTTAAGTTGAGCATAGTCATAACTACATCCGATACAGAAGAGGGAATGCTGACTAGTTTATTGACAGGGGTAGGTGTTCGTTTGGTGCGTACACGTATCAGGTATTCCAGCAGATCTTTACCGCCTGTGCCTTTATAAGTATCCAGATAAGGGGGCATACCTGTAAGCAAATGATAGTATGTCGCTCCTAAGCTGTAGATGTCTGCACGGAAGTCTATATTCGTGCTTTTTAGCCTTTCAGGAGAAATATAGGGATAGCTACCGACTATAGTATCTTTTTGGGTAACGAATATATCTACTTCCCCGCTTTCCGCACGAGCGATTCCCAGGTCGATGAGTTTGATTTTTTGATCGTCTGTAATCTGGATGTTTTCAGGCTTAATATCACGATGGATGGTTTGATGATCCCAGATATAGGCAAGAGCGCGTGCACCATGAAGTATGATCTTGGTGGCCCAGGAGCAAGACAATACGCCTGATTTCGCTGAATCGAGAATGTCTTTTACACTCTGCCCAGGCAAGTATTCCATGACCATGAAGAATTTGCTCTGGAAACGTCCTTTATCCATTGTGCATATCTGCCTGAGATCATATCCTTTGACGATATTGGGATGATTGAATCGAATCAGCATCATCCCTTCCATGAGGAAACGGTTGATGTCGGAAAGGGCACTGAAAAGCGTTGTTTTGATGGCAACATCCAGGCTATCGTTCAGCCTTTTGCCTCTATAGACTTTACCCATAGCTCCATGCCCTACAATTTCCTGTACCTCATAGAAAGAACCTTCGCTTCCAGACAAAATTGCTCCTGGATGAATATCGTCATCCAGTGTATACTGATGAGGAATGATATTGTCGTATTGATCCAGAGGCTGCAACTGATAGTGTATGTCTTTTTCCTTGTTGAAAAGAATCTTCAGACACTGGAGCTTTCCAGTCAAAACATCGATTCTGGAAGTTTCCCCTATGGCTTTTTGTGGTTCTTCTGCTTTGATCACAGGTTTTTCAGAAGACCTGGCAAGCATAAAAACACTGGCCGTTTCAGCATATCCATCCGTAAAAAGGATACTGAGTGTATTAGGACAAGAGGGAACAGTATTTCCCGCAGCAGTAGCCGTTGTAGAAAAAAGAATATCATGCGTTCCCTGATAATGTTTATCTTGTTCTCCATCTTTCAATACGGCAATTTTCAGGGAGAACATCTTTCCTGCTGTTTCGATGTTTTCATGCTGTGTCTTGATTTTGAACTCTCGCAAGCTTTCCATCATCTTAAAGGCAATTTTATGGGTAGTTTCCGTTTCTTTTTGGTTATCGAAAGAAAGGAGCGAAATGTGGAGGTTGATAGTACCTATATCAGCATTTTTAGCTATATTGATAAAGAATTCCAGAGAGCAAGTAGCACCAGGAACCAGAATACTGCGATTGTGAGGATGAGCTGATATTGTAAACTGGCTTGTTATATCTTTGGTATTATGATAGAAATACCAGTTTATATTTTTGATATTGATTTTTCCATCGCCTATATTGCTGACCTTTATGCTGAAGGTCGCTCCTGTTACACCCTGATAGAGAGTTTCAGGAAATACGATTTCCTGGATGGCAATCTGTGCTGGCCGAGGTTTGACGATGATAGGATTGCTCATTCCCTCTTTTTCATTATAGGCAGCGATAAACCTTTCACTGATAGGCAATTGTTCTGCCAGAGCAGGAGGATAGGTGCATCGAAATTCCAGAGAGCTTAAATCGACTATGCCTTCTTTGAAAAATTTTCCTGGTAAAACATTGCTTATTTCTGCTCCCAGCAAGAATACATCTGCTTTTTTGCTTTCGCTATAAATACGGACATCTTCCTGGAAGTCTATTTTTTTGTTGCCATAAATATCGAGGGCAACAATGCTGTTTTCATGGGTAAAAGAAGTAGAATTGATTTGTGGGTCGTGCAAAGTGAATTTAAAGGTATGCAAATCTGCTGGCTTCACGAAAACAGGCAGAGAAGCACCTTTGGCCCCGCCCTCCAGCTTTTCTTTAATGGAAATTTCTACTTCTTCGCACGCATTGTATAGGATAAATTCTCTGGAGGTGACTGCCTGCCCTTTGCTAAAGCTTACGATCAGAATTTCGGGAAATACAGGAGCCTTTTGGTTCGGTGCTGCTTTGGCATTATGGCTGAAAACAAGTGTATATTGCCCTTCATAGGATGTATCTATCTGCTCATTGAGCAATGTAGTAATCCTCAGACTAAAGGGAACACCAGCCGTTTCCACATTGTGATTTTCACTTTCTACGGTAAGGGTTCTTCCTACAGGCTCTAAGAAAGTATGGAGAGTACCTTCGAGTTTATGCTCCGATGGGCTTGTGATAAAAATTTGGATTTTTCCTGTAATCTTTCCAGGAGGAACAGTCTGAGCCACTGTAATCCAGTACAATAGGGCATTGGGACCTGGTTGCACTTTGAATTTATTAGAACTATCGGATTCAAAACGATAGTCCTCATAATTCTTTCCATCTCGGAAGATATCTGCCTTGACATTTCCGATCTCAACAGCTTCTGCACCATGGTTATGCAAGAATATTTTGATGGGATAAGCATGGTTTTGTATGATTTTTTTGGGGCATTCGATTTCTTCAATAGACATATCTACAGGGCTTGGCAGAACAGAAATTTCCTTGCTCAAGAATTCTTTGCCTTTGTAGGAAAAGGACAGGTTACAGTTGGCTGGCAATTTTTGTTCCAGATCAGAGCATATACTAAAATTTTGGGCAGTTAAATCCAATGTCCCATTTTTGAACAGACTGCCAGAAAAAGCAAAAACCGTATTTCCTTTTTGGTCTAGCAAACATCCTTGAATATTTTTCAAGCCAATCTGTATTTCTTCATTGAAGTCGCTTTTTAGATTACCAAAAGCATCTAGTGCCTTGACTGTATTTAGGCCCTGTAAAGGCTTTCGGTTCGTTACGTTGGATGCCAGGTTACACTGAAGAGTGTATGCGGAACTATGCGCTACTTTGATGGGCTGGCTGCTTCCCTGGATGTTGCTGTTTAAAGATCGTATCTTGAATATAGGAGTTTCCGTGGCGTGAAACAATGTAAAGACCTTAGGTGTCGAAGCTTCCCCATATTCAAAATGGAGAGTGAGTTCCTTAGGAAATTCAGGAGCATTTCCTCCTGGGCTATTTGTTGCATTGGTAGAAAATTCCAGAGCATAGTCTCCAGAAAAGCCAGGATCTTTTTTTTGGTTGTCCAGATAGGTAAATATTCTGAGAGCAAAAGCGTTCCCTGCGATTTCTAAATTTTGGTGTTCTGTTTCAGCAAAGAATGCACGCCCCTTAGCTTCTACTTTCCATTGAAATTTCGTTTGTATTTGCAAAGGCAAATTGCTGCGGTTGTCCAGCCCTGTTATTTTGGCTTCTACAAAGGTAATACCCGTGGGGGCTTTCTGGCTTACCTTGCAGTTATAAATCAATTGCAAGGGAATTCCTGCAATGAGGGTATTGAGATTACCAGTACCAGGCAAAGCCGTATAATGAGAAGAAATATCTCCTTGTTGCCTAAAGGAAAAAAGTACAGAAGAGATTTCTGCTGGACAATCGCCTGTGTTTTCCAATTCCAGGTAAATAGGATAGTTTTCGCCTCCTTGCTCTACTTCTTCAGGATAGCTGCACCGAACAATAGAAATCTGAGCTGGTCTTGGCAGAATATTCACGGGTTTGCTCTTGCCTTTTTTCTTCCCGCAAGTGACCATGAATTCTTCTTCATAAGGCAGATTGGAGCGTGTGCTGCTGTGATAAGAAATCTTTAGCTCTTCCAGATCAGCGATTCCATCATGAAATGCTTTAGCTGGTATATTCCCATTTTCTTCTCCCTGTCCATGGATTTCTCCTCTTTTACTCATGCAGCTTATAGTACAAGGTTTACAGAAATCTACTATAAGATTGCCATAAGCATCCATTGCCATAATATGGTTGTTCTTTTCAAAAGCAAATGTATTGACGATTTCTTCTTGCAGCGAAAGCCAGAAAAATTCCAGCTCTGAAGGATATACCTGAAATTCTACACACTCCATCATGGGGCCACCTGGCTCTGGATCGAATATTCTTACTTTGGGATTTTCTGATGTATTGGTAAAGACAAAGCATGAGGGAATCTCTGCAATTCCTTCTACGAAATTTGCTTCTATCTGTTCTGGAATTTGAGGCTCAGAGTCATTGGGAGAGGGAGAAGCTTGCACATCAAAGAATAAAAGATGATCCCCCCAATAGCTTGGATCACAGTCGTCTCTTAAACATGCAGCGATTTTAATATTCACAGGTTTGCCCGCATACGTTGACAGAGAAGACAGTATTTTAAAACTACGACCACTAGGCACTACATCCCAGGCATACGCACCCTTTGCCTTACCGATAAGACCCTTGACCAATTCTACCCCGTGTATGGTAAACTGGAATTGCGTGCAGCCTATAGGCGCATCGGACATGATCGTTATGCCAAAAGGAACCGATAGCTCAGAGTTTGCTGGCAAAAGAAGAATATCAGATTGCTCATAGGATATCTTATAGTATTTGTCTACAGAAATCCCTTTGCAAGAGATTCGGTATTGAATCTTAGAAAGATTGATCTGTAAATCATTGTAGGTCAAATTGCTCAAAACGACAATCAAAGAAAAGCTTTTTCCCTGCTCTTCTTTTTCTGGTGCAATCATCTTTTTTATGCGCATCTTGATAGGATTTTCTTGAATCGCGATAGGTGCGCTTCTTTGTTCTTTGCTCTGGTATGAGATGATGAAAACTTCGGAAATAGGAAAAGTCCCTTCTTCATCTGCACCATAAGAAAAGTTCAGAGAAGAAATGTCTGCTATCCCTCGGTTGAACGCTTTTCCTGGTATAGTGTTACAAGGTACTCCCCCTATGCTGATATCCCCTTTATTGCTTAACGTATGAATCCATACATCCTCATTGAAATCTTTTACAAGATTCCCATATTTATCTATAGAGCGGATTTCATTTTTGCCCTGAAAAGCATTGTCATTTACCTGGGGAGAGCTGAGCAAAACCTCAAATCCATCCAATGGCCCTGCCTGTATACTGATGGGCTGACTAATCCCTTTAGGGCCTCCCAGAGCATTTTCTATGGCACTGATCTGGGGAGAATCCAGAGAATTATAGAGAATGAATTCCTTTTTTGTAATTCCAATGCCTTCAAAAAATTCCACTTCGACTTGCTTGAAAATAATCGCTTCTGGGGAATATTGTGATGTTGTGCTTTCAAAATGGATGATATGAACACCATGATAGCCTTTGTCCAGCGTGCCATTAGGCAAATAAGTATACAATTGTAGTGAAAAAGGAATACCTGCTGTTTCTTCTAAGCCATGTTCTGTTTGGACATCGAAAATCTTTTGATATAGTATCACCCATCTTATCTCGCCTTGTGCCTGTAGCTCCCGTCCATCCAGATCGTCCTGTCCAAAAATTCTGATATACACCTGTGTCATACCAGGGCTAGCTTCTGGTAAAACGTCTACGCTGAATTGCAATTCTATTTCGCTATTGGCTGGAATGGTATCAGGGTTAGCACTGAATGACTTTATTCTATAGCAGGAGCTCACATCCTGATTGTTATAGAAGTCAAAATGAAAAGACTGTATTTTGGCTACTGTACCAGGGTTAAAGATTTTGATGGAGATAGGATAGTTATCCACACCTTGTTCCAATTCTTTAGGAGCAGAAACCCCTTTAATTATAAGATTTGCAGGCCCATATACTTCTGTTTCCAATTGACAATTCCAGCAACGGTACATCTTGCCTCGTGTCTTCAAAGAAAGGTTCAAAGGTGTCTGGCAATGTTTACAGTTTATTTCCAGACGTTTTTGCACTTGCCCTGGTATCTTGCAAAATCTTCCGCAACGGTCACATTTCATAATCCTATCAACATCACTCGGAAATACTTGCAACGTATTGCCACAATTCATGCAAGTGAAGGGTACTTTATCATTGGACATCTGAGCTTCTCCTAGAACATGCTTATTTTGTAAATAATTGTGTAAAAGACCAAAGCAAAAAAGTTACAAGCACAAAATAAACAAAAAAAATAACGCCTTCCATCCCATTTTTTGATGTATTTGCTTCTTCCATGCGATCCAGGCGAATTTCCATAGTGTCACTTATAGAATCGCAAAAGGTCAATGTGTGTTTTCCTATGTGGATTTTATCTCCATGAAGTAGCCTGACATCATCATAAACAATTTGAGAATTGACTAAGGTTCCATTTTTGCTTTTGTTATACAATTGCCATTTCCCCATACCCTGCTCTTCTAGTACAACATGCACACGGGATATGGTAGGCTCTGGGAAAAAGATATGGGTGTCATCCCCTTCTTCCGAGAGTCCTCTCCCTACCACCATAAGCTGGTACAAAGGAATATTTTTTCCAATTTGATTATAGATTAAATAGGCCTTACTAGATTCCATGAAAATTCTTTCTTCTAGTGAAAATTGCTTTTGAAATATTTCTAGCAAAAAAAAAACTCTATAGTATAATAAATTAGCGATGCTGGATGTGGAAAGTTTGCATCTACCGCCACGGGGCAACGCCCTGGGAAATCATTTTACCATTTTTTCTTGAGAATCAAAGGGTATTTTCTTTTTTCTGAATAACAAAACTGTTTTGGAGGAAGTCTTACAACATGGCTATAGTAATCTCTAAAAAAATTTTTTTTCTTTGCTTATTTATTTTTGTGTCTTTGTTGGGAGCAGAGGAATCTCTGTTTATCCAGGGGGTTGTATATGAAGATTTAGATCGGGATGGGAATCGAGGGATTCAAGAGCCTGGAATTCCTGGAGTGATGGTTTCAAACCAAAGAGAGGTAGTTCTCACAGATGAAAAAGGATACTATCGCCTGCCATTAGCAGAAGATTGTGTTATTTTTATAACAAAACCTTCTGAATATGATGTGTCTTCATCGCATCTTCAACTGCCTCAGTTCTATTTCCTTTATAAAAAAAATCCCTCTCCTGAACTTTACTATAAAGGCATTCCTGTTACACAAAAGGTTCCTGAATCTCTGGATTTCGCTCTCTATCGCTCTACGAAAAAAGACAATTTTCAAATTCTGGTACTGGCTGATCCACAATCGGAGACAGTACAAGAGATAGACTATGTCCGCCAGGATCTTGTAGAAGAAGTTGCTGGCAAGGATATGGCTTTTGGGGTCGTCTTAGGGGATATTGTTTTTGATCGTCCTAATTTATGGGATTATCATAATCCTATCATGGCACAGATGGGATTTCCTGTTTACAACGCTCTGGGAAATCATGATGTCAACTATGATGCAGCAGACGACGATCATTCCATCGAAACTTTCTGTCGGATATTTGGCCCCAATTACTATTCTTTTGATTATGGACAGGTACATTTTATCGTTCTGGACAGTGTCCATTTTTTTATTAACAAAGAAAAAAAAGCGGACTATGAAGGGCTTTTAGGAGAAAAACAACTCCAATGGTTGCGCAATGATATTGCGCAAGTTCCTGAAGAAAAACTTGTTGTTTTATGCATGCATATACCCTTTGATAGCTATACCGCGAGCGGAAGACGGGATGCGATAGGAGATAGAGACAAAGCCTATGAAATTCTAAAACACCGCAAACAGGTTCTGGCATTGACAGGCCATAACCATCAGCAAGAGCAGAACTTCTATGGCAAAGAAAATGGGTGGAAGGGAGAAAATCCTTTACATCAGATCATCTGCACTGCTCTCTGTGGAGCCTGGTGGGGCGGACCTTTGGATGAGCGAGGTGTTCCTCTTTCCTACCAACAAGACGGCGTTCCTAATGGCTATTACATTTTTTCTTTTGAAGGAACAAAATATACTTCCACGCTAAAAATTTCAGGGAAGCCTGCTGATTACCAGATGCAGATTCATTCTCCTGGTGGTGTTCTCACAAAGCAGGAAGCCAGCAAATCCAACATCATAGTGAATGTTTTCGATCATAATTCTAAAACTCGTACATTCTATTCTCTGGATGGTGGGCCTTTTGCACCTTTGGAAAATGTCTATGCCAAAGACCCTATGGCTATCAGCCTTTATAGCTCCGATACAACGGCAAAAAAACCCTGGGTGCGTGCAGAAAAAACATGGAATATCTGGAAAGCCCCTTTGCCAAAATTAAGTGAAGGAGCGCACCGCCTCCGAGTACAGACAACCGACCAATATGGCCGCACTTTTGAAAGTTACCGAATCTTTTGGGTTAAATAATTTATACTCGTCTGTAGAATATTTGCTCGTTACGGATTCAAATCCGTAACGTTTCTTTTCCGAAAGGAAGATATAAAAAGATGATTTTGAACTGTATTATCCTGGGAATAGGGATTGTATTGCTGGCATTGAGCTTGAAAAAAAAGGATGTTCTCTATTTTTTGATTGGTCTTCTGGCAGCAATAGCTTCTTGGGATAGACATTTTTATTCTGAAAGCCGCACTGCCATTTATCTGGGCATAGCTTTTATCATCATTCTCAGCAAAATGGAATACAATGTCTATACCTTTGTCATCAGCCTTCGTTATATCAAAAAACGCATGATTACCTGGTTTTCCATACTTGGCATTGCACTAGGTGTCATGGTTCTGATTGTCGTTCTCTCTGTAATGGATGGATTCCGCAAAGAATTCATATCGAGATTGCAAGGAATTCTATCTGATATTATCATCAATGTCAGGGTGGCAGAGAGCAACTATGATTCCATAGAAAAAAAAATATTGGATACTCCCCATGTCAAGTCCTGTGCTCCTCATCTCAGAGGCATTGTCCTGATAGGTACCAGCCAATACTATGTAGGAGGATTGGTGTTAGGGATAGATGAGCAGAAAGAATTTCAAGTAAGCAAGCTACAAGAATATCTGGTAACGCCTTACAAAGAAATCAGGCTAGGAGTAGAACAACTGCTGGAAAACAATATTCTATACCCCGATATTATAGAGATTTCCTGGAAAATCTTAGGGGGAGAATATGTTCAGGCCGAAGCTAATTTTCCTGCTGGGATGAGAATTGTCTGTCAGAAAATTTTTACATTTATCAATAAACAAAAATCGTCTACAGAGCAAACCAAATATCAGCATATAGCCTATACATTCAATGCCAAAAAGCAGGTTGTTTGTAAGGAAAGAAATCTTTCCTATGATGCCATCAACAATATTCCAAAGCTAAGCGATGCAGAAGAAAAAGAATGGAATTCTGTTTTTTCTGGAATGTCCAGCAGCCTGAATTCTCGCAAGCTGGAAGAATATATGAGCTATTTTTCTCCTGATCTTCGTTTTGGATCATCAAGCCTGTCACCTGAGAATCCTTTTCACTTTCAACCCCTGGATCCCAATGAGCTAATGGCGGACATAAGACCTGTCTTGCTTGGCTATGAATTGATGAAACAGTTGGAATTAAGAAGAGGGGACGAAATCACTCTCATGACAGGAAAACGCGACCCAAAAGAAGACAAACTTAAGGCTGTGAGTCGCAAATTTGTTGTGGTAGGTGGATTTCGCTCTGGATGGCAAGAGATTGACGCACATCTGGTCTATACCCGCAGACAAGACCTTGTCGGCTTTCTGGATATTTCCAGCGATGTGAATGAAATTTCTGTGAATCTGGACGATTATAAAAATAGCGATATTGCAAAAGATCTCCTGGATAAAAAGCTGAATGATAAAGAAATGTATCTTTTGCGCGGGAAACCCTATGTCGTACAAAAATGGGAAGAACTCAGAAGGTCTCTTCTTTCTGCGATTCGACTAGAAAGAATGGTCATGACCATCATTGTCTCCCTGATTGTGCTTCTGGCTGTGGTTTCTATCATGATCATTTTGATCCTTTTAGTTACGGAAAAAACGAAAGATATAGGCATCCTCAAGGCTATGGGGGCATCAGACCAGGGGATCATGGCAATTTTCCTTTGCAACGGCGTATTTATCAGCTTTTTCGGATCTCTTATGGGAAGCGGTCTGGGGGTCTGGTTTAGTTTAAAGATAAATACCATAGCCGACTTTATCTTCCAATACACAGGATTCCGTTTATTTCCAAAAGATGTGTATTACTTGGATCGAATTCCCTGCTCTTTCAGCATGGAAAACGTTGCCACAATCAGCATATCCACGCTGGTACTAACGTTGATTTTCTGTGCTATTCCTGCGCTAAAAGCTGCTAAAATGGATCCTGTAGAGGCATTGAACTCGGAGTCTCCTTCTATCCGTCTTTGGAGAAAAAAGAAAACATCCACATCGAATGCATTTTCCCCTGCTCGCAACACATTCTATGGCGTGGAAAATGCAGCCAAAGACTATGTGATGGGTAGCTATAAATTACGAGTTTTTGAAAATATCAGTCTGGATGTAAAACGAGGCGAGATCCTGGTAATCTTAGGCTCTTCTGGTGTTGGGAAAAGTACACTTCTGCATCTCATGGGTTTGATTGATACCCCTGACCAGGGAACTGTCTACTATGAAGGAATCAATCTCAATTCTTATACATCTAAGCAACAGGCCAAAGTGAGGAACCAAGAAATTGGATTTATCTTCCAATTCTATCACCTGCTGCCAGAATTCACTGCTCTGGAGAATGTTTTGCTAGGAGCCATGATCCGCTACAATCTCTGGGAATGGAACTACAAAAAGAAAGAAATGATACAGGAAGCCAGCGCACTTCTCGAAAAAGTCGGTTTAAAGGATCGAATGAAGCATCGTCCTGTAGAGCTGTCTGGGGGTGAGAGGCAAAGAGTTGCCATTGCTAGAGCCTTGATGATGAAGCCCAGGGTCGTTCTTTGTGATGAACCTACTGGCAATCTGGATGAAAAAAATTCCCTTGCAATGCAAGAGCTTATCTGGCAGCTCAATAGAGAATTGAACCAGACTTTTGTGATTGTAACCCATGAGGAAAGAATAGCCCGAAAAGGCAACCGCGTTTTCCGCATGGAACATGGAAAACTCAACAAAGTAGAATTTTAGAAGCATTCACAACAAATGTATTTTAAAGGATTGATTTTATGGAAACGATGCAAGAAAAAATTTTGCAAAGTGTTTTTTCTATAAGAGAAAAGTATTCTCAGCCTATTTCGCTTGGTGTAATTCTTGGCTCTGGGCTGGGGACTTTCGCTGAGCATATCACGAATAAAACCGAGATTCCTTACAAAGATATAGCCCACTTTCCCCTTTCCACAGTCCAGGGACATGCAGGAAAGCTTGTACTTGGAGAGTTGGAAGGAAAAACACTGGCTGTTATGTCAGGAAGATTCCATTTTTATGAAGGCTACAACATGCAGCAAGTGGTTTACCCCATAAGAGTTCTGGGTAAACTAGGAATCAAGAATCTGATTGTCACCAATGCTGCAGGCGGGGTCAATAAGTCCTTCGTCCCTGGAGATTTGATGCTTATAGACGATCATATCAACTTGCTGGGAACAAATCCTCTGATCGGCCCTAATATAGACGATTTTGGCACAAGATTTCCAGATATGTCAACAGCATACACCCCTTCGCTCAAGGAAAAAGCCCTGGCTGCTGCTCAGAAAAATTCGATTTCTTTAAAAAGAGGTGTATATATTGCCATAACTGGCCCAAGCTATGAAACACCTTCTGAAATCAAGATGATGCGCATCCTTGGAGCAGATGCCGTTGGTATGTCGACAGTCCCAGAAGTGATTGTGGCAAGACACATGGGGATAGGAATTCTAGGCATATCCTGCATCACCAATATGGCAGCAGGTATCCTAAACCAACCTTTGAGCCATGAAGAAGTTTTCGATACAGCAGAAAAGACAAAGCATAAATTCGTAGCCTTGCTCAAAGAAATCGTAAAGTGCATGTAAGTCCTAACACGGATAAACCGTAACCAAAAAGAAAAAAATTTACCGCAGAGGCGCAGAGGTCGCAGAGAAAAATTTTTATATTTTTGATTCTTCTCTGCGTTCTCTGCGTCTCTGCGGTGAAAAATTTTTACACTTTTGCACGAGATTTTACTTGTAAGTGACTAACTATCATAATTTGTAGCCGCAGGGTTGCGCCGAAAAAGTCGTATCCGCGAAAAAGCTGAACGCCAGCGCAATCCCTGCGTCTTTGCTCAGAAGCCTGCGCTATTTTTTGAATTCATCGTATGCTTTTGTTCCTTTGGCGAGTTCTGCAGGAAGAGAGGCATTCTCATCCAAGTCAAGGCATCTCAAAACACCAGGTTCTACTTCTTTATAGCGATAGCCTGATTCTGGACAAACCATGATTCCATCCTTATCAGGATTTTTCAGCATATGACCATGTCTGCTCATCCAGCCTTTTTGTCTTGCAGGATTGCCCATCATAAGTGCATAGTCTGGAACATTTTTTGTTACGACGCTACCTGCTCCGATAAAGGCATACCTGCCAATTTCAACACCACAAACGATAGTAGCGTTAGCTCCAATGCTGACACCACGACGAAGTATGGTTTTTTCATAGAGGGAATGCCTGAGTACCTGAGAACGGGGATTCGTTACATTGGTAAGCACACAGCTTGGGCCTAGGAATACATCATCCTCAATTACGAGTCCAGTATAGATAGATACATTGTTCTGTACCTTGATGTTATTTCCCATAATAACTCCGCCATCCACATTGACATTTTGTCCCAGGATGCATCGCTCTCCGATTTTAGCTCCCTTCATGACATGACAGAAATGCCATATTTTGGTGCCTTTGCCGACTTCCGCGCCTTCATCTACAAAAGCAGAAGGGTGTACAAAATAAGGAAGCTGCGCCTCTGTTGCAGAAGGGCTGACGGGTACGCCTCCTCGATCCAGACTGCGTTGAGCCAGATTGAGAGTCTGCAATACTTTCAATCCTTCATTGCCATCTGTTTTGGATGCTTTCCGATTTATACAGGCATCGATAAAATGCTGGCATTCTTTTCTTAGTGGCTCTTGCTCTGGAATCACGATAGCCTGTCCTTTGACTTTATTAGGAACAGGAACAGTTCCGCTGTCCCATTTCAAATACTCTTCATAAAAATACAACTTTTCATTCCAAGGCTTGGTATCATCAAAGACAAGCATACCTTTTGAACCTACAACGGTCAGCTTTTGTTCCTTGAAAGGATTGAGCCAGGAAACGTAGACATGGGCTCTTACATCATGTTCAAAGAGCATTGTGGTAAGGGTTGTATCACATATTCCCATTTGTAGATAGTCTCCGCCTGTACAAGAAACAGACTTGGGCAGCTTATTCCCTGTCAGAGAAAGAATTACGGAAATATCATGAGGAGCAAAGCTCCAGAGAGCATTTTCTTCCTGGCGAATTTTGCCAAGATTCAAACGATTGGATGTAATGTAATAAAGCTTACCGAGCTTACCAGAAGAAACCATTTCCTGTATGGCTTCGACATAGGGATGGTATTGGAGGATATGACCAACCATGAGGATTCGGGAATTGGCACTGGCGAGTTTGATAAGCTCTTCCCCTTCTTTATCAGAGAGGCACAATGGCTTTTCTACGTAAACATCTTTCCCTGCCAGTATAGCCTGTTTGGCTATGCTATAATGCTTTTCAGCAGGAGTTGCAATCACGACAGCATGGATTTCTTTGTTAGAGATGACTTCTTCCAGAGAGGAAACGATCGAAGCATTGGGGGCTATCTCTTTAGCTGTCTGGCGGCCAGCCTCGGTTGTATCGCAAACAACAGCCAATGCACCTAAGGCATAAAAATTACGCACAAGGTTCTTTCCCCATGCACCACATCCAATAACTGCGATTTTCATTTTGATTCCTTTATATTATTTTTTATAAAAAATTAAAAAAATTATATTTTTTTATAATATCTAGCTTTTAATGGCTTTTTTTATTTCTTCTACAATGAAATCCTGATCTTTTTCGGAAAGGAAAGGATGCATGGGAAGGCTGATCACTTCACAAGCAAGTTTTTCCGATACGGGTAAATCGCCTAATTTGCAACCACAGTTTGCAAATACAGGTTGTTCATGCAAGCATTTAGGATAGTAAACAGCAGTAGGAATTCCTTTGGCTTTTAATTTTTCGCCTAATTGATCGCGATTGGCAACCCGTATTGTGTACTGAGCATATACATGGGTATTGCCAGGCATTATTTCGGGAGCTACGCAAACGTCTTTTAGCAATTCTGTATATCTTGCCCCGATTCTGATACGATCTTCGATTTCAGAAGGCCAGTGTGCCCATTTGCCAAGAAGTACAGCAGCTTGTATGGTGTCGAAGCGTCCATTCATACCAACGTATGGATGATGGTGACGTTTTTCGCCACCATGGGTGCGGATGGCACGCATTTTAGCAGCAAGTTCATCATCGTTCGTAAACAATGCACCGCCATCACCATAGCATCCCAGTGGTTTTGCAGGGAAAAAGCTTGTGCTTCCAATCAGGGTGACAGAGCAGCTTTTTTTCCCATTTTGAGTTGCACCAAAGCTTTGTGCAGCATCTTCTATAACAGGCAGGGAATATTTTTTCGCTATAGCATTGATAGCATCGTAGTCAGGCATTTGTCCAAAAAGACTGACAGGCATGATTGCTTTTGTCCTTGGGGTTATGGCAGCTTCTATTTTGGATATGTCTATATTGTAATAGCGAGGTTCAATGTCTACAAAAACTGGCTTTGCACCTACTGCTGCAACCACTTCAGCAGTGCTGATCCAGGTAAAGGAAACAGTAACGACTTCATCGCCGACACCAATGTTCAAAGCACGTAGCGCAATCTCCAGACTGGCTGTTCCACTGGCTACTGTAATCGCATGTTTGACCCCTGCGTGTTCGGCCAACTTTGCTTCGATTTCAGCAATTTCTGGGCCCATGACAAAATTTGCATGCTGTAAAACAGTCTGAATTCTTGCATTAATCTCTGCCTGGTATTTATTGTATTGTGCTTTTAAATCAATAAAATTCATATATTTTTAACTCCTCTGGTTAAAGTAAAAGACATTAAATATTCTCGATAATGCTAATCAACTTTTCTGTTAACTTCTTAAAATCGAATTCATAGGATGCCTGCCTTGCATTTTTACCCATGGTATTGCATTTTTCTTCATCATAAAAGAGCATGATGGCTGTTTTAGCAATTTCCTCAGAGTTTTGATCAGGCAAGACAATCCCACAATGATACTTATCACAAATACCATATGCTGCCTGGTAGGTTTGGATGATGCATCTTCCTGCTGCCAGATACTCGAACATCTTATTCTGGCTTTGTCCGTATTTATAAAAAATAGAATTGGCATGTAGTATGTTGATGTAAGCTTTTTTTACAATAGAAGGAATATATTTTTTGGCAACATGACCTTTAAAAATGACATTATGAATATGCTCTGCTTTACATCTTCTCTGTAAAGGTTCTACTTCGTCTCCATTGCCATATATCAAAAATCGTATGCCCTCTATGCCTTTATCCTGTATTATTTTTGCAGCATCTATTATCATGCCGATATTGTTCGCTTTACGGACAGCACCTGCGTATACGATGTTTTTGTATCTGGGATCGTCTAAATCAGAATCGATTACGGGGTTTTCTTCACTGTTTTTATCGAAAGCATCCAGCATAATACCATTGCATATATAGTGGATTTTTTCTAAAGGAACATCTTTCTCCCAGCCTTGTTCTATAATATAATCTTTATTTCCTTCGCATGTCATGACAAGAGAATCTGCATTCTTGTAAATCCATTTCTCGCCCTGATGTAAGATTTTATAGACTATACTATTTTTCTTTAAAAATCCTGATGCTACAATACTTTCTGGCCATAAATCCCGAACTTCACAAATACAAGGTATGCCAAATTTCCTGGCAATCTTGATGCCAGCAACCAATGTCAAAGGATGGACACTAGAGGCAAGAATAATATCTGGCTTACCGTAACATTTTGCATATTCCCTGGTTACAGGAAAAAGATTCAGATAAAAAGCCACCATGTTTTTAATTCTCTGTAAGCCATTGCCTGCATACAATGGTGTCTTTATAAAGACGTAAGGGATAGAATTTACTGTATCCAGAATATATTTTTTCTTTCCTGTGTCTATATTTTCCAAGGAAGTATGAATAGTAGAGGCGCAAAAGACTGTGGCATTATAACCATTTTTTATCAAATTTTCTGCAAGCCAGTAATGTCTGCCTCCCTGATCTTTGAATGTATTGGTGGCATAATGATTCCATATCCAAATATTTTTTTTAATACCATTATCTCCTGTTATCTTAACTTTTGAATGCAAGCAGCTTGAGGAGGATAAAAAATAAGAGTAAAGTTCCTGCTATGATCTTACGTATCCATGCTCTTTTGTTTGCTTTTTTCATACAGGCACTCACCATGCCCTGCCATTTTTTTTTCACAGAGACTTCCAGTTCTTCCTGAAAGATTTTATCTTCTAGCATCTCTTGTGCTTTTTCTATTTCGTAAAATTTTAAGGAATCGGCAATCGCATCGAGTTTTTGTTGTGCGTTTTTGGAAACACTTTGCACAGAAAGCAGCCTCTTGACCTGTTGGATATCTCCTGTTATATCAGGAACTTCACAAAGCCATTGCCGATCCAGAATTTTTTGTAAGCATTGTAAAGCTTCTCTGTAGTTTTGTTTTTTAGAAGCATCCATGGCCTGCTGGTAAATTTTATCCAATTGTTTTTTTTGGCGTACTGCTTTTTCTTGCTTTTCGATTTTATCGTTTTTAGCAGGCACTTCTTCTTGCTGCTTTTTGACTTTTTCCTGCCGAATTTTTTCTCTCTGCTCATGCAATTGTTCTAGCATACTAGAAAGAGTAGAACGACGTGTGGAAGAAAGCTTTTTTTCCATAGAGCTACGCTGGGTTTGCATCAGGTCTTGCATAGGATTTTGCAATTTTTTGGTTGCAGCAGGCTCTTGCATTTTGATTTCTAAGGGTGTCTCCTCTTCTGGCATAAAAAGTAGATCTTCCGACTCTTTTTCAAAATCCATAGGTATATTGTCTTCGGATGCTGGAACTGTGCTTTCCTGGGGAGATTGCTCTGGCTTGGAAGATTCTTGTTCTTTGCGTTTTTGTAGGCATTCCAATAATTCCACAGCACTGCCATGATAAGGGTATATCTGAAGGCAATCTTGCAATAAAACTATGGCTTCCTCATTACGGTTGGATTCTACCAGGAGCTGGGCATCCTCCCACATTTGCATGGCTTCCTGCAGGCGGTTTTCTGCTGCTGTAATTTTTTCCTGAATTTCAGTATCGCTTTTTAAATCCAGAGACTTTCTCCATTTGCCAATGGCTTCGGGAAAGCGTTTTTCTTCCCAGAATTTATCGGCCTGTAAATTCCATTTCTGTCTTTGCTTTTCTCTTTTTTCTTTTTTTGATTTTTGCAGGGATATTTTAAAATCTTCTAAATCTTTAAGGCCAGGAAAAAATTTGATACATCGTTCGATTTTTTCTAAAGATTGAGAATACTTTTCCAGCCTTGCCAGATTTTTGGCCTGCTCATAAAGAGATCTTGTCCTCTCTACTCTTTTTTGCAATATTTCCAATTTTTCTGTAATTGTTTTCTTTTTCTTTGCGGAAGCATTTTTTGAAGACTCTCCCTGGCTACTTTGATCTTGATCTTTATTTTCTTCTATTTCTTCTGCAAATCCGCTTTCCCTGGCTTCTTCCGCGCCTAATTCCATAGCAGAAATTCCTTCTTTGATCTCTTCTGCTTCTTGTACTGGAATGGCACCAAGCTGCTCGCAAATCATAATTTCTGACATAGTAGCAAGCTGAGCAGGAAGTTCCATGCCATCGTCGTCATCCCTGTCACCTAAGGAAAATTCGCTGTCTGTTCCATAAACCGTTTCATCAGGAGGAACAAACAAAAAGGAATCCTGCGCAGATTGATGAGAAAGCTTGCTTTCTTCTTTCTGGCTATAAAAAGAAGCTTTTTCTCCATCTTGCTGTGCTTCTGTTTCAAAATCTAATTCATTCAGATTTTCTTTGGCTTCTATCGCCATAGCGGAAATAGGATCTATTCCAGAATTGTCCTTTTCTTCAGGGGATTGGGCAGCAAGATCTTCCCATACTTTCAGCTCTTCTGCTGTCATACTGGAAAGATCTCGCTGTAGGATTTTCTTTGCTATTTCTTGCAGATAAGGTTTTTTTGAACTCTCTTCTTGATTTTTTGTACTTTCCTGCTGAGATATTTCAGACAAAGCCTCAGCATAAACTATTGTATCTTCCTTTGACTCCAAAGATTCCCATTCATGAGGATCATTCCCCTGGGGAAATTCTTCTGTGGCGATACTGCTTTGCTCGGAATTTTCTCTTTGATTAAGAACAATTGTATCTTCTTGGGCTTCCTGAGAAATATCCTTTTGTATCTGTGCCTCTTGCTGAGCCTGTTTTTCACAAAAAGCTTTGACTTCAGGCAAAGGTACAGTAATCCCTTGCTGCGAGAGATAAGCGACAAAATATTCTTCCGCTTCCTGGCTCCAGCAATGATTGAATTTAGATTCAAATTCTTGGGCAATGCCGCTAAGTTTCAGAACATCAGACATCAAAATTCTCCTGACTTAAGCCTTTTGGAAAAAAACTCACCAGGGGCGTATTTAATGGTTATGGTAACGAACCACAGATAGACATAGTGAAACACAAATTAATTTCCTATACAGCGAGTTAGGAAAAAGATTTATTATCCGTGTTTATCTGTGTTCATCCGTGGTTCTCTTTTGGTTATCAACCAACCTTTAAATGCGCCATTTGTATCTCTATGCCATTTCTATGCCTTTTTCTGCAAGCTCTATATTCTTTTCAGCAGAAGTATTGGCAGCAGGGCAGATCCCTCTTTTGGAAGATTGAACAAAATCAAGAAATTCTTTCACTTCGCCAGACTGAAAATTGTGTTGAGCGATCCTTTCCAGAAGAACAGGCCTGGGGGAATGATCTCGGAAGAAAAGTCTGTAAAGCGTCTTGATTTCATTTATGGTTTCTTGGGGAAAACCAGCGCGGCGAAGGCCAATGATATTGATCCCCCATACCTGATTTTTTTCTGCTGCTATGACAAAAGGTGGAATGTCCATACTGAATCTGGAGTTACCAGCTAATATAGCAACGCGGCCTATATGAACGAATTGATGGATCATCGCACCACCGCCTATAAAAGCACGATCCGCTACATGCACATGGCCTGCCATAGCAGCCATATTCGCCATAATTACAAAATTGTTTACTTTACAATCATGAGCAATATGACAACCTCCCATTATCATGCAATCGTTTCCAATGACGGTAGGAGAATCTTCGTGGGTGCTGCGATGGATGGTTACATATTCCCTGAAAATATTTCTACTGCCTACGACCAGGCGAGTTTTTTCTCCCTTATATCTTTTGTCCTGGGGAGAATGGCCGATCACTGCTCCAATGTGAATTTCATTGTCGTCGCCTATTGCTGTACCACTGCCAACAAAAGCACGAGCCATGATTTTGTTGTTTTTTCCTATCTGAACATCGCCTTCTATAATGGCAAAGGGCCCAATTTCAGTACTTGGATCAATCACTGCATTTTTATCAACAATTGCTGTAGGGTGTATGAGCATGGGAATCCTCTTAAAAAATTACTCTTCTCTTCTCAATAAAGGGAAAGCAATCACATCTCGTATGCTGTGCTGATTGGTAAGCAGCATTACAATTCTATCTATACCTAATCCAACTCCTCCTGTCGGAGGCATACCCATTCCAATCGCTTTCACAAAGTCCATATCTACAGGATGATGGACGGTGCCTTCTTTTTCCATACTGTCTGCATCGAATTCTCTCTGCTGTTTCAGTCTTTCGTATTGCTCTACAGGATCCGTGAGTTCAGAATAAGCATTTCCGATTTCCATCCGCATCACAAAAGGCTCAAATCTTTCGACCAGCTCAGGATTCCCTCTTTTTTTCTTAGTTAAAGGAGATATAGCCAGAGGATGGTCTATGATGAATGTTGGCTGTACCATGTGTTCTTCACATAAAGTAGAGAACAGAAAATCAATGATATGCCCACGGGAGAAGGGCTCTATGATATGGTATTTAGGATCTAGTTCATGAACTTTCTTTTTTAACTCTTCATCAGAAAGAGCGTTGACATCCACTTTTCCGATTTCTTTTATTGCGTCTAGGATGGTCATCCTTTTCCAGGGAGGAGTAAAGTCTATTTCTATATCCTGATAGAGTACTTTGTAGCTCCCTGTTACCTCTTTTGCCAGCATAGAAACGAGCTGTTCAAACTGCTCCATCTGGTAATTATAATCGGTAAACGCCTCATACCATTCCATCATGGTAAATTCAGGGTTATGGGATCGGTCAATGCCTTCATTTCGGAAATTTTGGCAAATGGTATATACTTTAGGAAAACCGCCTACAATAAATCGTTTTAGAGAAAGCTCTGGAGAGATTCTCATATAAGCTTTTTCCTGAGAAAGAGCATGGATTGTGGTTTCAAAGGGACGGGCACTTGCTCCTCCATAGCTAAGCTCCAGGGTAGGGGTCGTGACTTCCAAAAATCCTTTGTTTTCCATAAAACGGCGTATTGTAGAAAGGATTTTTGCTCTTGCTACCATAACATCGCGAGCTTTTTTATCTGTAATCCAATGCAAATATCTTTGCCTGCAAAGAGTCTCTGCATCGGAGAGCTGGTAGTATTTCTTATCTCCTTTTTCCTTGGAAATAGGAACGCGGATAACGCATTTGCTCAGGATACTGAAATCCTTTGTCCAGATGGTCAATTCGCCTGTTTTCGTTTTAAACAAAGGGCCTTTGATTCCCACCCAGTCTCCAATGTCTAAAAGCAAAATGCTTTGCCATACGGGATCACTGAAATCTTGTTGTTTAAGATAAACCTGCATTCTATTGTCAAAGTCTTCCACATCAGCAAAAAAGACCTTCTGGCCTTGTCTGCGCAGTGCTGTAACACGTCCTGCTATGGCAATATCTTTTTCCAGCAATTCCGCCTCTTTTTCTCGTATTTCCGTCAGCGTATGACTGATAGGAAAAGAATAAGGATAGGGGTTAATACCAAGCTGCATCAACTGCTGGCGTTTTTCTAGCAAATCATCATGAAAAGGCATGTATCGCTCCTTGTGTTAATCTTTTTTTACTATTTTTAATCGTAAAAAAAATTCTAATTTTCTATCTTGTTCTTGTATCTGAGGATCTCTTTCTTCTTCTATTGCCAGAAAAGGATGCTTTTTTATGCTTTCTTTAAATCTTTTCAGGACAATATATACATCTTCTGTTCCTTCTTCTACAAAACCCGACAGAGACAGCAAAAGTTTAGAAGAAAAATTCCATTCTAATTTATGAATATACATTTGGGATGGTATCGATTTATTGAGCCACGATAGAATTTCCAATAAAGATTTATTGGGAAGTAGTCTATCCTGGATCAGGCTAAGCTTATTTTGCAAAATTTCATTATTTTTTTGAAATTCTTTAGCTTTTAGGCTTCTTTCTGATATTTTTTGGTATTTTTCATTCAATTGATCTTCCCATTTTTGATATCTTTGATGGCAAGCATAGGTTGACCAAAGGGAGAACACAACTAAAAGAAAAACAACTGCCACAGAAAGATATTCAAAAAGATGCTTTCCAAAAAGCAATTCTTGAATTTTTTGGTTGTAGCTAAGGATTTTCAAGGGGATCTTTTTCTGATCGGCTAAATAAGAAAGACCAAGACTATTAGCAAAAAAATATTTTTGGCTTTCTTCTTTAAAAAAATCTCCCAAAGGACTTTTCCATGCAATGCTTTCCACGGGGCAGACAAAGCTACTCTGAATCAGAGCTTTCATGCCTTTCTGACATGCCCCTCCGCCTGTTAAATAGATACGGTCTACTTTTAAAGAAGCAATGCCAGTCTGTACTCTGGCAAATTTTAGAGAAGCCTGGAGAGCATCAGGAATTTTTTGCGCTGTGTTCAATAATTTTTCTTCAAAAGAATCTTCTGTATTCCTGGCAATGGTATAATCGTCATAAGAAGTGAGGTTCACTTTCTGTATCTTGAATTTATCGGCTTCCTCGAATTCCCAGTTTTTTTCTTCCTGGATTTTGAGAGTGATCATTTTACTTCCCATGCTAACATTACGGGCAAAGCAAAATCTATCACCCTGCATCAGAACTACATTGGTATTTTCATAGCCAATATCTACAATATAGCTAGTTTCTTTGGAAGGCGGCTGGCTAAAACGGACAAACGCATGATACAAGGATATACAATTGGGAACAAAGGCCTGGATCTTAATGCCTGCCTGGGCGAAAAAATTCCATACGCTCTGAAGAAAACTTTCATAAACAACGGCAATGGCTACAACGCATCCCTGCTGCTTTTCGGATAAGGCAAGATTTAAAGGCACATAGCTATAAGCAAGAGGAGTATTGGCTTTTTCTAAAACTTGAGCCATTTCCATTTCTACTATCTGCGCTATACGGGTTTCATTGGTGGAAGGAACCTGCAAATATCTCATATTCAGATGCTTACCTGAAATCCCTGCCAGTCCTTCTCGAACTTTAAAATTTTCTTTTCTAAGATATTCTTTCAGTTGAAGTGCGCAAGGTTTAGAAAAATTTTCCTCTTCCGAACCAGGTAAAGGGAAAGAAATTACCCTTTCGATTTTTATCTCTTGTTTTTCCGCCACCAATTGGGCAAATTTCAAACAAGAAGAACCAATATCAATTCCTATTTTTCCTGCCATGATTTTCTGCTTATAAAATTTTTTACGAATTGTCTTTTATTTATGCAAGCCAGTGCTATGCTGATAGTGGCAGATAGCAATGGCTAAAGCATCGGAAGCATCTGTTGGTTCAGGTTGCACAGGCAAGGATAGAATTGCCTGTACCATAGCCTGCACCTGAGTTTTATGTGCGCCTCCCGTTCCAGAAACGGCTTTTTTTATTGTAGTGGCATCGTATTCATGCACATCAAGGCAGGCATTGGCTGCTGCCAAAAAAGCCACGCCTCTGCCTTCTCCAATGCGAATAGCACTTTGCATATTTTTCCCGCAGAATACTTTTTCTATAGCAACGACTTCTGGCTGATATTGCTGGATTATCTCTGTAAGATCCTGATAGATTTTTTTTAGCCGATCAGGGACAGAATCTTTTGCCGATGCACGGATAGCCCCAAACGCTTTGGGGAAAATTTTCCCTTTGACGACTTCCAGGACAGCATATCCAACAATTTTTGTGCCAGGATCAATTCCTAATATTTTCATCCTGCTTTACTCCACAGGATTGTGGTAAACAATACTGAAATATTCTGGGACTCCTTGCTCTGCGAGCTTACAGTCGAATTTTTTTTCCACGACCTTGCCTGCGGCAAGAGTCTTTTTGAACATTCCTGGCTTTTCATAATGGCTGCCCAAGATCAGACCATGTCTATCATAGAGAAATATCACAAAGCGATAAAGAAAAGGTTTCTTCTTAGGATGTACTTTGAGTATAACATTATATTTATCACCCTTTTTTTGCCATTCTATGCTATCAAAATTCTCTTCATGATACTTCAAGGCAACAGGTTTGTCTTCTTCAAAAGAATACAAAAAAGAAAATCTCTCTTTGGCACTAGAATGAAAGAGCTTATCTTTTTCTTGCTGGAGCTTTTCAAAATTTTTTTCTAACTCTGCTGTTGTTTTTGTTAAGACAAGGAGTTCTTTTTCTAATCTTTGTTTTTCTATACCTGATTCACAGCTAAATAAAGTCAGCGTAAGTATCAAAAATATAGGCAAATAGTATTTCATGGCTGTTCCTTTATCAAAAAATACTGCGCTATATGGTCACCATAAATCTGCACAGTTTTTTCCTGGGTTATTGTCTGGTCAGATTTGAGGTATTTATCTCCCAGCAAACCTCTATAGTCGATTTCTTCCCTATGAATGTTTCTACCATCAGCACTGAACAAAAAAAGGATAAAATGAGGCGAAACTTTTTTTTCTTGTGCCTTATAAGAAAAACGGAAAATCATTTTTTGGGTGTTGACATACTGTACTTCCATTTCCTTCAGATAAGGAACCTCAGGGACAGTTATATCCATTTGTTTGCCAGAAATTCTTTGTAAATCAGGGAAACGATATCGTAAGCTACGAGAACAAATTTCATTGATCTCCAGAGAAATCTTTTCGATATTCTGTTGTAGAAGCTCGATTTTCTGTTTTTCTTCTGCTACTTTTTCTTTAATTTCCTGGAGTTGCTGCTCTCCTGCCCTACAAGCTATTAAAAATAAGGCAATGATGCCTGGTATTATCATCTTTCTATTCATTTTTTTCCACTTCCTTAACACAGCGAAACCCAATATCGTCTCTGTCTGATTCAGGGGGGAAGCCGTCTTTATACATGCCTATATTCTTTTCGATATAGGATCGATAGCTTCCTCCTCGAATGACTCTATCTTGCTTGACTTCATCATCATACCAATCTTCACACCATTCCCACACATTTCCTGCCATATCCATAATTTCATAAGGGCTTTTGCCTTTAGGAAATTGTGCCACCTTTTTCAATTCTTTTCCCTGAATATTGGCATATTTTTTAGAAAATGTATTGCCCCAGGGCCATAGACTATTTGTTCCCTTGTATGCTGCTCTTGCCCATTGGGATTCACTAGGCAATTTTTTCCCTTGCCATAGTGCATAGAGAGATGCGTTGTACCAATTTACATAGGTAACTGGATAATTGCTCTTGCCTTGAGGATACTTGCCTTTGAACCAGTTACGAGGGGTTTCATTGCCCGTACTATTGATAAATATCTGGTACTGGATATTCATTACCTCTGTTTGATCCATATAGAAAGGTTTTATATGGTATTGATTTCCTTGCAATACAATGTTCCCACCTTCTACATAACACATAGTGTCCAGACTCGTATGAGAGAGTATTTTCAATTTTTTTTGTGCCTCTTCCCAGGCTTCCATAGAAAAAATACCTGAATGCTTCATCGGTTCTTTCTGCAGGATGCTTTTAGGCTTTATTTCTTCTGTCTTTAGATTTTTTTTCCCAAGATCCCATGTATGTATTATGGAAAAACATAAGACCAACAAGACAATACAAACCGCTACAGCCCAACCATGGAATAATTCTATAAGGCTCCCCTTACCAGAATTCAAAATAGCGATTGTAAATTCCTGCATATCGGAAAAACGAAGGGCTGGATCCCATTGTATAGCTTTCAAGATGGCTTTTTCCAGCTTGACAGGTATTTTCAAATTTGCTTTTAGTCTCGTTATAGGCGGTACCTGAAGGGATGCTCTTTCTTGCAGTAAACCTGTTGGAAAGGGAAGAATACCTGTAAGCATCTCATAAAAAATGACTCCTAGAGAATAGATATCCGAACGGTGATCCATGCTCTGTGTCTGAAAAAATTCAGGAGCAAGATAAGGATTCTTTCTGGTATTTTCTTCTAAAAACAAAGGCATAAAATACCCTACAGGATCTAATTTAACAAACTGGCTAGCAGAAAGAGTTTTGGCTGTAAGAAAAATTTTAGAAGACTTTAATCCAAGATGGAAAAAACCTCTTTTGTGGAAAAAAACAAGAATAGACAAAGCCTGTTGCATAATCTCCAGGCTGAGTTTTATGGAAATATCGCCTACTTCCTGAAGAACTTTTTTTAAACTTTGTCCTTCTACATAGTCCATGACAAGAAAAAAAGAATCAAAAAGGACTCCGAAGTCGAGTATATCTATAAGGCCAGGATGCTTTAGTTCTTTTAATCTTTCTAAATTCAGGATAATATTTTCCTGGAATGCTTTTTTTCCTGCTTCTTTAAGAGAAAGAATCTTAATAACGACTTTTCTGCCTGTCTTGGTTTCATAGCCAAGATACACTTGCCAGATTCCATGAGAGTCTATGAGTTGATGTATTGCATAGCCATTTCCCAGAACTTGCCCCAAAGAGACTTCTTCTTTTTTTTCTCTTTCTATAAGCCTGGTGCCATCCGAAGGACAGAATTGTATTTCTTCTGTATACTGGCATCCGCAAGAAGGGCATTGCTTCATAATTGTTATCCTGCAAAAAAATTTCAAAATTTGGCAGATTCTAAGAAATGCTAGAATCAAACACTACAAAAACTTTAAGAGCCTAGAAAATATTATGCAAGATAGCATTATGAAAGTCAAGCTAAAATTTAGTTCATGAATAAAGAAAATACAAAGGGCCTGGTATAACTTTTTTATGAGAAGTTGACATAAAGGCTATTTAGAAGTAGAATTTCTATCACAAGCTTACAGCGCATCTCGGATGGATTGCATACATTAAAAAGAACCACAGATAGACAC
>CALKWO010000304.1 GCA_938003875.1 uncultured bacterium
TTGTCTTTTTGCAAAGCAAATCCAGTGTCTTGTTTGCTCTTTTTTTATTCCTGGAGGGGTGCTTCACTGGAGCGAACCACGCAATGATTTAATCTATCTTGATCCGTGTTTTTTTCTTTTCCTCTCTGTGGTCT
Organism: uncultured bacterium; assembly: GCA_938003875.1. Classification (GTDB taxonomy): domain Bacteria; phylum Planctomycetota; class Uabimicrobiia; order Uabimicrobiales; family JABWCH01; genus JABWCH01. Next base: position 135 of record CALKWO010000304.1, read on the forward strand.
GGATGCTTTCTGTGTCTCTGTGGTAAATTATTTTCTTAGGTTAACACAAATGACGCTCACACTCACGATTGTTCTGTGCTTACTTTATTGCTTGCTTTGAAGTAATTCTGTGCTAAATCCATATGCATTATAAAAATATGCCTATATGTAAAACGATGGTTGTAATCTAGTTTGTTCTTTGATAAAATCTATACAAAATAGATTTTTCAAAAGAACCCAAAAATAACGTTAGCGAAGACTATAGAATGAGTTCATTAAATATTCGTATTGTTACAAAAGAAATTGCGCTGCGTTTTTTTACTAGCGTAATTTTTTTTGATGGTATAATTGAAAAGCAGCAGGTTCCTTATATAGAGTCTCAGATTTCTCCTGTATTGAGCAAAAAATTGCCTGTCATTTTCAATATGTCAGGAGTTACTTATCTGAATTCCAATGCTCTGGAATTGTTTGTTGACATTGGTGAAAATGCAGAAAAGTATGGAATTCAACATATTATGAGTAATCTGCATCCTCAAATATATACTTTGCTGTGTAATATGGGGATCAATTTTCTTTTTTCTATTTATCTTACAGAAGAAGAAGCTTTAAAAAAAGCCAAAGACCAGCAGCTTTTGGATACAAAGAGACGCGATAAACTAGAGCCTATGCCTCATAGTACAGGAGTTTTGTCCTGTTTAGCGGAAGATAGTGATGATGTTCAACCTCTTGAACCTGTAGCCTTATCTCAAAAAGATAAAGATTTTATAGCTAAAATACAAAAACTTATAAAAGGAAAAGCTTTGGAATTGCCTGTTCTGCCAGGAACGGCATTGCGTCTGATGGATTTGAGTGGTAATCCTAGTAGCTCTATCGAAGATTTAGAAAAAGAAATAGGAAAAGATCCCAGTCTTGCGAGTGCTTTGCTAAAAATAGCCAATTCTTGTGTTTATGGCGGCGTTATGCCAGTAGATTCTATCAAATCAGGGATTGTCCGTCTGGGAAGAAAAAGGCTGCGGGCTATGATTATGGGGTTGACACTAGGAAGTAAGATCATCAAGGGCAAAAAAATAGACATCATTGCCCGCAACCTATGGATACATAGCCTGGCGAGTGCTTATATGACATCTTCCATAGCAAAGTTTTTAAAAATAGAGGACAGTGTGGCTTTTTCTGCTGCTCTGCTGCACGATCTCCATAAAGCCATTTTGCTTCCTGTTTGCAGAGATGCCCTGAAGGATGTATTGGACTATTTTCCTACGATGCCTGTCTTGGAAATGGTTTATCAGGAGCATTTTGAAGCTATTGTAAAAGAAATACAGGAAAAATGGAATTTTCCCCCTTCTTTTACCAATATTCTTCTGCACCAAAAAAATTTTTCCCAGGCACAGGAGGGAGAAGAAAGGCAAAATGCAGCCTTGGTTTTTCTAGGAAACCAATTTATAAAAGCGATAGAAAAAAAAGCTATACCCTGGAAACTAGAAAAGGCTACAGAATATCTTCATATCAAAAAAGAACAGATTCCTATTTTTATCCAAAACAGTGAAAATATCTATAAAGAAGTAGTAAAAAATACTGTGTAAAGAAAATAACTATGTGCGCTATCAATAAAGAAAAAATTTTATTTTTGCTGATACTTTTCTTTAGTATTTTTGTATTTAAAGAATACTATCCAATGACATTCTTTACTCCAGATGCGTTCAAAAATCCCCCAGGAAAAGTTTCTTCTGGACACTATCGTCCTATGTCTGATGAAGAAATATTTCCAGGGGCTTTTCATACCTATTGGTCTGGAAATAGCAGAAATCCTTTTGTCAAAATCCAGGAAAAAAAGAAGCTACCTCCTGCTTCTTTAGAACTGCCCAAAATCGTTCTTCCATCCAAAATTTTGCTGCCTCCTGTCCCCTGTCCTGCCTCTTCTTTCTGGCAGCCTATTGGCCAAATCAATTTTTCTCCTCTGGAAACAGACCTGGTTACTTTGGGGACAGAAAATCTGGACAGGTACCTTGCTTCTAAAGAAGAAAAAATCATCAGCCCTTTTTCCCTAAAGATAAAATCCCTGGTGAAACCACAGGATACTATTTTCATGAAAGATGGAAAAAGATATAAAGGAAAAATCCTCAGTGAAAATAGCCAGGAAATTCTTCTGACAACAGGAGAAAGCAAGGCAAGCCAGAATTTGCTTTTGCCCGTTTCTCGTATTTTGAAAATAGAAAAACAGATTTCTCTGGAGCAGGTTTATCAGCAATCCTGGAAAGATTTAGAGGAAAAGGATTCCAAAGGTTTCTTAAGCCTGGCACAGAGCTGTGAGGAGAATGGTCTTCCTGATCTTGCACAGGATTTTTTCCAAAAAGTGATTCGGTCTTTTCCCTCCTGGGACGAAGCCTATCTGTCTTATGCTTCTTTTTTACGAAGAAGACTGGATTGGGATCAGGCATACCAGGTCTATTCTTTGGCGAAAGAAAATGGGATCTCTCAAGAGGCTATCACTATGGGAATGGCAGAAATCATTTTTGCTATAGGGCTGAAAGAAAAAGCATTGCGACTTCTTTTGCCTCTTCGAGACTTCCCTTCTATTGTGAAAGCATTGGAGTTTTCTTTTGCTTTAAAACAAGAGCAGACGATAGAAAGTCTATTGGTAAAGGCACGTGCTTTGCCCTTAGACCAAAGCCAAAAGAAGATTCTATTGTATTGGGAAGCTTTGTTTGCTTTATATAAAGGCGACATGGAAACCTGTCTTGCTTATTGCAAGGAATACCCTGAACCGCTTACCCCTGAATTGGAAAATGTCAAAGGCATATCCTTCTATTTGCAAGGCAAATTAGGGGATGCCTGCCGTTCTTTCACAAAAGCAATAGAAAAAAGGAATGTCTGGGCATTCTATAATCTTTCGCTTGTGTACTTTATGGGAGGAGCATACCCTCAGGCAACAGGTATCCTGAAAAAAATTTTGGATATTCCCGAAATTGTGGAAGATCCCTCTTCTGTAAAGGCTGTTCTTGCTTATATTACCTTTTTTTCTGAGCCAGAGAAAAATTACATAATAGCTTCTCAGCTTTTGAAAGAAGGCCAGATAAACAATCCTCAAAATCCTATACCTTTTTATCTTCTAGGGGAAATCAGTAGAACACAAAGCTCACAGCAAGAAGTAGCCATCCAGAACTACCAGAAAGCATTGGAACTCGACTTTCAGTTACATCCAGCACTCGTTGCTCTTGGTGTTTTGTCTATCCAGAATAACAATCTCTCCGATGCGATAAGATATTTTCAGGAACTTTTGCTACGACCTTTACCTTCTTTTCTCAAAGCCGATATTCATGCTTATATCGCACTAGCATATACTGCCAATGAAGAATTTCTTAAGGCTCAGGAACATATTGCCCAGGCTTATAAAATGCAGGAGAACCACACTCTTGCTTTGCAGATTTCTGCCTGGATAGCCAACAAAAGATCCTTTATCCCTGAAGCTCTAGCTTCATTGGAGGTACTTCTTACAAAAAATCCCAGGGATGACTATGCCTTGAAAGCAAAAGAAGAAATTCTGGAAAACCAGGGCTTGTTTTTATGGGAAGAAGAATTCCAGAGGGAAGATAGCGAAAAAATCCGCAGACAATGGCAGGAAGTAGAGCAAGATGGAATTGACATTAGCCTGAGAGAGCAAAAGGCTATTTTTTCTGGCAGGAGTATACGAGGCAATATTCCTTCCTTTTTGCTTCGATCTGTGGATACACAGACATTCGTTGCCTTAAACGCAGATATATTCTCTGAAGCCAATATGGTATATACAGGGATTATATATGGAAACCTGGAAGGCGACTGCCTGTATTTTGGGAAAAATCCCCAGAATCAAGTCGTGTATGCAAAAGCAAAGCCCAATAGCCTTATCAAGTGGCAAAATGCGTTAGAGAATGAAAAACCTGTTCTGTGGACAGAAACACACTCCACTGTTCAGCTTCTTAGAATGCGTAATGAAAAAAATACCTATGCCTTCCTTTTGAATGGAAAAATTCTGGCTAAAGTAATTTTCGAAAAAGAAAAACCAGGCAAAAAGGATATAGGATTCTTTGCTTTCAGTGAAACCAATTTATTCTGGCAACTTTCTATAGACAATGTAAAAATCATAGAAAAAAATCCATAACTTAACTATATTTCCAGGAAAGGGAAAAGATGAACCTGCTTTCAAAAATTTCGTTATTGGCCCATATTCTTCGATGGCGGTTTACCTGGAACTCTCTGGATACGGCTTATCCATCCCCTGTAAAAGAAAATCCTTTGTTCATGTCGGCAAAAGAAGCGGTAAGGATGATCCAGGATAAAGATGTCATTGCTACATCAGGTCTGGCAGGAAACCAGAGGGCATCGGTTGTATTTCGAGCTATACGAGAGCGTTTTCTGGAAACAGGACATCCTTCTGATCTGACCGTGGTATGCACAGGAGGACAGGGAGGAAGAGGGATTGTGCCTGGTACATTAGAAGAGCTGGCTTTGTCTGGTTTGTGTGAACGACTGGTCGCAGGGCATTTCGATACTTTTGTCAAAATGCTCAGAATGGCTGATGCAGGCCAGATAGAGCTGCAATGCCTTCCGCAAGGCATTATTTCTCTGCTGCTACAGGCGCAAGGACACGGAGAAAGCTATTTATGCACCCAAACAGGCAAAGGCACTTTTGTAGACCCGCAAGAGGGGAAAGGCTCTGTGGTCGCAGGAGAAAATGCACTGTCTTTTATACAAAGACAAGGAGAAGAACTGCGCTATGAGATTCCTAAGATAAAATGCGCTATTTTCAATGCTCCTGCAGCAGACAGAGAGGGAAATATCTATGTCAAAAACTGTGCTATGGTGGGGGAGAGCTTCGAGATAGCTCATGCAGCGAGGAAAAACCAGGGCAAGGTAATAGCCAATGTAGGGCTTTTAGTAGAAAAAGGCTATGATGATATTTTTCTTCCAGCCTCTATGGTAGATGCGATTGTTTATTACCCTGGAACAGAGCAAACAGGGTCTGTTTCTCACAAAAAATATTGGTCTTTCTTTACCCAAAAAAGCCAGGATAATATAAAAGAATCTCTGGAAAGAGTCCGTTTTTTGAATGGTATTCTAGGAATAACGCCCAGGAGAAATGCTGTCCATTCTCTGATCGCCCGAAATGCAGCCCAAATCATTGCCAGGAATATACGCCCAGGCTCTTTTGTCAACATTGGCACAGGTATGCCAGAAGAGGTTTCGCGTCTTCTCTACGAAAGTGGGCTGATGAAAGACATAACCATGTTTACGGAAGCTGGAGTAGTGGGCGGTGTTCCAGCAGCAGGTATTTTTTTTGGTGCATCTATCTGCCCTGAGAAGATTTGCTCTAGTGCCTATGTCTTTGGACGCTGCTATGAAAAGTTAGACCTTGCCGTTTTAGGCCTTCTGGAAGCGCAGAGCAACGGGAATGTCAATGTCTCCCGCAAAGGAGAAACATCTTTGAGCTTTATAGGGCCTGGTGGTTTTATTGATCTTAGCAGCACTGCCAAAATGGTGCTTTTTGTAAGCTCTTTTATGACGCATGGAAAAACCGTTTTATCCCCAGAAGGAATAAAAATTGTACAAAAGGGGAAGCCTAAATTTGTAGAGAATGTAAAAGAAACCACATTTTCAGGGCAAAGAGCTATGGAAAAAGGCCAGAAAGTTTTTTATACTACAGAAGTAGGCACTTTTCAATTGACATCGAAAGGGATGGAACTCATAGAAGTTATGCCAGGGATTGATGTGCAAAAAGACATCCTGGATTTCAGCCCCATGAAGATTTTGGTTTCTCCATCCTTGAAAACACTATCCAGAGAACTTCTGACAGGGAAAAATTTTCTTTTACAATGGAGCATGGAATGAAAAAGTTTTTTTCCTTTGTTTTATTCTTTTTTTTAGCTTTTCCGTGTTTAGGAGAGAATCGCTGGGCTTTCATCATTGGTATATCGGAATATCCTGCCTTTCAGGAATCCCTTCCTGCCTTGCGCTATGCCCAAAACGATGCGGAAGGAATAGCAGATTTGCTGGCTTCAGACCACTGCAAATTTTCCAAAGATAAAATCATTCTCCTCACAGGGAAAAACGCTACTTTAAAGACAGTTCGCAGCATCTTAGGACAAGAACTTTCTCAAACAAGACCACAGGATTTTGTATTCTTTTTTTTCGTAGGGCATGGCATAAGAAAAGACAACACTTTCTATCTCCTGATGAGCGATACAGACCCAAAAGATATAGATAAAACAGCCCTTTCCTTAAACCATCTGGCTGATTTTTTCGATAGCTGCATTTCTGCCAGGAAGCTTTTGCTTTGCCTGGATGCGAATCGCTCCCCAAAAGCTCTGAGTAATTCCTGGTATGATGGGATTTCCTGGAGTACCCCTATTGCAGGGAAAGAAGTATGTGTTCTACAGGCATGTGCGCCTTATCAGATAGCCCAGGAAAAAGGTGGTACAGGAATCTTTTGTCATTTTTTTCAAAAAGCCATAAAGGGCATTCCTTATCTAGGAAGCAACGCCGATACAAACAAAGACGGGCTTATAACAGTCACTGAGCTTGCAGAGCATCTCCGATGGAACATACGACTCTCTGGAATGAACCAATATCCTATCTTTTGGGGAAAAAATGAAACTGTGATTTCCGTGCCTGAATCTTCGTCTCCTTTTCTGGAGATTAAAAAACCTGTTGCCCTGAAATCCAATAAAGACACTTCTTTTGAGATAGCAGGCTTTGTACGATATGACCGCCCTCTTCATTCTGTTTCTGCTCAGGGATTTTCTGGCAGGATGGGAAGTCTTCTGAAAAACCAGGCAGAAAAACTACAGGTTCTAAACTGGGGATATACCTATTGGTTTGCAGTGCAGGTCATTGCCTCTCCAAAAGATAAGAAAATAACGCTGTCCATAAAAGACGAAAAAGGAAAAATATGGCAGATCCCTGTCCATCTTCCCTGGAGAGAGGAAGGATGGCATGGAGAATGGATGCCTCAGGGTATGAAAAAGCTCGAAACTTCGGGGCATTATCTTTGGGAAAAGGATAAGAGCGAAATGGTATATGTTCCAGAAGGAGCTGCCATAACAGGAATACCTCATGACCAGATAGAGGCCTTGCAAGTGCTTTTGCAGGAACTCAAAGGCTACCTCACAGAACAAAAAAGCTGGTACGAAAACGACCAGGTCTTGAGAAAAGCTTTGGTGCAAAGCCTGGAACAAAGCAATGAAACCATAAAAAACCTTGCAAAAAAAATACAGTCTGTATACCAAAAAACGACGATTCTGGACAAAGTACAGAGGAAAGTATCTCCTTTTGGCTCTAAGCAAGAGGAAAAAGAAGAAACCCCCATTCCTGCCCCCATACAAGACAATCTCACGAAGCATGGGGTTGCCGAAGAAAAACAATTTTTCGATCTCTCTCAATACGTTCTGAGCCGATGTTATGGAGATTTGCAACTTTTATCTCTGAAAAAGTTGGAAGTGACACAGACTCTGGAGTACATTGACATACTCTTGCAAAAAACAACCCAATGGCAAAATGCCTTGCAAACGAAAGTGCTTCTTTTGCCTGCATTTTACATAGATCGCTATGAAGTCAGCAACATGCAATATCGGCAGTTCTGCGACAATACATCCAGACCCTATCCCCCTTCTCCTGCATGGACAGAAGAGTATTTTTTCGAAGATACCTATCCTGTAGTCTATGCTTCCTGGGAAGATGCGAGTGCCTATAGTTCCTGGGCAGGGAAAAAACTTCCTCAATCTACCCAATGGGAAAAAGCAGCAAGAGGAATCCAGGGCTATTCCTTTCCCTGGGGACAGGAGGATCCTCATCTCGAAAACGTCAATGCGGATGTTCCAGCACCTCTATTCTCCCTCAAAAATTTTATACTGCCCAGACTTTCTCCCATGGAAGTTTTTTCTCTGCCCAAAGGCTGCTCTTCTTTTGGCTGCCATCATATGGCAGGGAATGTCCATGAATGGGTTTCCGATTTATCTATGCTGATGCATGATCATTCTTCTCAATTGCCAGGACAGGAATACCGCATCAGCAAAGGTGGCTCCTTTGCCAGTCCAGCTTTGCTTCTATCGAGCTGGTTCGAACATCCTTTCCCTTCAACGACAAGGCGTAGTGATTTAGGCTTCCGCTGTGTTGTAGAAATGGAATAAATTTTTCTAGTGTAAGTAGTATTTCAAATAATCTGCAAATGCTCTGCTATTTTTTTGTTTGCAGCTCTGCTGCGCTGTGTTCTCTGTGGTAAAATTTTTTATTCATTTAGAGAGAAAAGCGATGGAAATCAAGAAAAAATTCGATCAGATATGGGAATCGCTCGTAGTCACTAGTAAGCCCCAAAAAGAAGAGCTTTGGGAAGAGGCGGAATTTCTCGATTCTTCTGCCTCTGACCAGATCAAACAAAAATGCCATGAGGTTTTTCCTGAGGATAAAATCGAAGAGTTCGAGCATTATACCATTCTGGAAGAGCTGGGACGAGGGCGCATGGGGATTGTGTATAAAGCAGTCCACAAAAAAGACAACAAACTCTATGCGATCAAAATTCTTCCAGAGAAGGTAGTCAATGACCCCAAAGCAGTACAACGTTTTTTTCAGGAAATTTGCATCCACAATTCTCTGTCTCACGATAATATCATTCGTCTGCATAAAATCGGCGTATGCCAGGAAACGGTGTTTATCGTGATGGAATATGTAGCAGGCTATAATCTGGACAGCTTTCTAAAAAACAAAGCTCCCCTGAGCGAGCCTAAGGCCTTCCAGATGCTCATTCCCATTCTCGATGCCCTGGTTCATGCTCATTCTCTCGGCATTGTCCATAGAGACATTAAGCCTGCTAATATTTTGATAGAGGAAATTACGCAAAAGCCTAAAATTGCAGATTTTGGGCTGGCAAAAAGTACTTCGGAAGACCAGGAAAACGATGATGCTTTTGGAACGCCTGCCTATATGGCACCAGAGCAGATTATGGGAAGCAAGGACATTGATATTCGCGCAGACATCTATGCTGTCGGGTCGATTCTTTATCACATGCTTTCGGGAAATCGCCCATACTATCATCTGGAAACGCCCAGGTTGCTTTTGAAAGCGAAGACTCAGGAAGATCCTCAGGATATCGAAGACCTTGCACCAGAGTTACATCCCAAGACAAAGATGATGGTTAGGCAAGCCTTGAGCAGGGATATAAAAAGTCGATATCCGAATCCTCTGGCTTTTTTGACAGAGGCCAAAGAAACGCTGGATCTTGTTATCCGCCAGCGTTCCCAGAATCGGATTTTGCCCAAAGCAGTGGAAGATTTGAATCGAACGCCAGGATGCATTCCTTATAGCCCCAGACAAGACAATGAAATGCTTCTTATGACAGCTTCTCGCTACGAAGCAGACCCTGTTCTGGAAACCTTCCAGCATGAAATCCATTCGTTCAGCGAATCGCCTGTAGGAAACCTCCTGGTGGAAGAAACCAAATCAGGCGAAAAGGATTTCGAGGAAACACTCATATCTATAACAAAAATAGCAGGAGCTGCCTTGAAAATTTCTCCTGCTTTAGAGAAGAGGCTTGGTGATTCCACCATGAGCAAAGACCTTCTAAAGAATGTCTCTGGCTTTTTAAAGATGGAAAACCTTTCGGCAGAAGACAAGGCTGCTTTGAACGAATTGAAGTATCTTTTACTTTTGAGGGCCAATTCTATTACCAAGCGGCCCGAAGTTCTAAAGATTATCAATGAAGGGAGCAATTGCCTGGGCCAGAAGTTGGAAGAAGCCCAGGACATAACACAAAATAGCTCTTTCAACAAAAAGATACGAAAGTATTTTGAACAGCTTATAGATACGATTTTAAGAAATTTCCACGAGGTTTTTAGCGAAGAAATTCGTTGTTGCAAAGACTATGATGAAATGGAATGCTATCTGGAAAATTATCCCCTGGCAAATGCTTCGATCTTAAAGCAATATAAAAATCTCCAGATAATTCGGGATGTACGCGAACTCAAAAAAAAGCTCGATCAGAAGCCTAAAGATGTAGATAAGGTTCTGGATCAATATCTTGGCAAGAAACGCACCGTCCTGCATGATTTTTTTAGAAAATTGAACAACACCAGGGCAGAAGAAAATACTCTCTGGAATATGGTTCTTCGGGCAAAAGATCTGAATGAACTTGTAGCTCATCTCAAGCGTTTTGAAGAAAAGCCTGATTTTAAGACGATTGCATCTCGTATACGGGGACTTGTGAATATCTTCATAGGCGTGGGAGGCCAGATGTCTTTGCAGCAATTGAAAACCAGCCTGAATTTCATTCCTCAAAGAGAAGCAGGGAAGATTTGCCAGCTTATAACAAGAACCCTGAAAACAGAGCTGGAAGAAAAAATCCAGGAACTCCTGCGATTTGAAGGCGATGCCCACAAACGCTTCAACTCCCTGATGATTCTTTTGCGCAATCCACGCTATCACCATAACATCAACCTCTATGGCAGCGACATCAAGGAGCTAGCTTCCAAAATAACAGAACTGAGGAACAATCCTGCCAGCCCCGAGATGGAAGCCTTTAAGGCAAAGCTTCCCGAACCTCTCCTGAATCTGCTTTATGGAGACATTGAAGCCGAAGCAACATCCAGAGTGAAGAACATCAAGAATTGTCTTACCAAACTAGATAAGATCAAGCAAGAAATAGCGTCCCAGAAAGCAAGCCAGACAGTCAAAGAGCTGGTAGAAATTTTCAAATCCTATGCCAGGCTTAACTTTGCTAAAGAAGAAAGTATCTATGCCATAGATGGTATGCAACTGGCCCGAACAATTGTTCAGTATTATAACGATATACACGCTAAAGAAATCGAACTTCCAGAAAACCTCAGACAAGATATTGCAACGCGGTTAAGGGAGATTAGCAAGGCAAGAAAAAAATAGCATGCTCATTAAAAAAGTCCTGCCAAGCATTGCCTTGGATCGTCCAGGTAAACTGGAAGATTTCGTTAAGCTTTTGCAAGAAAAACTGGACGAACAGCTAGAATCTTCCCCCGTGAACCAGACTATGGAAAGGCCATTTTGATGTGGAAATCCACTGTTCAGCAATATCTTTTCCCTGATATGGCATCCACTACAGAAATGCACCTTCCTGTGAATGTCTCTTCTGTACCCCAACGAAGTCCTTTTCGCTATCCAGGGGGGAAAACATGGTTTGTCCCGACATTCAGGCAATGGATAAAATCTCTCCATACAAAACCCCATTTGCTCATTGAACCGTTTGCTGGAGGAGGGATTATCAGTTTAACTGCCCTGTTTGAAAATCTTGTTCCCAAAGTTCTCATGTGCGAACTCGATGAAGATGTGGCATCCGTCTGGGAGACTATAGTTCATGGTGAGGCAGATTGGCTGGCAGAAAAGATTTTAACTTTCGATATTACCAGGGAAAACATTATCAAAGAGCTTGCTAAAACTTCAACAGACATAAGACAAAGAGCATTCCAGACAATTCTTAAAAACAGGACATATCATGGCGGAATTCTGGCAAGTGGCTCTGGTTTATTGAAAGAGGGAGAAAAAGGGAAAGGAATAAAATCTCGCTGGTATCCAGCCACTATAGCCAAAAGATTACAAAATCTGAATCTTGTCAGAGACAGAATCCAGTTTATAAAAGCCGATGCTTTAGAAATTATTCCTCGCTATGCCTCAGAGCCTGATACCCTATTTTTCCTTGATCCACCCTATACAGCAGGGGGAAAGAAAGCAGGAAAAAGATTGTACAAACATTTTGCTCTGGATCATGCTCTGCTTTTTGAAATGGCCAGCAAAATTGCTGGTCACTTTATTATGACTTATGACTGTGCAGAAGAAGTGAAAGAGCTTGCAAGAAAATACCATTTTCAAATGCGCATGATTCCCATGAGCAACACCCATCATTCAAAAATTTGGGAACTGGTTATTGGCAAAAATCTTACCTGGGTAAATGATTTACCAGTAATATGCGAAACGCCATCTTCATTCTCTGATAGCTTTTGCATTTAGTAACTTTTTATTCTATTATAAATAATAAATAACTTAAAATGCTTACCCAATTAGAGCATAATTTTGACGATAATTCTGGTATACTGGCGATAAAGGAGTATACCAGAGATGAAAAACTATCGAGAGAGAAGTTTGCTTGATTTTCAGAAAGACTTTGCTACTGAAGATGCCTGTGCTGAACATTTGAAAGAAATGCGATGGACAAGAGGTTTTGTATGTCCTGCTTGTAGGCATGACAAAGCGTGGTATATCAAAACAAGGAAAGTTTTCGATTGCCAAAGATGTCGTATAAGAACTAGTCTGATCGCAGGAACGATTTTTCACAAGACCCGCACTCCTTTGCTTAAGTGGTATTGGATTCTTTACCACATGGCCATGGACATCCAAACAGGGCGATGCCGATCGTATTTTAACCTTTGGAATAAAAGAAACCGCCCGAATCGAATCAAGTATCCGATTCGGGCTTAACGGTTATGATATTGGGCTAGAACCCACAGCCGATGGTGGGTTTATATTTTCCAAAGAGGCGGTCTATTTTGAGGAACCCTATTATGGCCCTAAGTCGAGACATCTTGGCACTGGGCATAAGGAATCGCTGTTAAAGAAAAAGGCTGAAAGAGGCAAGCCAAGTGAGATTGAAGCTTATTGCTATCGTGCCATCTCAAACTGGAAAGTTTTCCATTTTCACGATACCAGCGATACTTCTGGAGTTAAACGATTGTGTTCGCTTCATGATAATGAGTCCCTGCGTCCAGATGCTTCTAATCTAGCAGCCTTTTTGTACAGAATGATAGAGGAACACGATTTTGTTCTCAAGCTGCAAAAACTACCTACGGAAGAAGAACAAATAAGACTGCTTTGGCGGCAAAAGGATAGCGATTATGTATTATGGCCAAGCCAGTTATCTGACGGATCCATCCGATTTATTTGTCTGACAACCGCGTTGCTGCAACCTTACAGCCTTCCACGATCATTATTGATGAACATGAACTTGGCTTACATCCTTACGCTATTACCTTGCTGGCATCTTTATTACGATCTTCATCCGAGCGAATGCAAATCATTATTTCAACACAATCGGTGCCTTCGGTTCTTCGCCACTTTTGGTTAAAAGAACCTTTTTATACGATGTACTATCAAAACAGTAGCTTGCCAATTGGGATTTTCCATATAACGGATGCACTATAAAATAGGCTTCACCAAAAGTGGCGAAGAACTTTGTTTTTTTTATATTTCCTGGATTAGAACAATTTTTTTTGGGCACTATCCTGCAACGCCCTCGATCCCTCACAAAAGCATATCATGTTTTAACTGAAGGATATTATTTGGGGGATTTTGGGGGAATTTCTTTTTGTAAGGCTTTCTGAGCTTCATAAATGAATTTTTGAAAAACTACAGCATTTGGGCCCTCAACATGGTCTAATGCTTCCTGGCTGCAAGAGATCGTTTTTTTATACTCTTTGCGTTCATAATACAAAGCGCATAATATAGTTTTAATTCTTATGAAGTATCCTTCATCCTTTAGAGATGCTGCCTTTTCAAAGCAGGAAATGGCTTCCTGAGTTTTTTTGCTAAGTAATAAAGCTACAGCTAGATGGTAATTGGTTTCCTGACAATTGGGCCGTTCTTTTAATGCTATATTCAGATCGTCCCATGCTGCTTTGGAGTTTTGCAATTCATAATATGCATTCGCTCTTCTGGTATAAGCAATGGGAAGTCGGCTGCCTTCATTCTGGATAACCTTAGTAAAATCATCTATTGCATTCTGATAGTTTATAGTTGTTTCATGAGATTGAGGAGTTGTAGATTTTATAGTATTTGCCAATTTTAGATAGGCTGTTCCTCTATTTAAATAGCATTCCATGAGATCAGCATTTGGTATTTTTGAAATAATATATAGGAGTTACGCAGGCATCCGTTGATGCCTAAAAAAATTGAAAAACAAAGGAA
>CALKWO010000305.1 GCA_938003875.1 uncultured bacterium
GTGCATAGCGTAGAAATCCCATTTTCTTTAAAAAATCTAAATCTATAAAGGAAAAGCCATGACTTATAATAATAATTTTCTCGAAAAAAAAACGAAAAAGAGAAAGATTTTTCTGCTAATCAAGCTGATTATAATAGGCTTGGTTTTATTCGTATATTATAAAGAGCAATTTTCAGAAGAAAAATATGAGGAAAAAAACAAAATTATATCAGAAAATACATCTAACATACAGATAAATATACCAAAAGAAAAGGTAAATCCTCAGGAAAATTTAACAAAGCCCCTTATAGAAGTTACAAAAAAAGAAGAGCCTCCTGTATCTGTTGAGCCAGTTTTAACCGAAGTACCATCGACAAAGGCATCACCTGCTGTAGAGACTAAATTGTCTTTGAAATTGACAGAAGAAAACGCTCAGGGAAAGAAAAAAATCGTGCTAGAATATTATAATGAGTTAGACAGGCCAGCAGAAAAAATCCTTGTCCTTTTAAAAATATCAGAAAATATAAACATATCTTCAGAAGATTTCAAAAAAAAGAAAGCAGGATATGTTTGTGAATTTAATGAAGTTGGGCCTAAAGAAAGCCAGAAAAAAGTATTTTTTCTTTCTTCAGAGCAAACAATATCATACACAATAGAAATACAAGAAGACCAGATAAAGTGTAAAGACATAGAAATCGAGACTAAGATTAAAAAGATATTGCCTCTAAAGTTAGAAATTTCTTTTTGAAGTCTCTAAAAAAAAAACTATAATCAGAATCTTGTTTGTTATGGATTTGGAATCTGTAACGCTCTTTTCAATAAAAGACATTCTATTTATAAAGAAAACTGTTGAAGAAAAAATATGAAAAACTACAGGCTAATTGGATTAGAACGCAGAGGAAGTCTGTTTTTTGGGCTTGTACTAAAACAAGAAAAAGAAAAACAAGAAGTTTATCTGGAAGCAGGCGAAAAGGTGCATCTTCCCTTAAGTAAAACCATCCATTCTTTTTTAAACCCTGTCTCTGCAGATACAGAAAAAAGTATGAAGCTGGCATTAAAGGCAGTAAAAGAAAATTTTTCAGAAAACAAGGTTGACCTGGCAATGCTTTGGGAATGCTTAGAATCACAGCAGGAATATAGCTTTTCCGATATGTTGGAACTATACTCCAGCGAGAAAGCAGATTCTCTGGCAGGAGCATTTTTTCTATCGCTTATGGAAAATCCTCACTATTTTGAATATCGAAATGGATATTTCCTGAAAAAATCTTCCAAGCGAGTAGATGAAAATCTACGAAGAGAGCAAACCGAACATGAGCGAAGATACCAGGAACAGTGTTTTATATCATGGCTTAAAGACAATGAAAACAATGATTTCGATCCTGAATCAGAGATAGGACAGCGGTTTTTAAATGCCATCAAAAGCTATGCACTGGAAGGAGAAGAGAAAGCCAGTGCAGAAGCCAAAAGAATTGCCTCTTTCTTTTCGCTATCTCCTGATGATCTTATTTTGGTCTTAGAACAAAAAGGTATACTACAAAAAGACATCAACGAGACAATATATCGTTTTTCCTTGCCTTGCGAATTTCCTGGCAGCGTATTGTCCGAAAGTGAAGCCATTTTGAATCAGCCTGTAGACTACTCTGGCCGCGCTGCTGTAACGCATTCATGGAATGTGGCCATAGATGACGAGGAAACACTGGAAGTAGACGATGCCGTTTCTTATCAATATGAAAATGGTTTTCATGTTGTAGGTGTACACATTGCAGACCCATCTTATACTATAGCCAGAAACAGCGAATTAGACAACTTTGCTTGCGACAGATTTGCCACATTGTATTTTCCAGATGAAAAGATGTTTTTATTTCCCTTCTCTATCATGGAGCAAAGAATGACTTTGTCTGTTGGGAAAGAAAGACCAGCGATTTCTGCCCTATTTACTTTTGATGAGAACTATGCTCTGGTAAAATATTCTTTCGCCCAGACAGTTTTTACCCTTTCTCAGAGGAAAACATACGCAGATACCATGGAAGAATTTGGGAAAGAAGAGCCTTATCAGAAGCTTTATGAGATTGCCAGCCATCTAAGAAAAGGTAGAAAAGACAAAGGGGCAGTTATTATGGAACAGCCCGAAATCAAGTTGAAGATTTCTGAAGGAAAAGTGGATTTGCAATGGAGTGCTCTTACCTCCGGACATCTTGTTGTTTCCGAATGTATGATCTTATTCAATAAAACCTTGGCTAGCTTTTTTGTGGAAAAAAATATCCCTGCTTTTTTCCGAGTTCAGGCAGCACCCGAGCAGGCACTAGACACGATATCCAGAGAAGATCCCTTGTATCCACTCAAGATGAGATGGGCCTTGGGAAGTGCAAGCCTTACATTTCAACCTGGTACACACTATAGCTTAGGTCTGGATGCCTATGTCCAGGGAACTTCACCTATTCGCAGATACAGCGATCTTGTTATGCACCGCCAGTTGATCAGCCACCTGAAAGGACAAGGCCCTGCCTATACAGAAAAAGACCTTTTGCAGATCAAAGTGCTTTCCGAACGAATGGAAAAAGCCATCAAATCGGCAGAATACAATCGGTATATGTTCTGGCTTTTAAAATATCTAAAGCAAAACAAAGGAAAAGTCTTTCAAGGGTATGTAAGCCGATTTTTAGAAAATTCGAGGATTATGATTTTTGTCCCTGAGCTGATGCAAGAGTTCCCTTTTAAAGCATATAGCCCAGACATACAGCAAGGAGATCCTCTATGGCTAAGAATCCAAGGGGCTTCTCCTCGCAAGAAAAGAGCGCATTTTGAAAAAATTTCTTCGCCTTCTGAGAAATACCAGGAAACCAGTTCCGAAGAAATTCCAGAATAATTGTATAAATTTTTTTTTTCCACGAAAAAAAATCGCCAGGGAAGTAACACCTGGCGAAAATTTTAAATTCCTAGTAGTTATGACTTTTTCTATGCAAACGAGAAAAACAGAAAAGGATGCCTGCTATACTGAGGAAGATATAGCTCGATGGTTCTGGGACAAGATACGCTGTTAGATTATATGTGTAAATATTTCCTGTTGTACCTAATGCAGCGTTTGCGTCAGTGACAATGGTCAATACTGCATTTCGTGTGTCTACCAAATGATCATTGTTAGTGACGCGAATCGTAAGTCCAGTTGTAGCATTTTTGGACAATCGAGTACCTGGTATAAAATTTTCTATACTATAATAGGCAGCATCAACACCAGATATCGTGGCACTCAATATAGTCAGATCTGTTAAATCGCCAAGATCAGCATCGGGTGTGGTATTTTGGATAGTCAGACCTCTCGTTGTCGTCACATCTTTATCCACCACCCCAAAATCAATCGTATTACCAGGGGCAACATTGCTGGAATACACAGGACTAACCCCTGTTGCTGTCAGAGTAGCTGTTCCATTGGTAGCATTGCTTGTAACGCTGACAACAGTAGAATCCGTTCCTCTTGCCGATGGACTATATGTATAAGTGCGTGTAGCCTGTTGGTTTTGTGCCAGAGAAAAGCTTTGACTCCCCGTCACAGGGGAAAATTCACTGCCTGAAGCAGCCCCAATATTTCCTGTGAGAGTGGTACCAGCATTTCCTGTATTGGTTACTGTCACAGTGGCATTACCACTGGATCCCACACGAACATTGCCAAAGTTCGTATTGCTTACAGTGAGAGCAGGTGCGGCTGTTTGATAGAAATCCGCCTCATCCAAAAAAGTCCATGGCCCATCGCTGCTAAATCTGGCACTCACTCGAATATAGCGAGTCGAAATAGACAACCCAGTAAAGGATATTGTCTGGTAAGTATTATCGTATGCTGTCGACTCTGGGATACTACGTGAAGTCACCAGATTCCATGTACTTTTATTGGTACTGCTATAAATATAAATAGAAGGAATCACAACATCACCAGGATGATCTTGTACTGTACCGATATTGATCTGGTTAATGAGCTTTGCCGTGGTGAAATCAAAATCAATGTTGACTGTGGGCTTATTGACCCATCCTACCCATTCATAGGCATTTCCGTTCCCCAGGTTAGCAGACCAGGGTGCCGTTCCATAGTATCCATCAATCAACTGCCTTCCTGTTTCATCATGGTACGTATAAGAGCCTACACCTGTCGCCTGATCAAAGGTATAGCTTGTAGGCACAATCTCCACTGCCCAAAGAGATTGAAAAAATATCATAAAAAATAAAAGAATAGTAATTTTATTCTGCATAATGCCTCCTTTCTTATTTTTTGTTACCTATTCTAACGTTTTGTATGGGCACAGATTAATAGCTAGTATCATTCAGTCTTACTTTTCCTCGGAAAATCCAATAGATGCTTATAGTATATGCTATCACAAAGGGCATGCCGATAATGGCTATGATCAACATGGTTTTCAGGGTACTTTTCGTTGAAGCGGCATTGTAAATGTTAAGGCTGTTTGCCAAATCTGGACTAGAAATAACAAGATTGGGGAAAATACCTATTGCAAACAAGGCCATGAGGGCTACGATGGAAACACAGGAAGAAAGAAAAGCCCTGAAATCTCTTCCTAAGTGAATTTCTCTAAAAATGTTGGCTATTGCTAATGCATTGATCACAGGAATAATAAACAAAACAGGGTATTTTTTCATGTTTTCCAGCATGTGGGGATAAAATACCAGAGTCACTATTGTAGTTATAATGTACATGGCAATGAAACCAAGAATAGCACGTTTAGCCCAGCCTCGAATTTTATCATGCAGCTCTCCTTCTGTTTTCATAATCGCATAGATTGAGCCATGCATCATAAACAAAGAAAGAGTAGTAAGTCCTACCAAAACGGGATAAGGGCGCAAAAGGCCTAAAAAAGTACCTATATATTCATAATCTTTGCCTAGAGGCACTCCACATATAATATTCCCTAAAGCAGTACCAACAAGAATACTCGCTATGATACTACTTACAGAAAAACTTATATCCCACATCCTGCGCCACCAGAGCATAGGCTGTTTACTACGAAATTCGATGGCTATAGCACGAAAGATCAAAGCGACCAGCAGGAGCATGAACGCAATATAAAAGCCAGAAAATACAGTGGCATACACTTCTGGGAAAGCCGCAAACAAAGCACCGCCACCAGTGACCAGCCATACTTCGTTTCCATCCCATACAGGGCCAATAGAATTGAGCATCAAGCGTCTATGCTCATCGCTTTTGGTAAAAAGATGTAGAGCACCTACGCCAAAATCAAAGCCATCCAGCATGGCATAGCCAGCAAAGAGTACGCCTACTAAAACATACCATACAATGTTTAAATCTATCATGCTCTTTGTTTCCCTCCATCAGAAATAGGGTTGTGTGAAATTTGTGGACCTTGTTTTATCTTGTGATCCAGCAAGAAAATAAACAGGGAAAATAGCAGGGCATAAATCAAGGAAAACATAATCAAAGAAGCCCAGACATGGGTTGCATCAATAGAGCGTGATACAGCATCTGATGTTCGCAAAAGGCCATAGACTATCCATGGTTGTCGGCCTAGTTCTGCTACGACCCAGCCTAGCATGTTACCCAACTGGGGTGCCACAACGGCAAATACAAATATCCATAGTAAGAAACGCTGTTTTTCTAAAGTTCCACGATATTGAAAGAATGCGCCTGCCAGTATGAGAGCTATCAGCCCCATACCTATAGAGACCATGAGATGGTAACTCTGGAAAATCCAGTTGACTTTTTTCGGGCGATCTTCTGGCTTAAAAGCCTTTAGTCCCTTGACAGGTTTGTTGAAGTCCAGATAAAGAAGGAAGCTGGACATTCCTGGAACGCCGATTCCAAAATCTACTCTTTCTTCTTTTTCATTGACCCATCCAAAAGCATACAAAGGCGCAGGAGCACTTTCTTCATAGTGTCCTTCCATAGCAGCAAACTTAGCAGGCTGGTAATCTGCAACTACCTTTGCACTCCAATGGCCTGTCCCTAGTTGCAAAAAAGAACCTATCAAAGCGACTATGATAGAAATTTTGAAAGAAGCTCTGGCAAAGTCTTCATGGCGTTTTTTCAAAAGATAGTATGCCGATACGCTAAGAACCAGGGTAGCCCCTGTAAGCAAGGCAGCGGAAAGGACATGGCTTAACCGAACCATAGAAGAAGGATTGAACACCACTGCCCAGAAGTCTGTGATTTCTGCACGTGCTCCATTTTCAGCCATTTTATAACCTACTGGAGTTTGCATCCAGGAGTTAGCGATGATGATCCAGACTGAGCTAAAGAGAGAACCAAGGCATACCAAAATAGTAGAGAGAAAATGGATAGGAGGGGTAACTTTGTTCCAGCCAAACAGAAGAATCGCTAGAAATCCAGATTCCAGAAAAAAGGCAAAAATACCCTCAGCCGCAAGAACGCTGCCGAAAATATCACCAACAAATCGAGAATACGTGGCCCAATTCGTTCCGAACTGAAATTCCAGAACGATTCCACTCGCCACGCCCATGGCAAAGACAAGCCCAAAAATTTTAACCCAGAACTTTGTCATTTGCTCATACAAGGGATTTTTGGTCTTAATATACATGCCTTCCATAATCACCAATATCACCCCCAGGCCAATGCTGATAGGCGGAAATATATAGTGAAATGCTGTTGTCAAGGCAAACTGGATACGAGAAAGAATTACAACGTCCATTCTTTACCTTTCTTAAATGGAGAATTATGAATTATAAATCAATTCAAATATTTTTCTACAAGTTCTGCTTTGCCGAAAAAAATTTTTTCTTGTGTAGTTTCATAATAATGCAAAAGTAAATTTTTTACTCTATCCTGTCCCATCTCCTGGCAAAGCTTTGCAGGGCCTTTTTGCATTCCTATATATTCATCCATGGCTTTTTCTAGCTCAGAGGGAGTGCAATAGCCTTTTTCTATTGCCCATAAACAGGTCGCTATGTACAGACAAGAGAGACGCTCGACAAAGTCTTGTTCTCTTTTTTTCTTTTCTTCAGGATCAACAGGCTTAAGGACTTCCTCTTCTTCTGGCTCTGTACCATAGGAGTAAAAGCCTTTCCCTGTTTTCATCCCCAAATGTCCCTTATCCACTTTTTTTTGCATTTCTTCTATGGGTAAATCAAAGTATTCCTTGTACTCCATATCTTCTTTATAATTTTTTGTGGCATTCAGGGCTATGTCTATTCCTATATTATCCAGAAATTCAAAGCTCCCCATAGAAAAGATGTTTTCTTTAACGAGTCTGTCTATTTCTCTTTTGCCAAGAATGCCTTCTTTATAATATCGGAATATCTGACCCTGGAAATAGCAAAAGATTTTGTTGAGGAGAAATGCCCCTTCTTCTGGCAGAAGAAGAGCATTTTTCTTTATTTCTTTTGCAAAAGCCTGCAATAGAGAGATAGTCTCTGCTGAACAATGATCTGTTCCTGTAATTTCTAAGCTGCTGCAGTAAGGAATAGGATAGAAAAAATGCAATGCTGCAAAACGAGATTTTCTTTCAGAATCAGGGCAAAGCTTACTGGGTTTTATAGAAGAAGTATTTGTGACAAAGATGCTCTCTGCCTTTACCAAAGAATCCAGTTCTTGGAATAAAGACTTTTTGGCATCCTGGTCTTCTGTGATACTTTCTATAAGGAGATCACAATCCTTCAAGCCAGATAGACTATCTGTAATGATGGTATTTTCCAGTCTAAACTGGTATGTGCTTTCATCGATTGCTCCACTTTTATTCATTCGCTTGAGCTTTGCATCGTACTTTTTCGAAAGAGCGATTTTTTTTTCTGAATTTCTGCAAAACCAGACAAGCCTATAAGGAAAATCATGAAGGAAATAGAAAATATCCGTTCCCATTCTGCCATTTCCAACAATCCCTATTTTGGGGAAGATGCAAGGAGTCATTCTATTTCTCCTCTTTATAGGTCATGCTGAAGCCTGCAACGAGAAGCTTGCTGACTTCGAGAACAAAGCTCAGAATGAGGTCGTCATGGTTGAGCTTTTCTTCTCTTACTAGCGCATCAAGGCTAATGAAAACAGCAGGTGGGCCAGGATAGCCCATCTTGGAGATTCTTGTATAAAGCTTTTCTTTGGGTATTCCCAGGATAGCATTGCACTCTCCCAGAATGACCTCCACAATATGTTTTGTAGGCATATTGAGCTGGAAAAATCGCAATTTTTCTAAATCAATTCCATATCTCTGGATCATTCTTTGTAAGCCATTGGTAAAGATTGTCACCTTATTGTCGTCTACAACTCTGTCAACAATCTCATTTCCAGCAAGCTGACAAACATGATGAAGGCCTTCTTCATAAGCTTTACGATAGTTTACAAAATAGGCAGGCATTCTGTTGTACATAACAGCTTCTTTTTTCCCGCCTAGAGACTCCATATGGGTGGCTTCTAAAAACAATCCATTCTTCTTGTCTTCAGAGGCTTGTAAAACCAATGCTCCTGCACCATCGCATAAAAACCAGCGCAAAAGCATATCTTCTACCTTGATGATTTCCTGATTATAGTAGCCAGCACTGAACACAGGGGAGTTCAGGGTACTGGAAATAACCAGAGCGTTTTTATAGCGGCCGCACCTGAGCATGTCATGTGCGGTCAAAAGTGCTTTGTAAGCACTGGTACAATTGGCATGAATATGAAGTTCTGCGCATTTTGCTATTCCCAAGGCTTCCTGTATTCTTGTGCTAGTGCTTGGCATCTGAAGAGCGCAGGGGCTGCCATAAGTAATCAGCTCAATATCTTCTGGTCTAAGATGAGCAGCTTCTAATGCTTTTTGTGCGGCTTTTACAGACATGCTGATTTCATCCTCATTACGCTCTTTGGTTTGGGGATCAATGGCATAGTGGAAATATTCTATTTCTAGAATTTCTTTCATGATATTTTTGGTTCTTTTCAACCACCTGAGAGCCTGAGGAGGTGCCTGAGTGATTTCGCCAAGATAGTTGTCAATCTCATCAAATGGAACAGGTTGTCCTGGTAAAAAAGAGCCTGTTCCCAATACTTTAATAAAATTTTCTTGCATTTTTTTCCTCTCAAAAAGCTTACCGAGAAGGGATGTCTAAAATTTTAACTTCGTCATTGGCTTTTCCTGCTTTTTCTCTAAGTTTTTTCAAAAGAGGGAATAGAGGCAATAATATAAAGACTTTAAAGAAAAATGTGAAGGAAAACAGGATAACAAATATCTTTCTTTTTGTGCTTTGTGTTGTGGAATACTTTAAAAGATATTTTCCCCATGTCAAGAAGCTGGCTTTGGCTTTCTGCTCTGGATATACAAACATTTTATCACCAAAGACCCTACATTCTTCTTTGATAATAGAGGCCTTAGGCTTTTCTTTGAGCATCCATATATTATCGGATAGCTGCTGTCCTTGCCTTTTCGTGGCTTCTATATCTTCGGTAGAGGGCCTCCATTGATAAGAATCTTCTCCAATCGTAGGTTTCTTTAAAAGATTATGCTTGGTTGCCCTGAGCGTTTCCATCTGAGAACCACAGGCTGTAACTACAATCTTATCCGCTACCCAGCTTTGGATAGCTTCCAATTGCTTTTCCAAACGTCCCTGAGCCTGTCTCCACATATTTCTGCAAAAAAGAACAGAAACGACAGGAGTATTATGGAATACCTTTGATTTGGGATGTTTTAGAAGCGAATTGGTAGGAATAGAAGGTGCAAGGAACCAAACCTGATATCCTAAAACAATCAAATCATATTTTTTATTCTCATCGAATTTCATTTCCTGTAATTCAATAGGAATCTCATAAACGCATTCTGGAACAAGGCTGAAAAAATACAACTGAGGCCAGGGAAAGGGAAAAGGGACTTTAGGAAAGATTTCTTCTATTGTAATCTCGACATCCTCTCTTTTGCTCAGTGGTTCCAGAAATGTGTCCAATAATGTTTTGGTCTTGCCAGTTTGAGAATAGTAAAGCACTAATACTTGGAATTTATCACCCATGATTCTTTTACCTTTAGTTAAAAAATTTTTTTTAGAAATGATTTTTCTTTTGTACAATCTCTGCTGCCAGTCTGCAGAATGTTTTGCTAGCCTTTTCGATTGCTTCTTCGGTTTTTAGTCTTCGTGAGTCGTTGATGGCTTCCATGACAGCATGAATCACATGAAGAGGCCTGTCCTGAGTCATAGTTTTTAAAAAATTCATGGAAAAGGAAAATACTTCCTTGCCAGGCACAACACGATCCACAAAACCCATTTTTAAAGCTTCCTGAGCATTGATCATCTTGCTTGTCAGAATCATTTCAATAGCATTGCATAGTCCTGCTTTTTGTGGTGCAACCAGAGTTCCATTTAATCCTGGCATAACCTTGAGGCCTGTTTCGGGAAAGGACAAAAGAGACGTCTCACTACAAACTCTTATATGGCAGGCAAGAGCGACTTCCAAACCACCTCCCAAACATACTCCATTGATGGCAGCTAATGTAGGTATAGAAAGATTCTGTATGTAGTCCAGAATAGCCTTGCCTTTTCTTAAAGTATTCCTTATGGCTTCTTCATTATGGAACTGGAAGATATTTTCCTGATCTGCACCTGCACAGAAGTGCCTGCCCTTTCCCATGATGATAAGACCTTTTAGCTGGCTTCCCTGCGTCCACTTTTTGAGATCTTCCAGATCTACGAATTCCAGCTCTTTCAAATAATTCTGAGGAGGATTGTTGATAGTAAGAATACCAATATCTCCCTGCACTTCCCATTCTGAAAATCTCGATTTTTCAGGCATATTTTAAACTCCATGGAAAAAATGATTATAATTTGACAATGTTAAATTCCACATATTGGCTAGCAATGACTTATAGCGAAA
>CALKWO010000306.1 GCA_938003875.1 uncultured bacterium
ATCTTTCGTAAGCTCTTGGTAATCAATAATCCAGATTTAACATTGTCAAACTAAATACACTTGTGCTAAATACACTTTAATCTATATTCCAACTCTGTTTAAGGCTTCAAATAAGCTATGCCACAAACTATATCACAAAATCACGAAGAAAACCTATCTTTGCTAGAGATAGCCAAAAAAGTTCTTTCAGAAGAATCTTTAGCCCTTGCAGGCCTTTGTGATCGTCTTGACACTGATTTTATCAAGGCCTGCAAGCTGATTTTAGATTGTAAAGGAAGGGTTATCATTACAGGCATGGGCAAAAGTGGTCATATTGGACAAAAGATTGCAGCAAGTCTTACAAGCACAGGCGTTGCCTCCCATTTTTTGCATCCTGCTGAAGGATTTCATGGCGATTTAGGAATAGTCCATCGCAAGGATGTTCTCATGGCACTTTCCTTTTCGGGAGAAACAAAAGAAATTCTTGATCTTCTTTTTGTTGTGAAAAGCATGCAAATCCCTGTAATTGCTATCACTTCCCGCGCGGAAAGCACATTGGGAAAAGCAGCAGATGCTACAATTTCCTTAGGCTACATAAAAGAAGCAGACCCCTATAACCTTGTTCCGACCACATCTACAACACTGACTCTCGCCGTAGGAGATGCGCTTACCGTTGCCTTGATGAAGGCAAGAAGTTTTACACCAGAAGATTTTGCTGTATTCCATCCCAGAGGAATGCTAGGAAAAAGGCTCACTTTACAGGTAAAAAACTTGTTGAATGGAGAAAAAGACAATCCCGTGATTCGCTTTGACGATTCTTTTGCCATGGCTCTTAAAGTCATCACTCACTATAGTTTAGGAGGCACAAGCATCATCGACGAAAAGGGAAAGTTAGCAGGTATTCTTACAGATGGAGATATCCGCAGAATCATGGAAAAATTTGCCGATAAGGGCTGCAATGTCTCTGATGTTATGTCTGCTCAGGCATATACTTTGATGACCAAGAATCCCACCCATGTTTATAGCGACACGCTAGCCTATGATGCGCTAAAACTCATGGAAAACCATAAGCCCCGACCTATTTTTATCCTTCCTGTTGTAGATGAATCTCATAATCCAGTAGGAATGCTCCATCTCCATGCTCTTGTGCAAGCGGGTTTTAAAACAAATTGCAAAGAAGATATATAGAAGGGAGTCAAAAATTATGAAAAAAAAATTATTCTTGATTTTTTGCTTGTGTTGTTTTGCTTCCTGGATTAGCGGACAATCTCCAGAATTTTTAACTTTGAAAAAAATTCTGGAAGCAAGCCGTGCATCCTGGGATGCTGAAGAAAATCATATTACTGCTATGCCTTACGAAGAACAGAAAGTTTTTTTCGATTTGATACCAGAAAATACACAAATGCGTCTTGAAAAAGAAGTGTTTCTTTCTTATACCAGGAACTTAGAAAGCTATGAAACTCCACATACTCCTATCCGAGATCAGGGAAAATGCGGAAGTTGCTATGCATTTGGTGCCTGTGCTGCTTATGAAGGCTGGAAACTAAAAATGGAAGGTAAAGAATACGATGTTTCAGAGCAAGATATCATTATGCAGGCTCTGGATAAAGACTGGGGGGGGAATGTAGTTTCTGGAGGATGCAAAGGATCTTCGCTGAATAAAGGATTCAATCTTCTAAAATACAAAGGCCTCCTGGATGAGAAGCAATGCCCTTATCGAGCTTCTCACTATTCTTATTGTCCGCCGTTGAAACCTGTACATAAGATACAGTCATCCTCTTTCACGAGAGATAAAGAAACCATGAAAGAAGCATTGCACAAATATGGACCCATCCTCTGTGGCTTTGCTGTTTTTCAGGATTTTTTGTATTATAAAAATGGATACTATGAATATACAACAGGAGCATTGAGAGGCTATCATGCAGTGGCTATCGTTGGTTATGATACGGAAGGCTGGAAAGTCAAAAACAGTTGGGGTAAGAAATGGGGAGAAAATGGATATTTCAGGATAAAATATAGCCAGATGCAAAATAAAGTGCAATTTGCTATCTTAGGCGGAGGGTCTTATTTTATCACGAAATAAGCCAAAAAGGAATTGCTTTGCCCCAGGCATAGATATTAAGGAAGAGGAAAACGAGAAGAGAACCACAGATGAACACAAATAAACACGAATAATTTTTATAAATTTCGAAATTTTGTAATTATCCATTTTTTCTTAGCTAAAATTAACAATAATGCTATGAAAAAAATTATTTTATTTGTGTTTATCTGTGTCTATCTGTGGTTCTTTTTTTTATTCTTTCTCCAAAAGAGGGGCAATCGAAGCGATTTGGGCTGGTGAGCCTAAGCATATCAAGACATCGTTTGGTTGTAGTATTATGCTGGCATCGGGGTTGCTTATGGTTTCTAATTTTCTACGAATCGCGACGACTGTGATTCCATATTTTTTTCGCATCTCTATCTGCGCTAGAGTTTGGCCTATAAAGAGAGAATGACTTTGAATTCGGATAGCATTGATCTCGAAGTTGGCCATATTGAGCTGCATACTGGAAAAAAATACAGAGTGTGTATGGGGGTTCATTCGTTTGTAATTTTCGGACCGAATTTTTTCTATGGATTGTTTTATTTCTTCTTTGGGTACAAGGTATTTCCTCAAGACACGGATAAAAATTTCTACAGAGGCTTCCAGTTCTTCTGGTATTACTTCATCTGCTCCCAGAGAATACAAAAGCTGCATGTCTTGTATATAACGAATCCTGGTAATGATGTGAATCTGAGAATGTATCTGGCGCACGATTTCTGTGATTCTGAGCGTTGCCCTTGGATCCGAAATAGCAATCACAGCGACTCTGGCTTTTTGTATTCCTGCATGCTCTAAAACCATAGGCTGTGTGGCATCGCCATATAGAATAGGCTCTCCTTTCAAGGATTCTTCTCTGACTGTTTTTGCATTGAGTTCCAGGATGACATAAGGTATGCTGGCACTTTTACATGCCTGAGCCAGATTCTTGCCATTCGCGCCAAACCCAATGATAATGACATGATCTTGCAGCGGATTTTCCTTGTCCTCTTTTAGCAAATCGCCGATTCCTTTCCACCTTTGAGGCACAGGGAGCTTTAGTGCTGCTTCGATGAGATACGGAGCTAACTTCATTAAAAAAGGTGCTATTGTCATAGTCACAACCACAAGAGACAAAAGCCATTGGTAGTCTGTTGTACTCAATAGCTTATAGGGTAGTCCTGTTTGAGCCAGAATAAAAGAAAATTCTCCTACCTGACAGAGCAGAATTCCTCCTAAAACAGCGGCACGCAAAGTCATTCCTAGAGAAAGAATCACGATGCTGGCAATGACTGCCTTTACAAAAAGAACCGTAACAGCGACAAGCAGGATTAGAAAAGGCTGGTCCCAAATAAATCGCATGTCAAGCAGCATTCCTACCGAGACGAAAAAAAAGCTCGTAAAAACATCCCGAAAGGGTAAAACATTGCTCAGGATTTGCTTGCTATACTTGGATTCTGACACAATAAGCCCTGCCAGAAATGCACCCAGGGCAAGAGAAAGCCCTGCCATAGAAGTAAGCCAGGCAACGGCAAAACATACGGCAACAATGCTTATCATAAAAAGCTCGTAGCTTCTCGTTTTGAGTACCTGGTAAAAGAGCCAGGGAACAATCCATATAGCACTCAGTATAGTAACGATAATGATCCCAGATGCCTTTACCCCTAATAAAGCAAGTGTTTTGGCAAAATCAGCGGCTGCAATTTCTCCTGCCAGCAATGGAACAAAAAGCATCATGGGAACGCTTGCTATATCTTGAAATAAAGAAACAGCAAGACAGGCATGGCCATGCGGGCTATCGGATTCTCCTTTGGCTTGCAGGATTTTAAACATAATGGCTGTGCTTGTATGGCTTATGGCAAGTCCTAAGAACAGGGCTGTTCCTGTTGCTTTGCCTCCTGCTTTGGCTATCAAAAAAACAAACAGAGTCGTGACCATAACCTGAAAAAAACCGCCTATTACACTAAATTTTTTCATTTTCACAAGATTTTGAAAGGAAAATTCGATTCCTGTTGCAAAAACCAGCAATATAACACCGATTTCAGCCAGCGCATGGACTTCCTGGATGGCTTTGACAAGGCCAAAGCCATGAGGCCCAACCATAACGCCTGTAATAAGAAACCCAACGATGGTAGGAACTTTGATCTGGTTACAAAGAAACACGATCATAATAGAAAGAGCACTGATAACCACAATGGTGTCTAATATTTCTATTCCCAAAATCATTCCTTTCTCAAATTTTTATAAAATTATTATAGAATTACATATATATATAGGAATTTCAAACATGATGACAATATCAGAAAATACCCAAAATTGCAATACGCTAAAAAAATTTCAGTCAAGGAAGCTTTAAACTAAAGCTGTTTTATAATTGCCTTTGACAAAGGCTTTTTTTTGCGTTATTATAATGGCAAGAAATTTCTATCAGAAAGGCATGAGAATTATGAGCATTGTAGGTATTGATTTAGGCACTACCAATTCCGCATTGGCTACAATGTGGATGGATCGTCCTGAAATTCTTCCCAATCGCTATGGCAGCCGTATAACTCCTTCCGTAGTAGGAATCACACGAAGACATAAAATTTTGGTAGGGAGCAAGGCAAAATATCAAAGAGCAACGCTATTAGAGCCTCCTATTAAAGAAATCAAGAGATACATGGGTACAGACCATACTGTATTGATGGGAGGAAAAAAGCATACTCCTGAAGAAATTTCTGCGTATATTTTGCGATCCATGAAAGCGGATGCACAGCAATTTTTAGGAACAGAGATCGGATGTGCAGTCATTACCATCCCTGCCTACTTCAATGAAGCTGCGAGAAGGGCCACCAGAAAGGCAGGAGAGTTGGCTGGCTTGCATGTAGGCATGATTCTGGATGAGCCTACTGCCGCAGCTCTTGCCTATGGTGCAGGAAAAGAAAAAAATGAAACAGTCTTGATCTACGATTTGGGAGGCGGAACTTTCGATGTTTCCATCATTGAAGTTTCTGGTAAGCACTTTGAAGTGCTGGCCATTGATGGAAATACTCATCTGGGAGGCCAGGATTTTGATCAATTGCTCTTGGATTATGTCGTACAGGAAATGCAATCAAAGCATAAATTCAGTCTTGATCCAGCATTGCTGCCCAGGCTTTCTGTGATAGTGGAAGCATGCAAATGCGATTTATCTTATCATAAAGATACGCTTGTAATCTTAGAAGCTGCAAGCGATACTATAGACATCGCTATGCCTGTCAAGCGGGAACTTTTAGAAGAGCTGGTACGTCCTCTTGTCCTTTCCTCATTGGAACCTGTTCGCCGTGCTTTGCATAAAGCAAATTTAGAGAAAGAGGAAATACACAAGGTTCTTTTAGTAGGAGGCAGCACACGTATGCCTCTTGTCAAAAAAACAATAGAGGATTTTTTGGGAATGCCACCCAGAGATGAGCTTAACCCCGATGAATGTGTAGCCTTAGGATCTGCTATCTATACAAAGCTTTTAGACGAAAAGACAATGAAAAAATATTCTTTGTCTGTTGAAAATGCTTTTGAGGACAATCTTGTGGTTATTCCCAGAACAGCGCATTCTTTAGGAATAGGCGTAGATGAAGGGGGGAGTGAATATTCCATCATTCTCTCTTCAGGCTCTTTCTATCCTATCAGCATCACTCGTAAGGAATATTTTACTTCTGTTGAAAACCAAAAAGGCTTGGAAATATGGGTGTATGAAGGTGAGAATTCTGTTGCTACCAAAAATATTCCTTTGGGACGGGTACTCCTGGACTTGCCTACTGGTTTGAGTGCAGGAGTGCCTGTATGGATTACCTTTAGTCTTAATGAATCCAGAATTCTGGAAGTCAGCGTTACACTGCCAGATCGTCCCGATGTTCAGGCTCAAATTCGCATCGATACAAAAAATATTGGCTCTATTCCTTCTGAACAAGGAGAGAAACAGGGAGTTGTCCTTTCTTCATGGCAAAGGCAATGCCAGAGTTTTGAAGAGCTTCTAAAAAAGCACAAGAATCATATTGATCCTTCTCGTTACTTACAGATACAATGGGCCTTGGAAAGTGCGAAGGATGCTTTAGAAAAAGGCGATAGTAAAATATCTGTTGAAAAAATGCACATTTTAGACCATATTTATGACGAATTGCTCATTATGGAAAAAGAGTAAAATATTATAAATAAACATTTTATAGTTAAAGGATTTTTTTTATGGGAATTACAAATATAGAAAGAACAGAATTAAAAAATCCTTCCAATTTCCGCAAGCTGGCTATGGGAAATTGGGGTGGAATCGGCGATCCTCAAGTATATGGGCTTCTTGAAATAGACTGCCAGAAGGCCATAGAATATATAGAGGAGATTCGTCAAAAGCATGATGTCAAGATTACCATAAACCATCTTGTGGGAAAAGCCATGGCTTTGATGTTGAAAAAATATCCAAAGCTCAATGGCGTAATAGCCAATGGAAGAATATATTTGCGTAACAATGTAGATATTTTTTTCCAGGTAGGCATCGAAGATGCAGAAACGGAGCTTGTTGGAATTTGTATCAAAAAAGCCGATCAAAAGGGAATCCTGGAATTTGCACGCCAGGTATTGAAAAAAAGCGAGGCGGTAAAAGCGTCTGCTGCACACCCTATGCGCAAGGCACAAATGCCGTTTCGCCATATTCCCTGGAGACTGGTTCCCTGGATGGTCAAATTCTTGAACTGGCTACAATTCGATTGGAACCTCAATCTTTCGTGGTTCGGGATTCCCAGAGATCCCCTAGGAAGCATTATGATCACTTCTGTGGGAAGTCTGGGAATGGAAATGATCTTTGTTCCTCTGACTCACATAGGCCGAACTCCTGCACAGATAGCCGTAGGTAAAATTATAAAAAAAGCAGTGGTCATAGAGGATCAGATCGTGATCCGACCTAGAGTCAACCTTTGCTGTACCTTCGATCATCGCTTCATGGATGGTGTGATCGCTGCAAAGATGGCCCATTATGTAACGGATCTTTTAGAAAATATAGATAAATATAAAGAATTGTTCGAGGCTGACAGTTCAGAAAAAGAAGAGGAATAGGACCTACATCATGAAATGGAAATACGAAAGTCTGACCCAGGAACACCAGTTGGTCTATGAAAAAAGTGTTCTTGTCAAAATCCAGCTTTATCCTACGAAAAAAGGCCATTATAAAGTAACGACCATGATTTCTGGTATTTACTATGGACAAAGAATCCAGAAAAAACTGGAAAAACAAAAAAAAGAATGGGTCGCCTATAGAAAAAAATTTGCGGATAAAACAAGTGCCAATGAATATATCAACCGCAAGAGAGACGAAGTTCTTCGTTTTGTCAAAGCAAGGGAGAAAGAAGCATGATGCTTTTTTCCTTAGAAACCAAGGAGGCTCTAGCCAAAACTTTGCCTGAGTATAGTTTTTGCTTTTGTGATGTCCTGCCTTCGACACAAGACGAATGTCTGAGGATGTACCAGAAGGAACCCGACAAGAAATGGGTTGTGCTTGCCAAGGAGCAGACACAAGGAAGAGGACGCTATTCTCGTGTCTGGCAATCGCCTCCTGGTGTTAATCTTTATGTTTCTTTTATAGACGACAATTCTTTTGGAAAACAGATAGGATACCTGAACCTTTTTTATGGTATTCTTTTATTTGAAGCAGTTTCTTCTGTCTTAGGTTTTTCCGATGGACTGACGCTCAAATGGCCCAATGACCTTTATTTTAAAGATAAGAAGCTGGCTGGCATTCTATTCCAATCTTTGGAAATGGAAATGCAAAAGTTGATTGTAGGAATAGGAATCAATGTATATGCACAAAAAGAGCAAATTCCAGAAACAGGCACATCCTTGCTATTGGAAGCAGGACAAAATCTCAGCCCAAAAACAAGAGTATCTCTTCTGGAAAAATTGTTCTTGAGTTTAAACACAGAGCATCGGGCGGAATATTCCAGGAATCCGAGCTTAGTTCTGGATCGTTTTTGGGAATACTCCAGGGCCACACAACAAAACCAATATCTTTATAGTTCGCACTTCTATAGCCATACAGGAGTTCTGGATAAAATCCATTCTGATGGAACTGTAGATATTCTTACCCAGGATGCTCAAAGAATTCATTTGAAAACATAGTTTTAGAGAGGACAAACAATGCAAATCGGAACTTTGGAAATCAAAGTAGGCCTTGCTGAAATGCTTAAAGGCGGCGTAATTATGGATGTAACCAATGCCGAGCAGGCTAAGATCGCTCAGGATGCAGGTGCTGCTGCTGTAATGGCTCTGGAAAGAGTTCCTGCTGATATTCGCAAGGAAGGCGGGGTCGCCAGAATGGCGGATGTCAATAAAATTATGGAAATCCGTAAGGCAGTGAGCATTCCCGTCATGGCAAAAGCTCGTATTGGCCATTTTGTGGAAGCCCAGATACTGGAATACATTGGCGTGGACTTTATCGATGAAAGTGAAGTTCTGACACCAGCCGATGACAAAAACCATATCAACAAACATGATTTTAAGGTTCCTTTTGTTTGTGGAGCGAGAGATTTAGGCGAAGCTCTGCGAAGAATCGGAGAAGGAGCTGCCATGATCCGAACCAAAGGCGAGGCAGGCTCTGGAAATATCGTTGAGGCAGTACGTCATATACGGCTTGTGATTTCACAAATCAAAAAATTGACCGTCGCTGGTCAGGAAGAACTCATGTCTATGGCGAAAGAGCTAGGTGCTCCCTATAGCCTGGTGGAATGGGTAGCAAAGCACGGTACTCTTCCTGTCCCTAATTTTGCAGCAGGTGGAGTCGCTACACCAGCAGATGCCGCCCTCATGATGCAACTAGGAGCACAGGCAGTATTTGTAGGCTCAGGTATCTTCAAATCCCAAGACCCTGCAAAAAGAGCAGCAGCCATAGTCCAGGCCACAACTCATTACAAAGACCCAGAAGTTTTAGCCAGAGTGAGTACAGGCCTTCTGGAGCCTATGAGAGGATTAGACATCGCTGCCATGCCAGAAAAAGAACAAATGCAAACAAGAGGATGGTAGTCCCTAAAGAAGGAAACCTCTTGTATAAAAATTCCCGCCTCGTATAGGCAAAGAAATAAATCCTGGGCATTTGTGCCCAGGAAAAATTAAAAGGTCAAAAAAATGTTAAGAAAATGTAATTTTTGTTTTGTATTTCTCTTTTTTTTCTCTTTTTATTGCAATGTTTTTCTTCAGGGGCAAACAGTAACCCTGCGGATTGCCACTGTTGTGCCTGAAGGGTCAACCTGGGTGAAGTCTTTGCAAAATCTGGATAAAGAAATTAGAAGAACCATGAATATCCAGTTGATTGTCTATGCAGGAGGAACAGCAGGAGAATCCAAGGCAATCATGGAAAAAATCAAATATGGACAGCTTGATGGTGGTGGTTTCATTGGATCTTCCCTGGGAGAGATTTGTCCTAAAATCCGTATCATGGATATTCCTTATCAATACCATTCGCTGGAGGAATGGAAGCATGTATTCAAAAATATACGAAGCGAGTTGGTAGAAGATTTTGAAAAGGCCAATTTCATGGTTTTAGGATGGGGCTATGGTGGTTTTGTAGATCTATATTCTAAGCAGCCCATTCGTACCCTGGGAGATTTTCAGTCTGCTAAGATCTGGTTTTCTACAGGGGATCCCATGATGGAAGCCATTTTCCGTGAATTGAAAATACAGGGTATTCCCCTGGAAACCAGTGCTATTTTCCCTGCCTTGCAAACAGGTCTGGTAAACTGTGTTTATAATACACCCTATGGCTTAATGGCTATCCAATGGCATACACACGTTCGATATTGCACAAAATATCCTATTATCAACCCACTAGGAGCCGTTGTCATTACAAAAGCGGCATACGAAAAAATTCCTGCGCGTTTCCGCAATCTCTTTTTACGAACCTGTAAAAAACATTTTTCTACTCTGGGTGAAGATGTGGAAGAAAAAAATATAGAGGCAATGAAAGATTTAGAGGAACGCTTTAAAATCCAGATGATCGCTCCTGATCCTGCCTGGCTGGAAGAGACCATGCGCTGTGGGAAAAAAGTAGGAGAAGAACAGATCGACAAGCTTTATTCCAAAGATTTTTATCATAGAGTGCTAAAAATCCAGGAGGAATTCCGTAGCAAAAAGAAATAAAAACACAGTGAGAAAAACATTTCCTTTTTATCGTCTTTTTTTTATCCTTTTTCTTCTTTTTGCAGGTGTTTTGGTTCATCTTGCTTCAGGATCAAGCGAAATCCCTTTAGAAAAAGTGATAGGGCTTTTATATCAAAAAATTTCAGGGAGTGAATGGGGAGAAGACTATCTCTATGGGATCATTCTCTGGAATGGCAGAATGCCAAGACTGATTGTCGCCTTTTTTGTAGGGGCATCTCTTTCCATATCAGGGGCGGTCATGCAAGCTCTTTTTAAAAATCCTATGGCATCTCCTGATGTTACAGGAGTGGCTTCTGCTTCTGTCTTTGGTGCAATCCTAAGCATTGTTACAGGAGCAGCGAGCTACGGTTTTTACTCCCTGGCTTTTTTTTCCATTGTATCGGCCATCATCACCCTTTTTATGGTATACCTTTTGTCTACTTCCTATGGAAAAACATCCTGCATCACTCTGCTCCTCGTGGGCATGGCTGTTTCCTTATTTTTTGCGAGCATGGTCGCTTTTCTTATTACCATCAAGCTCCATGATTGGGAAACAGGGAAGACGATTGTTGCCTGGACATTAGGCGATCTGAATGACCGCCAATGGGAGCATGTTTGCACCATTTTTACCACTTTTCTTATAGGGACAGGTATCATTCTTTTTTTTACAAGAGATCTCAACATACTCATGCACGGAGAAGAAATTGCCTCCAATCTAGGCGTTGATGTAAATCATGTTAGATTTCTCCTTTTGCTTGCCTGTGCTTTTTTAACAGGGGGAGCTATTGGAGTAGCAGGCATGATAGGCTTTATAGGATTGATCATTCCTCATATCGTCCGATCTTTATTCGGCAATGACCATTATATTTTATTGCCTTTTTCTATACTATGTGGAGGAATATTCCTTTTGTATTGCGACCTTCTATTGAGGATAGCCTTCACTATGGATATTAAAATAGGTGCTCTTACAGGATTGATAGGATCGCCTTATTTTTTTTATCTAATATTGAAAAATCGTAGAAAATTTAGTGCTTTTGGATAATTTTTTAAATTGGTGTCCTATGCAATTTTTTTTGAATTTACGAAACTATTTCTTTTTGAATTATATTGCTTTATTTTGTCAAACATTCATTTTTTTTAAAATGGCAGAACAGCCTGATTTTTTAACAACTTTTTTTTGTATAGCTGTTTATATAACATATCCTGTTATCTATTTAGCCGTTATTTTTATTCCTGTTTTGCTTCTATCCTGGATTTTAGGGAAGGGATTGCGACGTTTTTCTGCTCTGAGATTCGTGATTTACACTATCACGATTGTAGGGTGTACTCTTATCCAGATCGTTTTGATTACAGACATTTATATCTTTAAAATATTTGGCTTTCATTTCAATGGATTTATCTTGAATATGCTTCTGACAAAAGGAGGTATCCAGGCACTGGGAAGCGAAGATTCTACATATATGAGCGTAGCCTTGATTTCTTCTGGCTTTCTTCTTTTCCAGACTCTGCTATTCCTCTCTGTCGCCTGCATACAAAAGATACAAACTTTTTTCCAAAAGCTTTTCGTAAAAAAAGTTTCCATCGCTATGGTTTCGATTTTTTTATCACTCGCTATCTTTGAGCGTGTAAACTATGCTGTATGCAGCGTCAAAGCCTATATGCCTGTATTGGAAGCTTCTAATGCTTTCCCTTTCTATATTCCTTTCCACATGAACAAAGCACTCAAAAAACTAGGATTGAAAGCCAAAGAGGGGCGACATTTTAAAATAAAAATCGGAGATGTCAATCTTTGTTATCCTTTAAAACCCATAGAGAGGAAAGAAAATCCAAAGAACTATAATATTGTCTGGCTGGTTGGAGAATCCTTGAGAACAGATGTTCTGGAGGCTTCTATCATGCCAGAAACCTGGAAATTTGCCCAAAAAAGCCTTTTTTTTCAGAATCACTATAGTGGTGGAAACTCCACCAGAACAGGTGTTTTTACCTTATTCTATGGACTTCATGGCACCTATTGGTTTCCTTTTTTTCATGCAAAGCGCAGCCCTGTTTTGCTAGATTTTTTACAAAAAGAAGGCTATCATATAGAAATTTTCTCTAGCCAGAGTTTTACTTTTCCTGAATTCGACAAGACCGTCTTTGTAAATATGCCTCCTGCCCAGATGCACTTGAGCAAATTAACACCAGGATGGCGCAGGGATAGGGAACACGTTGATAGTATTTTGGAATTTTTGTCCCATCACGACAGGCAAAAACCTTTTATGCTGTTCATGTTCTATGATTCTACGCATTCCAGCTATTCTTTTCCTCCAGAATGCACGATCCGAGAGCCTTATATTTTGGATTTCAACTATGTAACAACAGACTTAAAAAAAGATATGGAACTTTTGAAGAACAGCTATATCAATGCTGTCTATCATCTGGACACGCAGGTTGCACGAGTTCTAAACCATCTGGAAAAGAACAATTTCCTGGAGGATACTATCATCATCATTACAGGAGATCATGGACAAGAATTTATGGAAAAAGGACGATGGGGACACCATTCCTCTTTTAGCGAAGAGCAGACAAAAACGCCTCTGGTTCTCTGGGTACCAGGGCAAAAGCATCAAACAATACAAGACATTACCTGCCATCAGGATATCGCCCCTACGATTTTGAGCATTCTGGGAGCCAAAAATTCTCCAGAAGACTATTCTCTAGGAAACAATCTTCTGGATTTCCAAAAAGAAGACTTCGTTATACTCAGCGATTGGACACAATGGTGTTATGTCGATTATGAATACAAGGGAATCTTTCCTATGGACAGCAAAGAATTCTGGCAACAGAAAGTCACAACTCTGAACGATCAGAAAGTCTCTTCTTCTCGTGAATTTTATGAAAAAAATCAGACTCGACTGGTACGCATCATGAAAGATTTGACCAAATTTACAACTTTTTCTAAAAATAAAGATTAGGCACTTGCTGTATAGGAAATTATAGTTTTAGTGATAAATGCACTTTAAGCTATATTCCAAATCTTAGCCCCGAAGGGGCGAAATATAATAGCCAGGGGCAATGCCCCTGGTAAATTACGCAAATTAGCCTCCTTCGGAGGCAATCTTTCCCGTGCGTAAGCTGTAATCTTATCGTTATCGTTATCTTAATCGTAATCGTTATCCTCTATGAGCATTGATAAAGATAAAGATTACGATAACGATTACGATAACGATTAAGATTAAGATTAAGATTAAGATTAAGACAAAACTATAATTTCCTATAC
>CALKWO010000307.1 GCA_938003875.1 uncultured bacterium
AACCTCACGGTTTTGCAATTCAACCTCACGGTTTTGCAATTCAACCTCACGGTTTATTCTATCTATATTATACAAAATAACTTTAGTTACTATTTTTACACAAGAAAAAAATTTCTACCCCTTTTCTTCCATCCCAAAGAGCTGTTTCTTTCCAATCAAGAATAGCATTTTTTTCTTTTAGCTGATTCAATGCTTTCTGAATTTGCCCTATGGCCATATCAGGTCTTTTTTTTCCACATAGTGAATAAGAAAAGTGGCTCTCTTTTATTAGTTCTTCGTAACTAAAGACTTTCTTTTGTTTTTTTCTAAAATTTTGTCCTTCTAAAAAAAGAAACAAATTAAACGCTAATCCGTCTAAACTATTAAGGATTGTCCTACCCACGGAAATTAGAGTATTTTCTTTTTGGAACAAGCTTTGGATGATATAAGGGTTAATACGTACTTTTATATACTTTTTTTGTCCAACCTCAGTAAAAAAAACTGCATCTAATAAATGGAAATAGCCGTCCTGTTTTTTGGACTCATTGGAAGAAAGCCAGACGCATTCCGATTTGATCGTAATATCATAGATTTTTATAAGGCTTTCTTTGACTTTTTGATATGCAGAGCCAGCTTTTTTTATGTCTCTATATCGTAAAATCATTGAAAAGGGAATTTCTATTCCTTTGCCATAGGCAGTGTTGCAAATTTCTTTTTTTCGTTCATCGGTTTCTTGGGCATGGATGATATCGTAGAGACAATTAAGGACTGCTATAAAAGTTTTTGTATCAGATGGAGTGATAAGAGATGTCTGTTCGTAAATTTTAAGAAAGATATCTCCAAATCGATTTTGAAGAAGTATTTCTTCGCCAGATTTTTTTTCCTGGAATCCTCGATCCGCTACTGTTATATTATGACGGATGAGTATAATTGGAATAACGCTTTTTTCTCTGATCGTTATTTTAAGTTTTTCAAGTTTCATAAATATCCCAGAATGAGAATTTACTTGTATTGAAGGAAATTTTGTAGTATAAATAATTAAGTAAAGCTCTACATTTAAAAATGTGGAGCTTTGTTTTTAAAAGCACTGGAAAAATACTCTCTAAGATTCAATAAGTTTCTTAAGATAAAAATATGGTACTAATAGTATACTTTTCCAAAATAGATAATCAATAAAATTTGGAGGTAAAGTTGAAAACATGAGAACATTTGGTACACTTCTTAGATTTTATAGGGAAGAAAAAGGTCTTTCTCAAAAAGAATTAGCTGAGAAATGTGTACCTCAACTGTCGAGAATATATATTACTAAGCTGGAAAATGGGACTAAAGATGCCCCGCCGAAAAGAACAGTCTTAATTATTGCTAATGCACTTTCTTTGTCAGAACAAGAATTCCAAAATTTTTGGGAAGCTGCACGCAATGAGAGGTTATCTGACTCCTATATAAAAAACATTGAGCCAGAGGTAGATACGCTTTTGAAGTACCTTATGAATAACTTAAGTGAAAGAGAGCTTCTTAATTTAGCCACCAAGATTCAGCAAAAAATGATTCAGCAAAAAATTTTGGTAACGAAATAGAATATATATCCTCCTAATTGAATTTTTGTTATCTACTCGAAAAGATTCTGTAACACTTTTCATCCTAAAGTTTGCAATGAAAAACTTGCAAACATTCTACAAATCTAAATCTTTTTTTTTTCTCCTTTCATTACATGCCTTTTGAGCATGCTGAAGTCTTTCTTTTTGCCATGAAATAACTTCTCATATACATTTATTTTTTTGCCCAAAAATACCTCGAAAAAATAATTTTTTTTTCAATTTTTTTTTGCCCTTTCACTTCGAGCTTTGAAATAGCAAGGTTTTGGGCTCTCACTGGAGAAGAAAAATTATTTTTTCCAGTGAGAGCTGTTGCCGGAGTAAACTGAGCTATTCATCTTCGCTCGAAATGGAAAGTACATATTGTTGCGATTTGGCACAGTATTCGTTCCAGATGTCACGCCTTTTTCTTCGCCCTTTTTTATCAAGAAAGAAGGGGCACATGTGAATGCAATCATTACTTTGTAAAGGACATCCTCCTTCACATTTCTCACAGTTCTGGGCAAAAAACTCTGCTAAGGCCGCTTGATCTCCACCAAAGATTTGCCGTTTTTTGGCAGGAAGAATGGGATTCGGTCCCGTAAAACCTTTGAACGTCGCGACAAGGAAATTTTTACATTCCAATAATCTCACTTCGTCGATCATTTCTTTGAGCTTTTTGAGATCGAAATTTTGCCAAAACGGTGAAAAGCTTTCTTGTTCATGTGCTTCCATGTTTTCAAAGATAGAGTTATCGAGGACTAACATACCATCCTCCATTCATTTTTTTTGTTTTATAAAAAATGGCTTTTTCAAAATACATCAGTAGGGCTTTTCCAAGATCGAAAGTCTGGAATAATCGAAATATCGCATCAGGGTTAGCAAAAAACTCGTGGAGTGCATCTACCATTTCATCCTTGCTCTGTACCTTGGGATACAAGAGAAGATAAAGAGACTCTTGAAGTTCAGGGAATTTACCCATAAATTTTTCCTGGTCTTCACGGATTGCCGATACTATTGCTTCTAAAATCAGAAAATTTATTTGATTATTTTTCTGTTCTTTGGCAGGTACTGAGGTAATAGTGCTTAACATTGGATAACTCCTTTCTGATCTTTACTAAAATTTTCAAAGAGCGAATTTGTAAATTTTGTAAATAAAGATGATTATTGGGGAAAAACCTTAAGAAGTTTTTAGAAAAAAAATTAAAAAAATAATATGTAGATCATTTTATTATATAAGACTGCTATTGACAATGAGATATGAAATGTATATGTTATTTATACATATACATATTTTAGTAATTTAACATGAAAGAATTTGACCATACACATAAAGGTCCAAAATTTTTTTCGAGTGAAGAGAACTCTAACGATCCAAGAGTAGAACAAAAAAAGAATATAATTACTGAAACAGAATATGATATGCTTATGGCAAAAGTGAATCAAAAGTTGGCAGAATTACTACCAGTTGTAGGAATCAAGATGGCGGCGAAAGAGTCATGGGAAGTACTTAATGATGACGAGAAATGTAAAGTAAATAAATACCTTGAACAATCAATAGCAGACCCCGAAGAGAAAGCAAAAGTTCAGGAAATGACGAAGAGAATAATATCTAAGATTGATTTTATAGTAAGTTAACTAAAGAAGAATTATTTTGGGTTGGTATTAAGAATCTTAGGAATAGTGAAATTGTACAGGAGGATAATTGAAGTGATATATTTTCCTGAAAATATTAATGAATTTTTCGCTCTTCTTAAAGAATTATATAATAAGAAAGAAACACAATTATTAAGAAAGGCGATAGATGGATTTATTCAGCATTATAATAGTGCTTTCTATAAAGTAGTAAAAAAATACAAATTTCAAGAAGATGAGATAGAAGATGTTATACAGGAATTTTGGATAAAATTTTATGTACGAGCATTATTTCTTCAAGTAGATATTGATGGATGGAGTTGGCTAATTGCCTGTGCACAAAATGAAGCGTTACAGTATCTACGCAAAGAAAAGCGTTTAAAAAATTTAATTAATTTTGGTAAAAATAATGTGGAACCTGAATTTTTAGAGCTATACAATCATGAGGAATTAGAAAGATTAAAAGAAATATTGATGAACGCCATAAATAACTTACCCTCTAGGATGAAGGATGTGATATTCCTTTATTACGTGGAGTGTAAAAGTTTCAGTGAAGTAGCACAAAAGCTTAATATTGAAATTGATAATGTTTATTCAATTCGTTCTCAATCAATCAAAAAACTCCGTGATAATCTAGCTTTAAGGAGGTATATTGATGATTAATTATAATAATTTAGCTGAATTTTGGATTAAAGGACATCATCAAGAAGTTCATAATCATGCAAAAAAATGTGACCAATGTAAAGATATAGTTCTTGAATTAGAAGAATCCCTTCAAGAGAGTAAAAGACCATTAGTCGAAGCCGAACAAAATGAAGTAACAAAGATTACAAAAAATATTATTAATTTTTTGGGAGAATTAGAAAATAGAGGAGAGCTTAATTTTGATGAACAGCAAAGTGAAGAATATTCCCCTAAAAATTTAGGAAAACAAGTTACAAAGTTGATAAAAAATTATCGAAAGACACAGAAGTGCCTATCAACCAGAGATTCTCTTCCAGCAATAAACAAATTTGAGGAATGTGAGGAAATCATAGAGCAAAATAAGAATATAGGGCATGAAGCTTTGGATGTTTCTCCAGAATCTCCCTGTCTTCCAGAAGAGAAGGAGAAACCTATAGCTCAAGAAGAATCGCAGAATGACTCATTAACAGGAGGCTCTCTTCCAAAATTAACCGAGTTAGCAGCAAAAAAATCGGTACGAGAGGAAATCATCATAGACCAAGCGAAACCAGAAGAATCGCATGAGACAGGAAATGAAACCTCTGATGTTTTTCCAGAATCTCCCTGTCTTCCAGAAGAGAAGGAGAAACCTATAGAACCAGAGGTAGGACAGGAAATTTTACACGGAAACTCTCTTCCAAAATTAGCCAGATTATCTGAATCTTTGGAAGACTTCCATCCAAACCCTTCCTGTTTTTCGGAAGAGATGGAAGTAAAGAAAGAAAGTGCTTATTCAGGATGGAAATATGATGTTACAGAATCAGATGGAATAGAAGAAGACCAATTATTTTACATAGAAGAAGAAAATTACCTCGCGGGTAAAAGTGATAGGAGAGAAGTAATACACACTTCCGAAGAAAAAAGTATTTCTTTTATTTTCGTTTGTTATTTTTGCGAAAAAGAGAACCCAGCAAAAGTCTTACAAGAAGAACAAGAAAAAATTGAAGATCTGGCCGGTAAGAATAAAAAAATTGAGTTAGAAAGAGAATGTATTATATGTAAAAGAAGAAATAAATTTGAATTACCAATTTTCGGGATAAAAATAAAAAATGATATTAATAAAAAAAATATGGTAATAAAAGTAAACGGCGTTGAACCTAATAAAAGTTAAGAGTATACTTATGAGCTATCAAATTTATTTGAGTATTGCTACTAAAAATAAGCATAATTTGGAGATTCAATGGCAAAGTCCAAGACACACTGTTCATTACACAGTTGAATTTTGTCCAGATATTTATTATAAGTCATCTTATTACAAAATTTTTTCTGAGGATCAAGATAATTTAATAATGGAAAATAGAGATT
The DNA here is from genome assembly GCA_938003875.1 of uncultured bacterium. Classification (GTDB taxonomy): domain Bacteria; phylum Planctomycetota; class Uabimicrobiia; order Uabimicrobiales; family JABWCH01; genus JABWCH01. The sequence goes on from CALKWO010000307.1 coordinate 5,217, forward strand.
TAAGAGAACGTTATGATAAACAACTCATTATAGATAAAGAACTAATGCTTTCTAATTTAGGTTCGGAACTATTTTCCAAGCTTTTTCCTGCTGATCGAGAATATTTATGGGAGGAGGTATTTCAAGAAAAAAGCGTGGAGATAGTGATATGGTCTATACTTGCGCCAATGATTCCTTTGGAGGCTTTGCGTCATCCTAGTATGGACTATCTTGCTCATCACTGTAGCTTTATCCATTGCGAGAGGAATATGAAAAAAGAAGCAACACCATTATTGATATCTGGTACTTTAAAAGTCTTGGTAGGTATTTCTTCCCCTGAAGGACAGAATCATCTTGATTACGAGAAGGAAAGTGAAAGTATTTATAATGCGCTTAAACCTTTAATTGAGAAGCAAAAAGTGATATTTAAAATTCTGCCGGAATGCACTCGATCCGAATTGATTACGGAGATCAATGCTATGCAGCCGCATATTTTTATTTTTTCGGGTCATGGTGGAAGCGATTCCCAAGGGAGCTTTATAATTTTTGAGACTCCATCAAGAAAAAAAGATATTGTTTATTTGGAAAGAAATGATCAAAGCTTAACCAGCATGTTACAACAAGCTAAAAACCTTTTATTGCTTTATCTTTCTTCTTGTCGCACATGTAATGGAAACAATCCTAAGATAAGTCAGCAATTACTTCAAGTTGTGCCTTTTGTTATTGGAATAGGCGGCACTATTTTTGATTCTACTGCTATTTACCTAACTCAACATTTTTTTTATGGAGTAAGCCAAGGTTTTTCCTTTGGAGAATCACTTTGTAAAGCACGGCATGACTTGTACATTAATCAAGACCCTAAGTTGGCTAGGCATCCTGATTGGGTTCTACCTTGTCTTTTTGGACGATTTCCTAGTTATCCTTTATTTGATGCAAAAAAAACGACAGACTTTTCTCAACTTGCTTTGTCTCCTAAAGCTTTTGTTGGTAGGTATAGAGAACTACGTGAGTTACGCAAAAACATTCGAAATGGAAAAAGAGCAATTGTTTTATATGGTGCTGAAGGTGTTGGTAAAAGTTCTTTGTCTCAAAAGATAGCTCAAGAACAGAAACTTCCTTGTCATGATATTCAGATCAGACATTTTAATGCCTCTATATTGCTAGAACAATTTTATAAATTGATAGAAAGTAGAATATCTTTAAAAGAATTAACAATTTTAGAAAATATGGAGCTAAAACTATATGAGAGACTCCAACAAGCTTCCAAATGGCTCTATCATAATTATCCACACGCTTTGGTTATACATAATTTTGAAGAAATTGGCGAAAATATAAATCTTGAAGCAAATCGTTGTTTACAAATATTGCATGAGAGCTTAATTGATAGTACTCAGGGTTTATTAATATTAACTACTCGCCATCTTATCAAACTGCTAAAAAAAGATTGGTTTATTTTATCTGTTCATGAATTGCAAGAATCTAGTTTAAAGTGGTCACGCCAACCTATATATTCCAAGCTTACCGAAGTCCAACGTAGGTTTTTGCTCAAAGAAGTGGGAGGAAACCCTGACTACATTGAGCAATTTATAGGATTTATAATGAAAAATCCTCAAATTTTGGAAAAAGAGTCAGAATTTTATCAGAAATTAGAAAGTCAAAAACTGCATTTAACCGAAAATAGTGGATTGTTAAAATTAAGAGAAAGACTTGATCTACAGGAAAGAGAACTATTGGCTCGGGTTGGATTATATCGATGCCCAGTAGATCAATGCGCAATAGAACTACAAATTGTAAATATGCTTACAGATGGACAAAAATATGAAGAGAAAAAAAATTGGGTCGAATTGCAGGAAAGAGCTGCTAATATTTGTCAAGGTGCTTTGAATATTTATCGAAACCTTTCCTTAATTGAAATTAAAAAAATCTCTGGAACAGTGTATTTTTTTGTTCCATCTATAGTCGCTGCTTATTTTGGGCAGGATCTTTCTAATCAAAAACGAAAAATGGCACACGTAGTAGCTGCTGATTTTTTTCAATGGAGAAGGAAACAATTGGGCAAAACATCTGATGCTCTTTTTGCATTAGAACACTTTCGTGCTGCTCAGATTTATGAAGAGAGCAACAAAGTGTGCCACGAGTTATTCATTATTTTTAAAAATATGGGAGATTGGAATAAAGCCTGCTCTATAGTAAAAGAAGAAATTTCTATAATTACAGATGACTTGTACAAAAAACAGCTCTTTTTTGATCTTGTGGACATAAATTTGAACCAAGGCGAATATGATGAAGCAATGGAAATTTGTAATAACTTGCGGGATATATTTAAAAAGACGAGCGATAATAAAAGTTCTGCCGATGTTTATCACGCGATTGGTAATATCTATTATCAATGGAGTAATTTTGATGAAGCATTAAAGTATTATCATGACTCTCTTTCTATAAGACAAAAGTTAGGAGATCGTATTGGTATAGCTAATTCGTATTATCAACTTGGAAGAACATACGAAGAAAAGAATATATTAGATAAAGCAATGGAGTATCATCAAAATGCACTTAATATCTATAGAGATTTACAAGATGATCTTGGTATAGCTGATTCCTTTCATAGTATTGGGATTATTTACCAAGATATGAAAAATTTGGATAAAGCGAGGGATTACTATCAAAATTCTTTAGACATATATATAAAATTAAGAAATCTTAATAGAATGTCTTATTCTTATTACCAAATAGCGAGGGTTTTGCAAGATACCAATAAATTGGAATCATTAAAGTATTATCAAGATTCTCTTTCTTTAAAAAAAGTCTTGGATGAGCGTAGTGGTATTGGTAATTGCTATCATCAGAAGGGAAGAATTCTTCAAGAGCTTAATAGGTTAGATGAAGCGATGTATTTTTATCAATATGCTCTCAAGATTCATGAAGAGTTACGCGAGGGTCGTAGAATAGCCAATGCTTGCCACAATATTGCGACGATTTATGTGACGCAGAAGAAGCTAAATGAAGCTATAGATTTTTTTCATCGGGCTCTTTATTATGAGCAAAAGATAGGAAACCAAAAAGATATCGAAGATACGTTAATTTCTATAAAAGAGTTATTAGAAAATCTAGAAGACAAGCAAAAAGAAATCCTACCATTTATTAAAAAAGTTTATGAAATTTTCAATGAACTCCAATATCCAGAACGGAAAATCTTAGAGGAAGTAATTCAGCATCTCTCTATAAAACTAGAGTAGGCTTTCCCTACAATCCTCCAAATTGCCTATCCACAAAAACAGCCTATGCCCACCATAAGCTGGACATGATAATTCCAATTTTTTCAAATCTTTCAATCATTTCGAAAATTATCTTTTTCCCTCGCGTCGTTTCAAGAATTTCCTTTCTTTCTTTACTCATACCCGAACCAAACCTCTCGCAAAATTTTTCTATTTTTCCCAGCGTCTTTTTGTGGACGCGGGGGAATAGCAATAGACAAGAATGAGTTTTTGGAATCCACAGGTTAAAAAAATTCCATTTTTTTCTGTTTTTTTTGTGATTTCAGAGGAATAGAAATAGTCGAGGAGTATCAATCATTATTTCGAGTCTCCAGATTTGAGGAGAGCAATGGTATGAATGAGAAAACAATGTACCAAGCACTCGCCAATCACCAGAAAACTGAGAAGACTTGGGAACTCCAAGAACTGATTGGAGAGCTTCTTCTGTGGGCAAGCAGATTCAATTTCGAGTTTCAACTTGAAATTCAGGAGATTTCTCTGAGTGTCGATTGGCTGAAGCGAACACGATTCGGTCATTTTCACACTGGACACAATGGATTTGGGCTCAAGGGAGAAATTGCCATCAATCGAAGGTACCTTGACCGTCCGTTTTGGCAAATCTTGGGTACTCTACTCCATGAGCTTCTGCATGCTTTTCAGCAGGCGTATGGCAAGCCTGGGAAAAGAAATTATCACAACAAAGAATTTTGTGAAAAGGCTCTCTCCCTGGGACTCATCGTAGATCAACATGGATTTACTCTCTATGAAAAAGATGAAGAGAAAAGCCCGTTCCTACAAATCCTTAAAAAATATGGGGTACAGGTTTCGAAAATGCCAGAAGTAATGGATCATCGAAAACATGGCTCATCCAAGCTCAAAAAATGGTCGTGCGGCTGTACCAATGTCCGGGTGGCTGTAGACAGGTTTGCAGCGCGGTGTCTTCTTTGCGGCAATATTTTTCAGAAACTTGAGTAGATGAATGAATTCGTTTCATTTAGCCTTTTCAGGATGAAAAAAAATATAAAAAATTTTTATGTTTTTTATAGGTACTTGGAGGAATAGAAAGAGAGAGTTTTCGGAATCTCAGGTTTATGAAAAAAATTCGATTTTTTTTTCGGCTTTTTGTGGATTCAGAGGAATAGAAGGAGACAGGCATTTATCCACTTCGAAAGGAGTCAGAAATTTTTCAAAAAAATTCTATTTTTCGATGGGTTTTATAATTCTCAAAGGCAATAGAAATATCCAGTGAGGTACTGTACCAATTTGAAAGGAGGAACAAATTTATTCAGACCCAGAAAACCACGTCCTCTGGACGTGGTCAGAGACAATTGGCT
>CALKWO010000308.1 GCA_938003875.1 uncultured bacterium
ATCTTGAACGGCAAAGGCAACAAGATCTTGAACGGCAAAGGCAACAAGATCTTGAACGGCAAAGGCAACAAGATCTTGAGGAGACCGAGAAAAATAAAAACAGGAGAAAGAGTGCTTTAGTGATAACTTGGCAAAATAAAGCAGGTTTGTGGTGGGGAAATGGCCCTACACAAAATATATGGGCAGGAGAAAAAACAGAAGATAAAGATATTTTACCATATCTTTATCCCACAAAACAAGACAAATTGCGTTTTTTAAAATGGTGTGGCAGATATAAAGTATATACTTTAGATAGACCTTTAGAAAGTTGGGAAAATGACATAAGAAACACAAAAGAAGGAAAAGAAATAATTTTGTGTTTACCAGATTAAATGCTGCATTGTATTCTCTAAATTACAATGTTGTTACATTTGATCCTTTTATAGTGCTAATGTCTTATAAAACAGATATATCCTGCATTCTTCCTTATGTTTTACTTTCAGTCCAATGACTTTATGAATTCGGCCACAATTTCTTTTCTCCTTCACACCTTGTCTATCCTGATTTCCAGGCGAATATTTTGTAGGTCTTGTGGTTTGAAGTGTGAGACCTCTTCGCCAGATAGGGTAGTGGAGGAGATTTTTCCCAGGCAGATTCCTCCCTGGTCATCAAGATTTTGGGAGGAAAAGGTATGGGGACCGATTTGGATTTGGGAGATAAGATTTCTGAGGATGCAAATGGGTACTTCGAGAAATTCCAGGTATAGGGAGCCTTCGTAGATAGTAAATATAATGCGTAATTTGTTCAGATGATCGAGTATGGCCTGGAGATTTTCCCTGGCTGGTATATGAGGGCGTAAGGGTTTAGCGCAAAGATCCTGGATAGAAGATGCTGCACAGGCTGCCAGATGGGATGGGTCTTGCTGACCTTCCCATAAAAAAGGTATGGGCAAAGTGGCTTTTGGAATTTGGGACACTTTAATCCACTTGTCGAGCATTTGTTTTTCTTTTGAAGACAGGTTGCCTTGCTCCAGATTTTCTTTACGCGATTTACAGAGAATGCATATCTGGCAATGTTTTTGAGCTTTCTGCTGTAGCTCTGCACTGGCTAATCCTTGATACAGGAGTACCAGCTCTTGCACTGTAAGATGTAGGATATTAGGTTTCATGAGGGTTTCCTTGACTATTTTCAAAGCTATTTGGCAATGTGTTGCTAATGTTTAGTATTGCTCTGCAAATACTTAGACGATCTTTGTGGCAATATTGCTGGCAGCGAGTTCGTAAAAAATTCAGGATTTTGGATAACCTGGTACGAACTTTATCCTGGGTAAGAGCTACTTCTCTGGCGATCTCAAGATAGGTCTTCTCTTGTAAAAATTTTTTTTGTAAAATTTCTCTGGATAGAGCAATGGGTATAGAATCAAGGATTTCGACTGCGATTTGCCAGTCTTCATCGTCTTCTAGCTCATCTATTGTCATGGGTTCTAGCCTGCTAAGGCCCATAAAGGGACGCTTGAGTTTTTCTAAAGCGGTCTGGATTTCGTGTTGATCTTCCCATTTTTGGGGGAGCCATTGATTCGGATCTTTGCCTTGGTTATAAAGAATTTTTTTCTTTTCCTGGATTCTCTGGAGGATTTCTTGTGCTGTTACATAGCTCCCCGTTTCTTGCATAATTTCATCGTGTATGTCCTGGATAGCTTTGAGCTGCCTTTGTTCATAGCGTTTTATATCGTATATATTGTCAATGCTGCCCTGAATTACGGCTCCTTTAATACGAAGATATGCATAAGACCAGATTGCTTTTTCTAAAGAATCAATGTCGTGTGGAACTCCCTTTCTGGATTTTTTCTCATCAAAATTTTGTATGGCTTCCCATAGTGCCTTTTCTGCTTCTGCCAATAAATCCTCTCTTATATTGGCATTTTTACAAAGTGTGTATACTATTTGGGGCAGCCTATTTTTGCATCTCTCCAGAATCTCTTCTTCTATGGATTTGTTTTTAATGTAAATTTCTTTTTTCGCCATATTGTTCTGTCTGTTGTATAATTGTATGAAAAATTGTAAAAAAAAGATTGTAATATTTGTATACAATAGCAAAAAATAGGGAAAAAAACACTATTTTTTTGCAAAAACTAATAGAAAGCATTTTTTAGCTGCTACTTTATCTATGTTTGTGGATTTCAAAGAGTAGATCACCTACAGAATTTTCATAAACTAATAAATCGCTATCATCATCTCTGGTATGGAGCAAGGCAAAAGGCACTTGTAAAGGGATAAACTGGTAGGACAGCCAGTAGTGAACAATGTTTTGTTTCCAATCCATAGATTGGCTTTGGGCAAGGTTAAGAACATCTCTTATTTTCAGTGGTTGGCTATTAAAATAGATGGATTTTTCATGGTTATAGCAAGGTATAGAAAGAATGATAGCAGGTAAACGCTTTGGAGTAGCCCAGCCAGTAATCTTGCCATTTTGGATTTTTAGTATAGCACTGAAATAATGAACATCTTTGTTTTGAACAGGGAAAAAATCCCAGCCAAGGCATTCTTTTTGATATGCAGGGATGATTGCATATCCATACAATCGAACGGTTTTTTCTAGCTTATTACTATAGTCTACAGCAAAGGTAAAATAAGCTAAAGTTTGCATAGTGTCGTTTGTAAGCTTGATCTTGAGTCTTTGTTCTGCATAGAGGTTGGAAATAACAACCATCAAAAGAAGATATTTCATTCGATTTATTCCTTTAGATGTAGCAGGTTAGCGATAATTTTTTTCTGTTCTTCTTCATCTGCATGGAAACAACAAAAAAGAAAAAAGCTTTCCCAGGGTTGGTTTGGATAAACAGCTACATTTAGAATGCAGGAGCCAGGAACAAGGGCTGTGAATGGATGGTATCTTCGCAAAAAATCTACAACAGGATGCAGACATGCTCCTGTAAAACTGCTGCCAAAATGTTTGGCAATAGGATAGGGATAAGACTGGCTGAGAACGACTTGCAGGCAAGGTAAAGAGATTCTGGCATAGGGGGAAATATGCATCTGTATAGGTGCTTTATTGGCATGAGCGGAAGCACAGAAGCATTCATGCAGAAAAAGAAAGATTTTTTTCTGCTCTTCTGGATTTTTAGGCCAGCTTTTGTATTCTGTTATCCAGGATAAATTTTCGTCTATAAATTTTTTGCGATCCTTTTCGATGCTATAAAGGATTTCCCAGACTCTGGATTGGCAAGGAGAGCCTATAGGGATTTGAATCAAAAGCATTCCTGTTGCATACATACCTGTCTGGAAAAAGCTGATAGTCGTATTCTGTAAAGATTTTGCAAGTATTTGCCAAATTTCTTCCTCGTATTCGCCTAAATCCTTATATAAAATTCTTCCTAAAAGATCAACGAGAGCCTTTTGTATCTCATATTGTTTTTTCTCGTTTGCCAGAATTACGAGAGAAGCAATTTGGGTAGAAAATTTTCCATGATTTTCTTCTAAAATCAGGCGCAAGCACCAAAGTATCATACGGTTTACTTCCGAATACTGTATATTAGTAATCAAACGAGACAAGATTTGCCAGCTTGTGCTTTGCCATTCTTTGGGAGAATAAGGAAATATTTCGTTCATGATCCAGAAGCCAGCCAATTGCACAAGTTTATCAGTATCTTCCGTTGCCTTTCGGACAAATTGCCAAAATTTTTCTTGCTTATCAGGAGAAAGCTCATAGGCGAATTGCCAGAGTGTCCACAAAACTTCTCTGCGAATAGTCGGGCTATGGCTGTCTGCCAGGATTTCTAGCTTCTGCCAGGCTTCCTGGGATTGTACCTGTGTAGGATGAATCTGGTTGAATCGCTTGCAGGAGATAGGAATGGGAGCCTGCAAACGATAAAGTGTGCGTTTATATTCCCATACCCAATGATAATTCGTTTTAGCTGTTCTTTGAGAAAGCAAAGATTTCGATGGATCCGATGGGTTCTTCCCTACAAAAAATTTTGCCAGGACAGGAACACAGGCAAGGCAGATATGGGGATCAGAGATAGCGTGCAAGGTCAGAGCAAAAAAGCGTTCCTGGGCTTCTGGAGAAAAGATGATGTTACTGTTTCCTAGTGCTTTGATCGCAGCGGATTTTACTTCTGGGGATGTATCCTGGGCGAGAGCAAAGAGCATTGTAGTTATTCTTGAAGAGAAACTGTTTTGGTGGGACGGTGGAACAGTTTGTTGAGAAAATACTTCCAGGGAACTTGCGGCTGTTTGTCTGAGAGGTGGATGGATGTGCTGAACAGATTTTTCTAGAATCTCCCAGGCTACAGCATGAAAATAGGATAGATGCCCTGCTGCTGCCACAGCTTGCTGCTGAATAGAAATCTGTGCAGAGGCAAAAGAAAAAGCGAGAATATCGGGCAAAAAAGAAAGCTGTTGTATTTTGTGGCAGGACAAAGCTATTTCTATGGCTTTATATCGTATCTCTGGGTCAGATTCATGGCAAAAGGATTCAAGGATAGATGCTTTTTCTAGGATGCAGGATTCAAACCAGTATTGAAAGGAATCCATGGCCTGTTTTTTTATATCAAGATTGGGATTGCTGGCAACAAGTCTGGCGATCTTGATTTTTTCTGTTTCCTGAGAAAGCCTGGGGAATATATTTTGGAGAAAAGAACACCACTGTGCTGAATCCTGGGGGGTATTCTGAAAGACGAACAGAAAGAATTCTCCGACTTCTTTCTGTGTCTTTGGGGAAAGGTTGGCGAAATCCTGATCCTGTCCGTAGTATTTCAAAAAGGCAGAGCAGATTTCAGGCTGAATGGCAGGCATGGAATATGCCATGTCTAGGAGAGGCGTGCGATATTCTTTTTCGCTGCTCTGGAGCAGGGTATAGGCACAGCGTTCTCTTAGATTTCGGGCTATAGGGGAAAGGTAGGTTTCGGGCTGAGCCTGAAACCAGCTAAAAATTTTGGCATTCCAGATACGTTTTGCCTGTGGACTTGTGCCCTGGCTAAATCTTTCCAGGCTCTTGTGCATACGATAGATATCCTCCTCTGTTGCCATGCCTTGAGGAAATTTGTACTTAAAGTCTTCCCAAATGGTATGAGAATAAGGTTCTATGATATTCCAATGGATTTGCTCTTGTTCTGTAGTTTTCTGGTTTAGTATTCGATAAAAAAGCTCTCTTTGCCTGGAAAATTGGATTTTCTGGGGATACTCTCTTTCTAATTTTGCCAGAGAACGCATTGCCATAGGAATATCGCCAGTGGATTCTGCTTGTACAAAATCCTGGTACAGCAATGCTTTTCTGATGCTGGATGTCATTGTTATTAAAGGCCAGGAGAATATCAGAATAAAAAATATCCGAAGCAATTTGTTATGGTAAAGAATGCTTTTAGTATCCATATATTTCAAAATACCTGTTCTGACTTGATGATGTTAAATGATTTTGTTTTCTACAGGGAGATTACTTCCAGAGATAAAAAAAGAAAGAATAAATTATATCCAAAAGACCAAAAATAAACAAGAGATACTTGAAGTTGGCTTGATTTATCTGTAAAAAACATTTGCATATCTCTTAAAACGCCAGTATAATTTTCTATCCATTAAAATAATTTAAGGAGAAAAATTTGGCTACTATTTATCTTAAAATACCTGATTCTCTTTTAATTCATCTGGGAGGAACAAAAGAAAGCATTACACAAGAAAGCCAGTACCTCCTGGCAGCTAAATTTTTTGAAATAGG
>CALKWO010000309.1 GCA_938003875.1 uncultured bacterium
TTCTATCCGCTTAAAATACTTTTTTTCTTCCTAGAAGCTGCGGAACGTAGGAAATTCTGATTCCTTATCATTTCATCGAAACTGGTAATCTGGGGTGCGGTTTGCCTCAGGGTTGCGCCCCAAAAGTCGTTTCTTCTCAAAGTCCAACGCCAGCGCAATCCCTGCGGCTTCGGCAATACTGACTGCTCTTTGTTATCGCTTATCTAGGCTGGCTTTTGTATATAAACAACATAGCGATATTTTCGTCTCCAATATTCCTCTACTGTAACATGCCTTATGGAAAGGGTATTTTTTCCTTCCTGGAATTGGTTCCACCAATCTTTTTTGTAATAGGCATGGCATGGATAGCCTTCTGGCTCGCCATAGCCAGACCATAGCTGGCGCATTTTTTCTTCATTGATCGCACGAAATTCTTCATCGCAGATATCAGCTAGAATTACAATACCTTTGCGTTTTGTAATCCGAATCATCTCTTGAACCGTCTTTTGTGCATCGTCTTTACTTTGGATATATTGAAAGACACTATTGGCAAGAACTATGTCGTAGGTTTCAGAATTTTCCTGTGCCAGGTCAAAAGGAAGTATACCTGTTCTGAAGCAAGGGGATTCTTCTTGAGAAACGATTTCCGTCTGTATTCTTTTGATAGAAGATTCCGCAGCGTCTATTCCTGCTATTTTTACTCCTGGATAGAGTTTCTTGATAGAAACCAGGAATCCACCACATCCACATCCTGCCTCAAAGACCAGGGAGTCCTTTTTTACATAATTTTGGATGACATCAGCCACATATTTTTCCCATATCAGCTCATCTTCTATATCTTTCCATCCACTCATCTGGTGTAGATAGATATGCTTTCTGTCTTCTGCAATTTCGTTGAATAAATCAATCCATCTTGATTTCATTTCTTTCTTGCCTCTCGATAAAAAAAATGGTATTTTGGATCTGTATACTACTTTTATGGAAGCTTGGAAATTGTATCAGAGGGAATCCATCAATGCAAGAAATTTCAAGGCTTCCCCTCGGATATTCTACATACTATAATTTTTCTTTCCTTTCCTTAAAATTAAGGAATATACTATGGCAAAATATAAGCCTTTAGAAAATATTATGGCACGTGCCCAAAATAGAAACAGAATACAGTATGTAATCCGTATTTTTTTATTATGCTGTATATTCTTTTCTTTTAGTTTCTCTTTCTGTATTTTTTTTATCAGAATTTTTTATCCTGTATGGGATCTATCTCTTTGCGCCCTTACATTGGTTGTCTGTACAGGAATTTTTTATATAGTGCTTACTCTACGCTACAAGATCACAAAAGAAGAGCTTGCTTTGCGGATAGACAAAGCTTACGATTTGCAAGAAAGAATATCTAGTGCTATTTGCGTCCCAGAAGAATCTCTTGTCAAGGAAGCCTTAGAGAAAGATGCGTTGGAATCTATCAATAAAATGGATTTGTCCAGGGTTTTTCCCTGGAGAATGAAAAAACTTCTTCTCTATAATTTTGTTTCTATGTTCTTTTTATTATCCATCTTTTATTATTTGCCTGAAAAAGATTTCTTCCAATGGGGAAAGCAAGAAAGAGAAAGAAAGCATATTCTTGAACAAAAAAAGCAGATTGCCTCTCAGATTCAAAAAAAATTGGAGATACTCGACAAAAATCTTTCTAAAAACACTGTAGATCCCAATATGAAGGCACTGCTTATGGATATGAAAAAATTTTCTGAAAATTTGGAAAAAAATACTCTGCAAGATCATAAAGAAGATATAGCCCAAATGAATTCTCTATTGGAAAAAATAGAAAATTTTAAAGAAAATAAGCTAGGAGAAATATCCCAGATAAATCCCCAAATGGAAAAAAATCTTCCTTCGAATGAGCTCTCTGAAACAAAAGATATGGCAAAGGCTTTGCAAGAAAAAAATTTTGCAAAAGCAGCTTCTGAGCTGAAAAAAATTCAAGAGGATCTGAAAAAGCTCATGACAAAAAAAAAGCTGAAGAAAAAGCTCTCTAAAGAAGAACAAGAAAAAATTAAAAAGTTGCAAAACGAATTGGAGAAGCTGGCAAAAGCACTACAGAATAACAAAGATTTGCAAAAAGCACTTGAAGAATTTGCCCGCCAATTAGAAAAAATGCAAATGTTAGACAATCTTTCTGCTAAAGAGGCTCAAAGTCTGGAAGAAGAACTGAAAAAATTGGAAAAATTGCAAGAGCAATGGGAAAATCTTGAAGAGCTTACAAAGCAGCTTAAGATGATGGAAGATATGTATCAAACACTAAAAGAAAATCGTGATAAAATGTTAGAAACAGGAACCTGTCCTATTTGTGGTAAAAAAAGATGCCCTGTATGTGGCAAGACAAAATGCGAGCATGGTGACCCTTGCAAGGGACATAAACCCGAAGATTTTTTAACAAAAGATGGACAGGGAGGAAAGACGATTTTTACCCTGGATAAAAAGCAGATGCAAGGTCTTACAGGACAAGGGCAAGGCCAGGGGCAAGGGCAAGGCCAGGGGCAAGGCAACAAAGTAAAAGAAGAGCCTGGCAGCGAGAATAAATGGAACACAGTAAAACTTCAAGGCAATAAATTTGAAGGCAAAACTATCTCTGAATTTCAGTTTCGAGAAGTAGGGCCAAAAGGAGAGAGCAAAATTGCCTATGATGAATTTATTTCACAGATGAAACAAGATGCTACAAATGGTTTATCAGAACAAAAGATCCCTCAAAATTATCATGAATATGTAAAAAAATATTTCGAAACAGTTACCAAAAAAGATTAAAAAAATCTATAGTTATTTTTTTACAGTGACTAAGTTGAAATTATCAAGAGAATAAAGAAAGGCAGGTTGGGATGAAAGAGATTCAGGAGTTAGAGCTGTTTATTTCTTTTTTAGAAAGAAAGACAGGAATAACTTTTGGAGAATACCAATATTCTTTTTTAGATAAAATACTATGCTCCAGAATAAAAGCTCTTTCCTTATATACTGTTTCAGAGTATATAGCTTTTTTATGCAAGGATTCCTTTGAGGCTTGTATAGAATGGCAAGATTTAATCCAAAGCATTACCATAAGGCAAACAGGATGGTTCAGAAATAAGGAAGATTTCTACATTTTTTCCCATTTTTTAGTGCCACAGATTTTACAAAAAAAAGACTATTTGAATATTCTCAGCATGGGATGCTCTACTGGAGAAGAGGCCTATTCCCTTCTTTTTTCTATTTTGGAAAGCCCCTATTTCCTTAGCTCTAACAAATTTTTCCTGATGGCAACCGATATTAGCGGACAGTCTATAGAGTTTGCCAAAAAAGGATGCTATAAAAAAGAAAATACAGAATCTATTCCCCCTGCTATTTGCCAAAAATATTTTATATCTTTTTCAGAGGAAAGCATTCAGGTAAAACAAGAATTCCGCTCAAAAATTTCCTTTTTAATCCATAATCTGCAAAGCAGTGACTATCCCAAGCCACCCTATGGGAATTGGGATGTTATTTTTTGCAGAAATGTCTTGATCTATTTCAGGGAGGAAGAGAAAAAAAAAGTATTGGAAAATTTCTACCATCTTTTGCCCTGGGAGGGGTATCTTTTTTTAGGTTATTCAGAATCTCTTTTTGCTGTTTCTTCTTTGTTTTCTCTTGTGTTTTTTGATAAAAGCTTCTGCTATAAAAAAGTTACCTCATGCCAGGAACAACAGGATTTGTTCCAAGACTTTTCTTCCCTTCCCAATGCAAAAGAAAAAAAATTGCCAATAGACAAGGAGTTAAAAAAAGAGAAAGAAGAGATGCCTTGCTATTCAGAAATTATCAGCATGCTGCAAGGCCAGCAAAAAGAGAAAGCAAAGGAATCTCTGGAAAAAATACTCTCTTCCCACAAAGACATCCCCTGCCTTTTAACTCTAGGGAACCTTTACTATGCCAGTTATGACTTTTCTCGTGCATTAGGGCTTTATGAGCAGGCAATAAAAGAAAACTATCTTCTGGCAGAATCCTATATTCTTGCAGGCATCGCTCTTTATGCTCTATCTCAATGCGAAATGGCGATTTCTGCTTTTAAAAAAGCTGCGTTTTTAGAATCAGAATGGATTATCCCTAGATTCTATCTAGGCATTCTCTATGAAAAAAAAGGAATGAAAAACCAGGCAGAGCTATACTTTCAGCAGGTAGAAAAGATTTATCAAAAAGGATTGCCCCAAATCGTATTTCTTTCTTATATGGAAGAAATGGAAGATTTTCTGTTATCCCCTGCCAAATTGTATAAATTATTACAAAAAAAATTAAAAAAGACCAAAAAATTAAAAAGGCTTACAGAGAGATTTTCCCTGTAGATCCAAGGCGGATTTTGCAACAGATTTTACAGCACTGCTCACTTGCGTTGCATACAGAGTCAAATAATATGCGATTTAAACCACAGATGAACACAAATGAACGCAGATAATTTTTAAACTTCGCGTTCTTCGTGGTAATTTTTTTTTATTTGTGTTTATCTGTGTCTATCTGTGGTTCTTTTTAATGTATG
>CALKWO010000310.1 GCA_938003875.1 uncultured bacterium
AGAATCTGTGGTATTTATAGTCCATAAAAAAAATAAGGCTGAATACCGCCTGCTGAAGCAGATGCTATTATCATAGCACTGCTCATCTGGCACAGGAAAAATTTGCTAAGAGCAGGCTTTGTTATGTCTGAAATCGATGTTTTTGCAGTTCGTTCTGGAAAATGATTCTCTTGTTTCAGGGGTAGCAAAAAATTCTTATTAGCTATAGAATAAAAGCTAAAATCCAATCTGTGTTTGACACCTCTCGGTTTTTTAGTTAAAATGCCTTTTCTTTAGCTATTAGTTTTACTTAATGACTGACTAAGACGTACGTAGCACTTCAAAATTATAAAGGAGAAGATCATGGGAAATTATAAAACTTTTCAGTTTATTTTAATTATAGCTATTATGTTGACTCCAATATTTCCAGAAAGTCCTTTTTGCTTCGATCTCAATAATATTCAAAAAGAAGCAAATATTCTTTTGAGTGAAGTTCAGCAGAATATAGATAATGAGAAGGCAGACTTGGGAGATTATGTATATGCTGCTGTGGCATGTATGAAACTCAGTCGTTTTCAAGAAGCCCATAAATGGATTGGGCAGGGAATGGCACATACTAAAACTGTGCAGCAAAAAGCAGGAATGTACGCCCAAGAAGCATTTATTTTTTCTTTAGAAAAAAATTATATCAAAGCAGTAGAAAGTATAATATAAATTCACTTGAAAAATAGAAAATAATAGAATATAATATATAAAAATACTATTTCAAAAAAAACTATTTTTTGAGTGAAAGATGAAAACATTAAAAGAATATGCAAGAGAACATGGAATACAATATCGTTCAGCATGGAATCGATATAAAGCAGGAAAGATTCCAGATGCGTACCAAGACGAGTTTGGCAAAATATTAGTACCAGAGAAAAAGTATAATAAGCCTGAATATGTAGTTTGCTATGCAAGAGTTTCCTCGTCAGAAAACAAAAACAATTTAGAATCACAAGCAGAAAGATTGACAGCATATTGCAATGCAAAAGGCTATATTGTACAACAAGTAATAAAGGAATGTGCATCAGGCTTGAACGATAAGCGTCCCAAAATGTTAAAAGTGCTGCAAGATGGGCGTATAAGCAAAATAGTAGTAGAACATCATGACCGTTTAACGAGATTTGGATATCATTATCTGGAAGAATGGATGAAAGAAAAAGGATGTGAAATAGAAGTAATCAATTTTGCAGCAAACGACCAGGAAGATTTAATGAAAGACTTTGTGAGTTTGGTAACATCATTTACAGCAAGGCTATATGGTTTAAAAAGAAGCAAAAGAAAAACAGAAAGCTTGATAAAAGAATTGGCAAAACAAGAGAAAGAAAATAGGGAGAAGCCTGCAGATGATAAGAACCTATCCTCTAAAACATGCCATAAACATAGGAAAGCAAAAAAAAATCCTGGAAATAATAAGAGAGTATAGAAAACTAGCCTGCCGAATAGCAAGCTGGCAATGGAAAGAATTTTATCTGAATGGTGGTTTTGATAGAAATCTGGATATAAAAGGATTAAAAACGTGTCTTTCCGAAAGGTATAAACAGACCTGCCAATACCAGGTGGCAGGAGTTTTGGATTCGTTTCTCTCGAATCGCCAGAATGATTTTGTAAGCATGGTGTACAATTCTAAATTGAGTGAAAAAACAAAAGCAGAGTTGTTTTATATAAATAAATGTGAGTTATGGTTTAGCTCATCGGGTACTATGCCACTATTCGATGAAAAAGGGAAAAGAATCCCAGGACAAATACAGCCTATTCCAGAAGAAACAGGCAGGCTGGCAAGAGCTATATTAAAGCATATTCTAAAGAAAAATAATAGACCTTGCTTAAAAAAATGCAATATGGCATTGGATAATAAAGTAGCAAGAGTAAGAGCCAAAGAAGAGGGAGCAAAAAAATTTGATTATTGGATTGAGCTTTCTACACTTAGTGTGAGAAAAACAATCCAACTGCCATTGATATCGAATAGATATTTTGAAGAAAAACAAGGAATAAACAAAAAATTTTGCCAAATCAATTTGAGCCAGGAAAAACAAATCAATATTTGTTTAGTAAAAGAGCTAGAGAAAAAAGAATATGTGCCAGAAAATCCCAAAATTGCTCTGGACTTTGGTTTACAAAATTTATTTAGTACGGATAAAGGCGATTTGTATGGACATAATTTCTTTGAAATTTTAAAAAAATATGATGCTTATATAGGCTCTTTGGCTCAAAATCGGCAACGTCAGAAATTAGCGACCAAAAGCCATGTCTATAATAGCTTAGTGAACAATGTAAGAGACTTTCTGAAAAATGAAATTTGTCGTGTAATAAACCATGCTATAGAAAAGCATAAGCCCAAGGAAATTGTTGTAGAAAAACTCCAATTCACTTCACCTCGTTTATCTCGCCGCTTGAATCGTATTCTTTCTAATATGGGAAGAAAGATAATAAAGCAAAAATTGGACTCTATTTCAGAAGAATTGGATATTATCATTACCCATATACCTGCTGCTTATACTTCGCAGAGCTGCCACATTTGTGGCTATGTGGACAAAAATAATCGCCTGTCACAAGCATCTTTTTTTTGTCGTTATTGCCATAATAAAATTCATGCTGATGTAAACGCAGCTAGAAACATTTTATCCAGAAGTTCTGATAAAATATTAAGCAAAGTTTATATTAGCAAAGAAGCGATTCTGAAAGTTGTAACCCAACAATTTATGACTTCTTATCCTAAGGCGTTTGATTATGCACCTTCTTTAATGGAAAGCAATCCTTATTTCAGGCAATATAGAGAGAAAAAAGAAATTTTATCTCAGGGCGATGGCTGAATATTGTAAAAATTTTGTTTGTTCTTATCAGAAGTTCTGAAAGAACATGTATTTCATAACCACTTACGCCTCAATCTATTGGTCATACAATGGTTGAGCGATTTCATGCGCAAAATAGATGCGCTAACCGCTTACTCGCTTCGCAATCGGTATTTTTATACCACTGTGATTCTTATCACAACTTACAGATTGTAGGACAAGCGGAAACTGAATCAAAGCAGAATACCATTATATTCTATTGATTTGGAAACTATAAAAATACTAATTCCCGCTCCATGAACCTAAGTTCAACTTGAGATGAAATTGTTCTTGATTTCTTTGGTAAACGAGTTGGATTTCTTCTCCTGCTAACAGAAAAGAAATCTGGTGCAATAGAGAAAGCGAATCCGAAACAGGTATGTTATTTAAAGATAGAAGAATATCGCCTATCTTTAAATCTGTATCTGCTGCAGGACTTTGTGGCGAAATTTCTGTTATTACAACGCCTTGTCGGCCACTTATATCTTTGACTTTAATCCCGAACCAGCCTCTATTTATCTTTCCCTGCTCTTTCAACTGCTTTGCTACCCAATAGATAATTTCAGCAGGAAGAACAAAATTGATCCCCTGCGAAACAAAAATATCCTGGGCTTTAATAATATTATAAGTGCTTTCCTGCGATGCTTGGGGTAAAAGTTGAAAAATTTTGTCTATGTTGTGTTGAATTTTAGCTCTATTGCTAGGATCTTTTTTTATTTCTTTTAGAAAAAATAGAATTTGATAGATAAACTCAGAATTTTCCTGAGTCACTATTTTCCGATTCATAGAGGAAAAAGCCATACCAGCGAACCGACCTTTGGAATCTACAACCAGCCCCCCATCATCGCCTGGATTGATAGGGGCAGTAGTCTGTATAAGACCTGTTATGGGACGGGAGCATCCTGGTATCCATACAGAACGGTTCAAGCCGCTGACGATTCCTGTAGAAACAGAATTTTTCAATCCATAAGGATTCCCTATTACAATGAGAAAAGCACCCAACCGCAATTTTTCAGAAGCACTCACTTCTATATAGTCAGGAGAGGGTGTTTCTAGCTTTACCAGGGCAAGATAAGTATGGCAATCTATTCCAACCAATTTTGCTGTTGTTTCTTTTCCACAAGGAAGATAGGCTTTGATCTTATGTGCATTCTTTACAGCATTTGCAACCGTAATCGCATAGCCTTCTTTATCCAAAAGAATTCCTGAGCTAGACCTGGTAATCTCTTTGTCGTTATAAGATACTTCAATTTTTACCACACAGGACTGGATTCTTTCTATAACTTTAATGAACTCGTCTTCAAAATCTTTAAGGGTTTGTCCAAAAGCACATGGAAATATCCTTAATGTTATTATAAAGGTTAAGCAATACTTTAGAAATAACATTGGTTCCTGTTCCTTTCATAGTAAACAAAAGCATAATGGTTAAAATGAAGCATCTTGTGTTTCAAGAGGTTTTACCTGCTCTAGATGATATTCTACAAAATTGTTCAGCACAACAGGAAGAGTTTCGCTCTTTGCTTCCCAGGTAGAGTTAAAGGATGGAGAAGCTTTTTCTTTATTAAAGAAAGAAGACGTATTGGCTACAGGAGAAATGGAAAAAGAAGGTTCTTGTATAGAAAAATTTCCATACAACATGACAATGCTTAAAGAAAGTAAAACAATAGCGAAGGCTGGCTGCCATAGCAATTTCCATTCTATAGGCTGTAGTCTCGTTTTGGGTTCGGCAAATTCTTGAGGTTGTGAAATTTCGCTGTAAATCTTGTCCCAGGAAGAAGCAAAAAAATCAACAGGAAGATCAGGATTTTTTAATTCTTTTAAAACTTTTTTGGGGATAAGATATTCTTGATAAATCTGGTTGCAAGCCGAGCAGTTTTTTAAATGTCTTTTTATGGTTTTACTGCCTATAGGTAGATCGCTTTCTCCAACATAAAGAGGTAAAAGTTTTTGAACGGCCCAGCAATTCATAATTCTTACTCGCTTAAAAGAACCAATGACTCAAAAAAAAATTCCCTTGCTGTTTTGTAGCTTGCTAAAAATTAGCGAGCTACAGATTAAGCATTTTGCTCTGTTTTTTGGGGACGTTTTTCCCATAAATCTTTAAAGATCTGTCGGGAACGAAAAAGTCGCCAGCGAACAGTGTTATGATTGCACCCTACAATTTGCTCTATCTCCTTACAACTAAGGCCTTCTATATCTCTTAGTACAAGAATGATACGATAGGCAGGAGGCAATTGATTGAGTATTTCGTTTACTTCCTGGCTCAATTCTTTTTTTTCCAGATATTCTTCTACAGGAATATCCGAGTTTTTTAATTCTCCGACTTCATCAAAGGAAACAGCCTTATGGTTAGGCTTTTGTTTACGCAAAAAATCTATACACAAGTTGACAACAATTCGATAAAGCCAGGTATAAAAATTGCTAGTCAAATGGAATTTATCCATGGAACGATAGACTCTTACGAAAGCTTCTTGTGAAATATCCCTGGCTTCTTCATGATTGCCCACCATCTGGTAAGCTACCCAGAAGATTTTATTCTGGTACCTTTCCACAAGCTGCCGAAAGGCATCCTTATCTCCTTGTTGACAATATCGGATGAGTTCATTATCACTTAAATGTACCATGGCTTTACTTTATCAATAAATATTTTCTTCGATAAAACACTACCATGGCTATTATATCTTTTTGCAAGGAGAATGCAAACGAGATTCTGAAGTTTTTAGACGAAAAAAAAACCATGAGCGTTTGTTTAATTTTCAGCCTAAAAAAACGAATAGCTATCTCAAAGAACTACAATGACTTTGCCTTTTTGCCAAAGCTCTTCCTTATCTTTTTTCAATATACAGGGTCTTTTTGTATAAAGGATTGTTCCTGATTTTTCCCTATGGGTCAGCAGGCTATCTTCTTTATCGAAGTAAAGAGAATCTTCGTTTTGGTATATCTGTCCTTTTGCTGCATGGATTATGCTAAATCCTTCACTTTGCAAGAATTCCAGGATAGGCGAGAACATCTGATGGACAAAATCGTAAGGAAGGGAAGAAGAGAGGATTTCCTGATATTCGTAGCCAGCATTCAGGAACTCTATAACATTATGGATTTGAGGTTGAGCATGAATCTGATAGTAAACGGCCAGCCAACGTTGAATAGCCTGTTCTCTTAAATGAGAAGTAGTGATTCGCTGCAAAGCTGCCCAAAAAACAAGAAAAATTTTTTTGAGAGGATGGAGGCAAGAAGAAAAAGGATCAAGGCAATATTTCTCCGAGACTGCTGCTGGATTACCATAGATCAATATAGCAGGGGCGTTCCTGTGGAGAACACGTCTCTGGGCAATAGCGAGAATCTTATTTTCAGGCCATAGAAGATAGCGAATTTGGGCATTTCCTGAAGCATGATTCAGTGTCACAGGCATCAGTCTGAACTTTTCTCTATCCAAAAATTGGGCTACTCTATCGCATAGAGACTGATACTCTGCGGATTCGGGATAAAAGAGTCCAACAAGCATATCCGCCAAGGTTAACAGAGAAAGGAGTTTTTTGTATTTTTCTATGGAAGAAAAGCCATTTTGTAAAATGAAAAGGTTGTAGTATTCCTCAGGCTCAAAAGGAATAAGGTTTTTGATCAGACAAGGCCATACTTCTATGATCTTTTCCTTGTCGGAGCAAGGATAGAAGGGCCAGGGCGAGATGGGCATCTGAGAATTTTCCTGCAAAAATACAAAACTTTTCAGAAGATACGAAAAAAATCCTAAAATTTCCCAGGAGAGACAAAGTGGCTCATCGCATTTTCCCAAGCTTGCACGGATTTTTATCTGGCTTTTTTCAAAACCAAACGAAAGGATTTCCAGCACAGTATTTTTTTCTTTTTCTTCACAGAACTGATACTCTATGCCTTCTTTACAAAGAATATTCTGGGCTTCCAGAGCAGGCCATTTTTCTCCTAGAATTTTAGGAGAGGGCAACAGGGCAGGGAAATTGTCCAAGGCTAATGCCTGGTTGATTTTTTCTATAGCGTCCTGATGGATTTCAGGTATCAAAGCATCCAGGCAAGAAAGCAAACCTTCCTGTACCTTTTTTTTATCTGTAGGCCAGTGCTTCTGGAATAAAGATAAGCACTGGTATTCTATAGAAACACTTCGGGAATCACGAGAAGGGAAAAAATCCTTCCATTTCCTCAGAATCTCAGGCTCCATAGCCTTTGTGTAGCTCATATTGCCAGGAGTACTGTCATGTTCACTCACAATATACCGACAAAATCTTTCGTGTGGGAAAGGAAAGCCTATTGCTACATAATCGTGATTTTCTTTCTTCAAAAAAAGATAGGGTGATGGGCTTTCTTTATACCATTTTTGTTCCCATTGCGATAATTTTTGGATTTGTTCTTGAGAGCGATATTTCCCTGCTACAATTCCAATTTTCCAGCCATCTTCCCGAAGAGATCTTTGCAATTCCAAAAGCAAGCATTCGTATTTAATACGATTTTTTTTGGAAAAAAGTGTAAGTTCTGTATACAAAATGCTATCTGCCTCTTGTATGACCTGGCAAAGCGTGAGGTAAAGCTTTTCTTGAAGAAAATCGCGTTTTGTTTCTGCCAGATGCCAGAATTCTGCCTGAAAAAAACTTTCTAAATTTTTCAATAGAGAAGAAGGAATCGTTGGGGAAGGAATATTTTTCTCCAGGAAAAGCTTCATTCTCGCGAGAACAGAAAGGCAAGCAGGCTCTTTCCCTATAACGTGAACGTATTTCCCTGTTTGAAATTTTTGGTCTGAAAAACGCGCCCCCATCTGTACCAAAAAATCACTTTTAGTCTCTCCAAAAGAATATTCATGAACCAGCAAGTCATCCTCTTCCAGATATTCATGAGCATTGGATTTGCTTACAATTTCTATGCCATAAGCGGAAAGGAAAGGCTGGATAGTATCGAGTTTTTCCCGATTTTCCTCTTTTTTGAAATGCTGAAAAATTTCTTTTGCCATCTCTACAGATGAATTGTAGGAAAACATTTGAGCTAAAGAAGATACATCATATTTTACAACACTCAGTTTTTCCAGGATATGCTTATAAATCAAAGGATTCGACGTTTCTTTATACCACTCTATGATTTTTTTGATGCTTTCCCTCTCTGCCTTAGGCCATATTTTGTTATGAAATTGCCAGGCACAAGGCTGAATTCCTAGAGGTTTTCCTCCCTGAGGCAAAAATACCTTAGTCCATACTATTTTTTCCAGGGTATTTTCAGGGAATACAGGAGATTGTATAAGCGGGATAGGGAGGAAATCATGCTCTGACAATTCTTTTAGTACAGGATAGGAACTTTGTACTGTCTGTGCCATTTCGAATACTTTAGAATAAATCGTTGTATCGTTCATCCAGGGGAAAAGTGGTAAAGATGTGTGGTACAAATCAAAAAGGGAAGACAGGCAAGCACCCAGGCAATTTTGAGGGAAAAGGATTTCTTTTATAGAAAAATCCAAAATCTGAGATTTTATTTTTGCTAAATCTTCCTGAAATTTCTCTATTTTTTTCCCTAATTCTTTGCCTGGCTGGCAGGCTTCATAAAAAGCATTTTTATAGAGGTATTCTCCCAGGCTATGAAGTTGCCTGGAAAGCGATTCTATCATCTTGGTAAAAAAGGATGTCTGGTATGGAGAGGACATTGTTATCGGAGATATAGCAAATAAGGTGTCGAGCAATTCCATCCGAGGAAGTATTTCTATATACCTTCTTTCATATTGTTTAAGCAAAAAAGAAATTTTTTTATGAGAGACTTTTTCTTGCAGAGAATTCCATGCTCTCAAGGTATATTCCAAAATTTTTTGCTGCACTATATCAGCATTTCTATATCCCCAGGACATGGCAGAAAGATTATGACCATGAGCATTGACAATCCAAAGAATTTCTTTCTTCCATTCGGCATGCAAAGGGTTTCGGACTTTATTCTCTAAAATAGGATAAATTTCTAACCAAATAGATTCAAAAGTCTCTTGTAAAAATTCATAATCCTGATGAGGTATACTGGACGCAGACATCTCATCTCCTAGTTTTAAACTTATATACTGGACAATTTTACTATACATTAACCGCAATGCAACTGTCTTGTCAAGTTCTTTATAAAAAAGTTTAAAAAAAGGATTTAGACTTAAATTTATAACCAGGGGCAAAGCCCCTGGAAACTATTTTCGTTTCATAAAATTATAAACAATACAACTTATTATAATTGCAAGCATCCATGTGGTGGAAGGTTCTGGAACAGCAGTATTGTATAGAACGGTTTGGGTGTCAGGCACTATGATATGATTAAAAATGGATCCATTGGCCAGAGGAGCTAGTGGATCTAAAGCAGAAAATCCTTCATTGTATACAGTGTTCATTTCTCCAGAGGTGGCACCACATTTGGCATAGAAGTCACCCCATATTGGTATGCGGTCAGAATCGAACTGAAGATTCACGATAGTAGTACTTTGCCCACTAGCAGCATTAAACTTGATCCCATACATATCTTCAGGCATATAGGGGTTAGGATTTACTCCTCCTATTCCATCATTATGATTTTCGATTTCTATAGTGCCAAGCCAGCCTGATGGCTGAACGATGACATTAAAGAGATTGGCAAAGCTAAAGGCAGGGCCAGGGGTTTCATCAGATGCTTCGAGTATCCAATGGCTAATGCCTTTTTGAAAGGTTGTCAATGTATATTCGTAATGCCACATGCCAGGTGTTGTTGTATTATCTACATTCCAGCTAATGCTTGTAAGCGGATTATTCCAAAACCCTGTAGCAATCAAGCTGCCATCGTTTACGGATAGGCTTCCAGAATACATGACTGCAGTGGGCGTAGATAACAAAACAAAGAAAAATAATATATATATATATTGGTATTTAAATTCCATATTTATTCCCTTTTAAAATAAATCATCCCATATATGTAAATATGGATCTATGTGCAAAAAAAATAATAATTAATATATTAGTATATAAATACCTAAAAGTCAAATATATTTAATAAAAATTTTTATTTTTTGTTTTACTCAAAATGTTGTTGAACATATTTCAAGAGAAGATATAAATAGTGCCTTCTTTAAAAGTATGCTAGAACCGCAAAATGGAGCAGATGCTATTGGCATAGCACTACTCATTTTGCACAGGATCATTTTTCCCAATACAAAAATTTTTATTTTTCTTCATCTGAATTTGTTGGAGCAGTCAATGCCCAGGCTTTATTAGCCTACGAGACAGGGCTTTTCCCAAACATCAATCTTGGTCAAAATATTTTTTCTTACCTTTTATGATCTTTGTTAGTATTTTTTCTCCAGGCTCAGCCTTTTGGGGAACATCGTGGGAATAGAGATAGGCAATCGCCTGATCCTGAGATTCAAATAAAATCGTACCTTCCAGGCAACCATGAAACACCTTACCATGATAAGATGATACAAAAGACTTTCCTACCAGAGAAGCAGAAATCTTTCCAGATATAGGGATTCTGAGAATCGTATCGCTTATGTCGTATATTTTCAATAGAACATCGCCTTTTTTACAATATACTTTTATTCTATTACTGATATTATTTTGTATAATTCTACCATTATATGGTGCATAGTATATTTTTTTCCCATTTTTATTTATTAATTCATATAAAGTCTGCTCTTGAGAAAAATATATGCCATCATTTAATGATACAACATAACCATCTTCATCAGCTTTAATCGAAAGAATCTTTTGGATTGACACTTCTGCCTCAGCTTCTATCATATCTACAAGCTGGAGATGGATGAGCAAAAAAATACCAAACAAAAATACCAGAACTATGATAATAAAAAGGAGATAAGTCCCTATACCAA
This sequence comes from uncultured bacterium, assembly GCA_938003875.1. GTDB lineage: Bacteria > Planctomycetota > Uabimicrobiia > Uabimicrobiales > JABWCH01 > JABWCH01. Next base: position 10,687 of record CALKWO010000310.1, read on the forward strand.
TATCCCCTTTCATTCCTCGCTCATAGAACCAGTCATATATTTTCATGATTTTTTAGGCATCCTTTCTATCGTGATAAAAATTTTTGACATTGTCGGGGACTCTATCGGAATCGGAAGGATAATTTCTATAATTCTATAAGATACTTTTTTTCTTACAAAACTCAACATAATTAAGCAAGTTGACAAAATAAATCTGGTATATTTCCATTGCAATAAAGGGCATTTTATGATATAAAAATAATAAGACCCTGGAGGTAAAATTTCTGCAGGCATTGTTCCATGGGAATGAAATAACTTCCCCATTTCTTAGAGTTTGAAATATAAAGGATAAATGCTATATTATGAACTTCCCTCTAAAGCTTATCTTGCTTTTTTTGATGCTTGGCTTTTTGCCAGAGGTTTTTTGTGAGTATATCAGCAAATTTGGCAAAGAGACTTTGTCCCGATGCAATCTCATCGTCAAGGGAAATCCTCTGAAAACGATCCATTTGCCTCAGGGCGGAAAAATGGTATCTTTTAAGATAAATGCTATATACTATGGAAAGGCAAAAGTTTCTGAAAGCATTTACATTGTATTTCTGGATCTCCCTGCTTTTTCGGGAGAGGAAGAATGGGTATTTTTTTTGAAGACGCTGCCTTCTGGGCAAATGTATGAATCCATAGGGGATTTTTCTGTGAAAGACAAAGAATCTCCACAAAAAATTTTGGCTTTAGAAAAAATGGTGCTGGTGGAATCTATCCCTGAAACACAAAAGAAAGAACGATATAAAGAGTTTTGTCTGGAAGGAATGAGGGCAGATAATGCCTGGACACGATTCCATTGGCTGCGAGAATGGAGACACTTGATTTCTGGCTCTCCTGATGTATTGGAGGCAGAAATATTCCAAAGATTGCAAGAAATCTATGAAAGTGTAGTAGACAGTGATCTTAGAGAAGAGATCAAGAAGAATCTTTTGAGAATCAAAAAAAACAAACCTGAAGAAGGGAAAAAAACATCCGCAAGCCTTTTTTGGGAGAAGATCCAGAATGCGCAGAAAAAGCTCCAGGAATCTTCTTCTTTAGAAGAAAAAATTCAGGCCGTGCAGCTTTTTGGTTCTTTTCCTTGCTCTGTCTCTCAGGATGCCCTAATCCTGGCACTTCAGGATGGCTTTCCCCAGGTTCAGGCACTCGCAGTTTTTTATTTGGGAAACCACAGAAATCCTCAGTCAATTCCTGAGATCTTGAAAATTTTAAAATCAGAAAAAAAAATACGGGTGAAAAAAAATGCTATTCGCGCCCTGGTACAACTGCATGCCAGAGATGCAATCCCCTGGATTCAGGAGTACATAAAAAATCCTTATACAAAAGATATAGCCCAGAGAGCGATGCAGGCTCTTTCTTTAAAGAAATAGAGGTAAAAGCATGAAAACAATTCTTATGATAACAGTAGCAATCTTGTCTTTATCGGGATGCTGTTCCTATTGCAATTTTGACAAAGTAGCATCAGACTTCAATACCATTTTCATTGCTCAATATAAAAGTGGAGTCAAAGAAACAGCCAGTAACTGGCAAAAGATAAAAAATTATGTTGTAAAGGATATTCAGACTTCGGAGAGCAGGATAGAGAATACCCTGGCAGACATATATCGTGGTGTAGATTTTGGAGGAACAGCAGAGAGAATGGGATTCTATACTAAAATCATGGATAAGCAGATCAAAGATGGTGTAGAACAAACTCGAAGCAACTTCAAAAGCATCGCTCGTCATCTATGCCTTTGTAAAGACTAAGAATTTTTTTAGACCAATGCCACCAGAAAAGGTGGCATGGGAGAAAACTATTTTGCTTTTTTCTGAGTCAAAAGAGAGACAACAATCAGAGCGATAAAGCTTAACGGAATGGATACAATCGCTGGCTGATTGATCTGGAATAGAGCATCGGCTCTTGGCAGTCCATATTTCGCATACATATCAGGAGAAAGCAGAATCAGGCCAACCGCAGAGATAGCACCAACCATAATCGATGCTACGATGCCTTTAGCTGTCGTTTTTTTCCAGAACAAAAGCATGAGAATGGAAGGAAGGTTTGCTGAAGCCGCTACAGCAAAAGCCCAGCCTACGAGAAAAGATACATTCATCCCTTTGAACATGATCCCTAGTACAATAGCAATAACGCCAACCACGAGAGCAGATATTTTTCCTGCTTTGACCTTGGTGTGTTCGCTCATATTCAGTTTTGCAAAGCGATCTAAAAGGTCATGGGCGACTGCGCCAGAAGCTGCGCATATAAGACCACTCACCGTACCTAAAACAGTAGCAAATGCGATTGCTGAGATGACAGCAAATAACAAGGTTCCAAAAGACTGAGCTAGAAGAGGGGCAGACATATTGTCATCCAGGAGATTCAGCGTACCGCTTGTCATAGCACCAATGCCCATAAAAAGTGTCAGGATATAGAATAGCCCGATAGAAGCAATAGCGATAATCGTAGATTTTCTAGCACAAGATGCACTAGGAACAGTATAATAGCGGATCAGAATATGGGGAAGTGCAGCAGTACCAAAAAAGAGTGCAAGCATCAAAGAAATAAAATCAAGCTTATCCAGGGGAGTTCCCTCTACCTTGAATTTTAAACCAGGTCGCAATACTTTGTTTCCTGGAGTTAGAATAGGGTAGAAAACAGTGGTTTCTTGCCCATCATGGAAAGACTTCTTTCCCCAACGCTTTACTATACTGTCGGGATCACCGATATGCGCCAGGAAAGCGAATGGATTGAGAGATCCAGTATCCGCTTCTTTCCCTGTTTTTCCCTGTATTTTCTCAAGATTACCCACAGGACGTAGCTTGTTGCTTTCCGAAGCAACTTCGCCATTGATCCATTTTGTTCCATCTGCTTTTATCAACTGGTACTGGCATTCTAAAAGATCTATTTTTCCATCTTGTTTGGCGATTTTTTTCCACCAGCTTATTTTATCATTTTTGATGAGCTTAACGAGGTCAGGGGCAGCCAGTGTCCCATTAGCAAGTACGGGTTGTTCTGCAACAGTATAGGAAACATCATCCAGGATTAATTTCCCACCTGCTTCCTGAGCAGTTAGGGTCTGATATTCATAGGATGTTTCACCTCTGAGCGTTTCAGGCCTTGTAGAAAGCCCACGAACACAAACAGCAACAACCAGGATAAAAGAAAAAACAATAAGCATGGAACCTTTGATGAATTGAACCCATGTGGTAGATGTCATTCCTGCTGTTGCTACGATGATGATAACGATAGTTCCTACCATAATCACACCAATATAATGGGGAATTCCGAGAAGAGGCTCGACCAGCACTCCTGCCCCTACCATTTGAGGAATCAAGTAAAAAATGGAAACCACCAAAGTGCTTATGGCTGCGCTGAGCTTGATGCCTCTGGAGTCGAATTTAGAATCCAGAGCATCTGTAAAAGTGTATTTTCCCAATCGCTTCATCGGCTCTGCTACGATAAAGAGAGCGACGATCCAGCCAGCGAGATATCCGATAGAGTAGAGAAAGCCATCATATCCAAAGGTGGCAATCATTCCGCAAATTCCCAGAAAAGATGCTGCGGAAAGATAATCGCCTGCAAAAGAAATTCCATTAACAGCCCAATGTATGCCACCACCTGCTGCATAGTACCCAGCCGCGGAATGGGTTTTTCTTCCTAAATAAAAAGAAAGTCCAATCACAAAAGTAACGAAAATCGCGAAAACGATAACGGCAATGATATTCATGAGTATGATTCCTTTCCTTTTTATCTATTTTTTCTTTCTTGTTTGGTACAAAGCCAGTTGTAAAAAATGGCCAGGATAAAGGCAAACAGAATCAACCCAAAGCCAAAAACAACAGCCAGATTCAATCCAAAGATAACAGGCAGTTCCATGCTCTGAGCACTAACCACGTTGATGGCGACGAACGCTGCATAAATAATAAGATAAAGAATAAACATAACAACGCCGAGCCTCATTTTGAAAGACAAGGCTGCATCATGCCCTTGTTGGGGAGCTGGTTGATGAAGCATCCAATTTCTCCTAAAAAAATAGCGAATTTTGTTGTAGAGACAAGAGGAACAAGTATGTTTAGGAAGTCAATTCTGAATTAGCCTCCTTCGGAGGCAATCTTTCCCGTGCGTAAGCTGTAATCTTATCG
>CALKWO010000311.1 GCA_938003875.1 uncultured bacterium
AAAAAACAACCTAAAAAAATCAAAATTTTTTCCTTAGAAGCTGCGGAACGTAGGAGTTATTATACTTCAATCAGGAAATTCTATGTATACTTTTGTATTTCTGGTATTTTGGCTTCTTTTCCCTTTTATTGTGCAGGCAGGTGGTGGGCCTGAGAATGTAGCTGTTTTGGTCAATGCAGACAGTTGGGCTTCTATGGCGATTGCCAATGAATATGTTTCGTTGCGAAGAATTCCCCCTGTAAACGTAATCTATTTTCATGATCTAAAGAGCCATGAAGAAACCAGCGTAGAGGAATTTCGGCAGAAGATTTTGCTTCCTGCGCTGGAAGCCTTGGAAAAAAGGGCCTTGGCAGGTCAAATCGACTATCTGGTATATTCTAGCGATTTTCCTACTATGATTGGGATAGAAGAGGACATCAAAGCACAGGGACATGATAAAACCGTTTTCCCTTATGCCTCTATTACGGGGTTGAGCTATCTCTATCAGATGGTTATGGCTAAAGATAAGCGATACTATAGTATGAAAAGCAATGGATACCTGAACCCACCCTTTTTAGGGGTAGCAGATACTTCCTGGAGTACTCTGGAAAAGGCCCTTTATCAAAAAGTGTTGATACTTCTCAAAGACAGAGAATGGGAAAAGGCTCAAAGCATTTTGGAAAAGCTGCTTGTATCGCATCCCAAGTCTCCTTCTTTGCTATACAACCTGGCCTGCACTCATGCAAGGCAAGGAAAAAAAGAAAAAGCAATCGATTTTTTGACAAAAGCTGTGGAAACAGGCTGGTGCAATTTTGTCCATACACTACAAGATCAAGACCTGGAATTGATCCGCAACACGAAAGAAATGAATGAATTAGCAGAGCAAATGCAGAAGAAAGAACCTCTATACAATGTTCATTCTTCTGGCTTTCGGAATGCCTATAGTTTTAATGAATTTGGTGCTATTGTGCGCGAGGGCGAAGGGAAAAGGTATTTGCTTTCTATGATGTTGGGAGCGACAAGCGGAAGAGGCAATGGCGTAAAGGAAGTGATGGATTATTTAAGACAGGGTGAAAAAGCAGATAGTACTTTCCCTTCAGGGACGATCTATTATATGTCCAACAGTAATATACGCTCCCGTACCAGACAGCCAGTATTCCCTTCTGCTGTAGCTGTTTTAAAGGAAATGGGTGTCCAGGCAGAAATTCTGGAAGGCACAATTCCTATGGGGAAAAAAGATGTCATGGGAGCGATGATAGGCATTGACCAATTTGACTGGGAATCTTCTAAGAGCATTATCTTGCCAGGGGCTATCTGTGAGCATCTCACCAGCTTTGGAGGAGATATGAAAGAAAGATCTAGCCAGACTCCTCTGAGCGAGTTTCTAAGGCATGGAGCCATTGCCAGCAGTGGAACCGTGATCGAGCCTTATGCTTTTCCTTCCAAATTTCCCAATCCTTTTCTTCATGTTCATTATAGGAGAGGCTGCACGACAGCAGAGTCTTTTTACCAGTCCGTTGCGGCGCCTTTTCAGTTGCTTGTAGTGGGAGATCCACTATGTCGTCCCTGGGGCAGAAAGCCTCCTGTTATCGTTGGCGGAGTCAAACCTGGACAAAAGGTAAAAGGGACAATAACCCTGTACCCAGATGTGGAAAAAGGTTACCCTCATACTATCCATAACTACCAGTTGTTTCTGGCAGGCAGAAGGTATGACGTTTGCCGACCAGGAGGAAGCTTTGCTCTGGACACGACATTATTGCTTGATGGCATGTATTTCCTCACTATTGTAGCCATGGAAGATGATCCTATCCAGAATCAGGGAAAAACCACGATTCCTGTTTATGTGCAAAACAGCAATAGCAAGATAGAATTCCCGCCCCTTCCTTCTGTTTTGGGATGGAATGATACGCTCAGCATCCCTGTTTTCATGAAAGAAGCCCAGGAGATTTCCCTTTTTCATAATGCCAGGCGGTTGGCCTCGATAGAAGGAGAGAGCGGAGAACTCAAGATATCTTCATCCCTGCTAGGATTGGGGAAAGGCGAGCTGCAAATCCTGGCTACCAAGAAAAATCCACAAGAAGGAGCTATCGCTAAACTCCCTTTTGAAGTGATACCTTCTTTTTATTTTATGCCAGTATCCCTTCCTTTGCAACTAAAAATACATGGGCTACGGCTGGCTGCCCCTGGTTTTCCTACACAGATTATCCCCAGCACCTTCCCTTACGATTGGCTAGCCAAGGCTGGAATTGGGCCTTTGCAGGAGTGGAAAATAGAGGGTTACTTCGATGCACAAGAAAACGATATATACCAGTTTCAGCTTTTTTGTTCAGGAGAAATTGAAATTCAGGTAAATCATACAACTCTTTTGAAAGAAAACGATTGCCAGGGTTGGAAATATATTCCAGTGCCTTTGGTAGCAGGAACGCATCATTTCAGCCTGAAGGCCAGGCTGAAAGACTCTGCTATGCGTCTTAGCTTTGGCAATCGAGGAACCTATAGCCTCAATAGCAAAATTTTTTACCATTTTAAAGAATAGGATTTATGAATACAAAAGTCCCTCATCTTATTTTAGCCTCCCAATCGCCTAGAAGAAAGCAGCTTCTTGAAGAGGCAGGTTTCCTTTTTGAAATATGCCTGCCTGACTGCGAGGAAAAAATCCTTCCTGCCTGGTCGCCAGAGGAATGTGTCTTGAACCTTGCCAGGCAAAAAGCCCAATCTGTTGTGAACTCGTTGCGTTCTTCGGAAAAATTGCCTGGGAGATCATGGGAAAATAGCCTGGTATTGGCTGCAGATACGGTCGTTGCCCTTGGGAAGGAAATTTTTGGAAAGCCGAAAGATTTTGAAGACGCTTACAAAATGCTCTGGAATCTATCCAGAAACAAGCACCGTGTCATTACAGGTATATGTCTCTGGCCTCTTGCCAGCAAGGATTGTCTCCTAGAATACGAGACTACCTATGTCAGCATGAGACCTTTGACTCACGAAGAGATACAACGCTACATTCTGTCGGGCGAGTCTGATGGCAAAGCAGGTGCTTATGCTATCCAGGAAACAGCAGACCAATATGTCCAGAAACTAGAAGGAAACTTCGACAATGTTGTAGGCCTGCCCATAGACCTTGTCAAAAAATTGATCCAGAAATGGCAAAAGACTTGAGAAGATAACGGGACAAACTACGCCCTTTGGGCGTGGTTATTTTTTTTTATCAAAATATTCACATGCTTCTTTATGCATATTGTTTAGCTTTTCGCTGAGTTGGATGCGCTCTTGTTCCATTTGCTCTGGTGTTATGTCTGGCTGAATAAAAATAGGGGCAGCATAGAAAAATACAATTTTTGTAAATGGCAAAGGCAATATTGTCTTATCCCAATTTTTCAATTGAAGTTTATTTTTTGCCCAGAACATTACAGGAATTAGAGGCAAGCCAGTTTCTTTTGCAATCTTGATAATGCCCATTTTAGCAATGCCAAAGGGCCCTCGTGGAGCATCAGCCGTAAGCCCACCACTGCAATGAGTCTCTTGAATTACTTTGATCATATAATTCATAGCCTCTTTTCCATCTCGTGAACTCGAACCTCTTGCTGTCTGGAAGCCTAGCAATTTGGCCATCTTATCAATAAGCTCTCCGTCTTTGCTTTTGCTCACCATAACGATTCCATTGCGGTTGCGAAAGTGATAAACATAGTATAAAATGCCCTGATGCCAGGATACGAAAAGAGTAGGTTTACCCTGGTTTAGACTTTCTTCATGCTCTTTGCCAACGATAGTGACTCGATAGGTACGGCAGATCAATTTGGCAACAAGACATATAAAAGGTGCTAATATTAAAAAAAGGCGGATCTTCCAGTTGTTTTTATTTTCTTGCTTGGAAACTGTCATTATAGTAACTTTCCTAGAATATTTTAGGGATACCTTTCACCATGAGCGGTACGAGGCACATAAGAGAAAAATCAAAGATGGCAAAATATGCCATTTTTCCTGATAACAGGTAATCTGTTTTATTTTATGTATATTAATAGCAATAAATACTCCAATATAGGCACTCAGCAATAGTCCCATGATGAGATGCAATGGAATTGCAAGAGTGTTTCCAAAATAGCTTTGAAGCCAAAATAAATCTTCACTAAAAGGCATCAATAGTATGCTAAAAAGAATAATAACACAGGCCAACATCCAGTACCATAAGGATGATGTCTGCTGATGAAAAGTCATTTCACTTGCCTGGATTTCATCCATAATTTTTTGGCTAAGATCTTCTTTCATTTCAAAAGGAGAAGCATTGTGTAGCGATTCTAATAATTTTTGAATACGAATGATTTCTATTTTGCATTTAGGGCAAAATAATATATGCAGAGTGATAGGCAGGGTAAGCCTCTGATAAGCATCTAGTTCTAAAAAATCTTTAATAGTTTTCTCACATTTCATGGTAGTCCTCTGCAATGGTTCCATGTAATAGATCACGCAACTCCATTTTAGCACGCAATATATTGGATTTAATGGTATTAATAGGAATTCCAGTAATCAAGCTAATTTCCTCATAAGACAAACCTAAAAAAAAATGAAGGTCGAGACATATTTGATATTGCTCTGGCAATCGTTTTATGGCATCCAAAAGCACATCCCGTACTTCTGCCTTTGTGTAAACTTTTTCAGGCGAAGGCTCCAGGCTAACAATATCTTTGTATTGACAAATGGCACTCTCTGTTACCTGGTTTATATAAGATAAACGTACTCGTTGTGTTTTTATGGTGTTAACACCATGGTTGTAGGCAATCTTGACTAACCAGAAACGAAACGGGGCACTGCCATGATACGAAGTAAGGCCACGATAGGCTTTGATGAATACTTCCTGGACAAAATCATAAGCATCATTCTCGTTTTTTAAAAAACGCATTCCAACACCAAAAATATGTTTTTGATACCTATTTACAAGTGCCTTAAAACTATTTGTATCACCGTGTAAAACTTTTGCAACAATTTGTTCATCTGACAATCTGTCCATTTGAGGATGATTCGCTAAATTTATGACTATGATGCAACTTTCTCCAAACCACAAAAAAGAGCAGCAGGCTTATGCCTATCGCTAAGGGGATAAGTCCGCTTAGCAGGCTATAGCCTAAGCCTTCCTTCAAGTAAAAAAAAAGCGACAGACAAATACCTATTCCAGATAGAACGAAGCCAGAGAAAAGACAAAATAGTTCAAAATCAAAAGGGTTTTTTTTAAGGATTCCCTTTTCTATCATCAGTATCTTTTGCTTGTAGCTCCAGAGAAGGTAAAAAAATATAAGCGTGCTTCCCATGACGATTCCGACAATGGGAATAATGGCTATAATTACCTGCACTGCGACAGACGGTGTCATACATATCTCCTATTGTTTTGGCTGCTGTAGCTTTTGTTTCCACTGTCCCATTATGCTTTCACAGGATGTAGCAAACTCGCTATACGCCTCGCTTAAATAGTTTTGCATCCCATGATTAAAACAATGGTATTTTTTTTCTGCCTTTATTTTAATTTGTGTTCCATATTTTTCTATTTCTTTGGCGATACGTCCATTCCATTTTTCTAATATTTCTCCTAGTTCTGTCTGAAAAGACTGGAGAGAAGTATCTAAAAGCTCTGAAAATTCATCTGCTCGAAGGATTTCCTTCGTTATCTTGAATAGATGGTAGCCCTTTACAGACATAGCCATAGCTTCTGGAAACAGTTTAGGATTATATCGCAGTGCCCTCCATAAAAATTGCAAATAATAAAAACTATAAGAAGAGAAGGTCTGCTTCCAGAGGGATAAAAATAGTGCCCTGATATCCGACAGTTTGATTGAGCGATAGACTTTTTTTTGTGAAGGCAGCCTCTTAAGCAAAGTGAAACATCTTTCAAAATATTTTTTGGGAGTATATATCTCGGAAATGACTCTCTTATATCCATCCAATAAAATTTTTGTTGGCATACATGGGACAAAGTTGAGCTTTAGGTCATGGGTATTGTTTCCTGAAGAATCATTTATGATTCGATTCTCTTTCTGCAAGCGTCGATAAAGCTGTGTCTTAGGTATTGCATTAAGCAATCCTACCATAGCCATAGGAATTCCAGCCTTCTGGATAAAATCTATCTGCAAATCAAAAATATTCTCTGGATCAGTATCAAATCCCACTATAAATCCGCCGGTAACTTCTATACCATGACGTTGTAATTTTTCAATATCAGAATAGATATCTCTTTTTAAATTCTGTTTCTTAGCAATTTTTTCTAGCGTTTCAGAGTGAGGCGTTTCAATGCCGATAAACACCATGTCAAATCCTGCTTCGGTCATCAGAGACATAAACTCTGTATCGCTGGCGCAATTAATACTGGCCTCTGTAAAAAAAGTAAAGGGATAATTATGAGTTTTTTGCCATTCTGCTATTTTAGCGAGCAAATTTTTTGCTTTTTGCTGGTTTCCAAAAAAATTATCATCAACAATAAAGAGCGCCCCAGAATATCCAGTTTTATAAACACACTCCATTTCAGAAATAAACTGTTCTGGGAGCTTGGTTCGTGGATTTCGTCCAAACATCTCAATGATATCACAAAATTCACAATTGAATGGGCAACCACGAGAAAATTGAAGAGACAGACTGGAATAGACATTCACATCAAGCAGGTCAAAGCGAGGTGGCGGTATTTGAGCAATATCAGGTTTTTTGTCATCCATGTAAATTTTTTGGGGACATCCGCGTTCATAATCATCTAAAAACTTAGGCAAAGTGACTTCCGCCTCATTGAGGATAAAATAATTCACATCTTGTATCTTTTCATAACATGAAGATGGATATGGTCCACCAGCAACAACAGGAACATTGCATTCTTTGCATAGCTTTATGACTTGTTCAAAGGAATGTTTCTGGACAATCATGGCAGAAAGGAATACTATATCCGATGCCTCAATATCTGCCTTAGTTAGAGTGCTTACATTCATGTCAATAAGTTTTAGATGATATGTCTCAGGCAATAATGCAGCTACTGTCAGCAGGCCAAGAGGAGGCAACGATGCCTTTTTCCCAATAAACGGTAAAGCGTATTTAAAGCTCCAGTAAGTAGAAGGAATTTCTGGATAGACCATGAGTACATTTCTTGGCATAATTTGCCTCTCCATAAAAAATATGATATGAAAAATTGAGAATTTCAAAACTATATATAAAGACAAGATGGAGAGCAAATAGGTTGCAAAAAATATAAAATTTAAGGGCACGAAGAAGAATGCTCAAAAAATTGCTCTAATCTAGGTGCCGCAAAAAGTTTGATAATGACTTTCAAATTCTTGGCTTGGTGCAGTTAAAAAATGGCTAAACTGATTATTATAGCTATAAGGAGTTTTTAATATATTTAGTAATAAATCAAAACTACTATAGTCTCCATTGCAAGCCTTCGTTAAAGCTTCCTCAACGTTATGGTTTCTTGGGATAAAAATAGGATTATGGTTTTTCATATTTTTTTTTGCAGTTTCAAGGCCATTACTGTTTTCAAGAATTCTTTTATTCCATCTCTCAAGCCAATTTCTCATTAGTGGCTCATCGATTAGTTTACCTAAGATTTCTATTTCAAACGAAAGAGCTGCAAATGTATTTGTGTAATCTAGCTTCCATTGCTTCATTAGCTCTAAAAGGTCATCTACCAGATATCTATCTTCTTTTGTTTTATTTTCTATACCTAATTTATCTAGCATGATGCTATAATAACAATCTTCCCAAAGAGTATCAAACGTATCGATTACTTGTCGTGCTAATGCTATGGCCTTTTTTTTATTCCTGTCAATTAAAGGAAGCAATGCCTCCGCTAGTTTGGTCAGATTCCATTTAATAATTTCGGGCTGATTTCCAAAAGAATATCTGCCATGGACATCAATGGAGCTGAAAACTGTCTGAGGATGGTATGAATTCATAAATGCACAAGGGCCATAATCGAAGGTTTCTCCGCTTATCGAAACATTGTCTGTGTTCATCACTCCATGAATAAATCCAACTCGCATCCAGTTTGCTACAAGATTGATTTGTATTCGCATTACTTCTTCTAATAAACTTAAAGCGGGGGTTTCGTTTTCTTTTATATTGGGGTAAAGGCGATTGATCGTATAATCTAAGAGTGCTTTTAAATCGTCTTCATTTCCCAAATAGGCTGCATATTCCAATGTACCAACACGAATATGGCTTTTCATAACTCTTGTTAAAACAGCACCTTCATTAAGTGTTTCTCTATAAACATGTTCGCCTGTTTTAATAACTGCTAAGCTTCTTGATGTAGAAATATTTAAATGATGCATTGCCTCGCTCATTAAATATTCTCGTAGCATGGCTTTTAGTGTAGCTCTTCCATCTCCACTTCTAGAGTATGGTGTACGTCCAGATCCTTTAAGTTGAATATCCAATCGATTGTTTTCTTTGGTGAGATGTTCCCCTAAAAGAATTGCTCTACCATCTCCTAACATAGTAAAATATCCGAATTGATGCCCTGCATAGGCCTGAGAAAATGGATTAGAATTATTATGCAAATATTGACCAGATAAAATATTGAGCATTTCATGCTTATTATCATGATCGATATTCAGCGCGGAACTAAGCTCTGCGTTTAGTAAAACGAATTCAGGTTTTTCAAATTTAGCTGGTTTTACTAAACTATAAAATTTAGCAGGGAGAGTTAAATATGTGTTATCAAAGTTAAAGATATTCATTTTTATAGATATTGGTAATAAAATTTTTTATTGCAATTCATGTGTGCTATGCAATCGTTGTTTTTATTGGAATGATTTGTCCTGCAGGTTTTGGCCATATAGAACAAGGTATTGGCGAAGACGCAGGGATTGCGCTCGCGTTTGGCTTTTGAGAAGCAACGGCTTTTTTGGCGCAACCCTGCGGCTACAATACAATCATAATTTACTAATGGCTATCTTCTCCGACCATTTTCAGCTTGTCTTTTGTGTCTTCAGCAATTCTTTTGTACCAATCTGCACCATATCCTGGCTGTTCTACTTTAGGATTTTTCTGACCAGGTATGCGGGCCTTGATGTTGCCATCCATATATTTGGTAAAAAGATAGATATAGAGTTCCTGCCATGTTTTGACTGCACGGCTAGCTGTGTTGACGGAATAGTCTGTTAAAAATTGGACGGCCAGAGATGGGTTTTCGGATGCCAGTTTTTGTGCTGCAAGATCTATCGCAGGAGTGTATTGGATGTATTTTGTCTCTAGCGCACTCTGTATTTTGGCAATTTCAGGATGGATGTCTCTGTAGCGAGTATAGGCAAAATTGGATACCTGGTTGAACACCCAGAAAGCAGAAGATTTACTAAAGGTCATCATATCGCCATTGCCTACCTTGAAAGCTTCAGGTACCTCTGTCATGCTGCAATACATAGGAATATAAAGGCTGCTTGCTGCATCGTCTACACCAAACCAAATAATTCCGCCACAATAATCGGGCAGCCAGGAGCGCATTTGAGAAACGAAAGAGAACCCTGTCTGTTGTGTGGAAGTGGCTCTTTCATTGATGTATGTATCTTTACCTACCTTCCAGGTTAGAGGTCTCCAGCGATAGGGGGAATTGTAAGGGCCAGCCCCCATATCTTTTGTCATATCGAATTCTGTTCCTTCCAGATGGTCGCGCATGAAAGCCATCATATCTTTAAGAGCGACTTTACGGTCGGGTTTTATCCACAGTGGCATTCTGTTCTTAAGGTTATGACCACTGGCATAGTCTTTGTATTGTTCCATATCTTTATTGACCTGACGGAACATAGCCCAAACGCGTATTTCACAAAAACGGGCAGCCCCGAAATCTATGGGAGCATAAGCATCACAGAAACTGAAGTCTTTGTCTTCGCCTTTAAACCAGTCTTTGCTGCGGGCAAGGGAAATAACATCGGCTTCATAGACGCACTCTATCGAGGGTAAAAAGATTTTATCCAGATTTTTAGAGCTGATGGAAGTTACGCCATCTTCCAGAGGGAAAGTGCTGATACGAGGATGATTGGCATGAGCACAAACATATCCATCGGGAATTCGTCTTGCTACCCATACGGCCCCTTTTTGCCCCTCTCCTTTGCCGATCAGATCCATAACCCAGACTTCATTTTTATCCGCTATGGAAAGGGATTCTCCTGAGCTTGCATATCCATGCTGAGCAATCAGCTCCATCATGACCTTGATGGCTTCCCTTGCCGATTTTGACCTTGCCAGCCCTATATAAATCATGCTGCCATAGTCAACGATGGCACCCTTTTGGGATTCCAGTTCTTTTCTTCCACCATAGGTCGTCTCTGCTATGGATACCTGGAATTCATTCATATTGCCTACGACATTGTAGGTTTCACGTGCCTGGGGAATCTTTCCTAAATAGGCTCCTGAATCCCAATCATGCACATCCATCATGGTTCCTTCAGCGTATTTACCAGCAGGCCAATGATATAACTCACCGTAAAGTACATGAGAATCCGCAGAGTAGCTAATCATGGTAGAGCCATCTTCAGATGCCCCTTTGGTGATGAGAAAATTCGTACAAGCCATTACTCCACAATGGAGTACGAACAACAACAATAAGGTAAAAATACAATGTCTCATGAACGTTTCCTTTTTTAAAATAGGTTATAAATATAGGGACTATAAAGTGTTAAAATTCAATATTAGTCCTACGTTCCGCAGCTTCTAAGGAAAGAATTTTGATTTTTTTAGGTTGTTTTTT
>CALKWO010000312.1 GCA_938003875.1 uncultured bacterium
TATCGTTATCATCTTCATCATCAAAAAAAGATAATGATAACGATAAAGATAACGATAACGAAAAAGAATTAAATGCAATTTTCGCTATAAGTCATTGCTAGCCAATATGTGGAATTTAACATTGTCACCTTAGATGTGGACTTTCGATGTTTTTTTTAAAACCCTTAGCTATATTTTATAAGGCTTAGAAAATTTTTTCATGGTCTTAATTTTAGATAGAGTATGTTAAAATTCATCGTTATCGTTATCCTTATCCTTATCGTTATCCTGTTAGCATAAAAAAAATAGCCTTCGATAACGATAAAGAGAAAGATAATGATAACGACAAAAATATCGAAAGTTCACCTTAGATAAGATATATGATAAGCAATAATTACTTTTATAGCATTAGATTGTAGGCGCAGGGTTGCGCAACCCTGCGCCTACAAATCTATGTGCAATTATGCTTAAATTCCTTCGGATAGTGCCTGCCAAACTTTTTGGGGAGTAAAGGGAATTTGTCTGATGCGGACACCTGTAGCATTGAAAATCGCGCTTCCTATGGCAGGTGCAACGCCATCCTTGGGGATCTCGCCAGCAGCTTTAGCACCGAATGGGCCTGTTTTTTCTACTGTCTGTACTAGAACGACTTCCATTTCAGGCATCTCGTTTGCCTGATAGATTTTATAGGGACCCAATTCTGGATTGAGCATTTTTCCCTTTTCATCGTAAACCATTTCTTCGCAATGACCATACCCTAGTGCCTGCACCATTCCTCCTTCGATCTGCCCTGTTGCAGTGAGCGGATTGATGGCAACACCACAATCTACGACCATCAGAAGTTTTTTTACAGTGACCTGCCCTGTTTGCGTATCGACCTCGACCTCAGCGAACTGCGCACCAAAAGGTGGAGGGGAATCTACTGCAACAAAGGAAGCCACACCCATAATCTGATGCTGGTTGCATTCATGCAAAGAATGCAAGGCAATTTTTTCTAAGGAAACAGATCTGCCATCAGGCGCGATTGCCTGTCGATTTTTCAGGGATATATCCTTAGGATGGGAAATTCCTAAGAGAAGAGCAGCTCTTTCCTGGATTTGCACTTTTACTTTTTCTGCGGCTGCTTTTACGGCATTTCCAGAGACATAGGTCGTGCTAGAAGCATAGGCACCCGTATCAAAAGGAGTCATGTCTGTATCGCTGGAATAGACCAGAATGTCTTCCGTTGGCACACCTAAAACTTCAGCAGCGATCTGGGCTAAAATCGTATCAGAGCCTGTTCCTAAATCCGTTGCGCCCATCAATAAATTGAAAGAACCATCATCGTTGATTTTTATGAAAGCTCCTCCCATATCCAGCCCAGGAATGGCACTTCCATGCATGCAAAGAGCTAGCCCAAGACCTCGTTTCAGATAGGGCTTTCCTGGAATATTTTTCCAGTCTGCATCATACCTTTTGCTCCATTGGATTTTTTTCATGCCTTCCTCAATGCATCTTTCCAAAGCACAAGATTGGATGATGGGTATAACGGCATCTGGATTATCTCTTTCACCTAAATGCGGTGCTATATCCAGAGGGTCACCCGATTTGACACAGTTTTTACGCTTGAACTCTACCACTTCCATCCCTAAAGCATGGGCGATTTCTTCCATGTGGCCTTCCAACGCAAAAATAGCTTGAGGGCCACCATATCCACGATAGGCACCAGGCACGGGAATGTTGGTGTAAATGACCTTGCAATCGAATTCTTTATTAGGGCAGTTATAAGTACTCAGGCCACGAAGACCTGTAACGGTTTGCACAGTAAGACCATGAGTTGCATAGGCTCCTGTATTGCCAAGTACGGTCATCTTCTGAGAAACCAGCTTGCCCTCTTTCGTCACTCCTGTTTTATAAGTAATGGTTTGCGGATGCCTGCTTCGACTGGACATAAATTCTTCTGCCCTTGTAAGCTCCAATCGTACAGGTTTTCCTGTGGCTATGGTCAGATGGCCGACGATGTCTTCCAGAAGCATTTCCTGCTTTACCCCAAATCCGCCGCCGATTCTGGGTTTGATAACACGAATTCTCTTTACAGGGAGTCCTAACAAAGGTGCCACCATGCGTCTGACATGGAAAGGAACCTGTGTTGATGTACGTATTACAAGCCGTTCATCCTCGTCCCAGTAAGAAATAGCAATGTGGGGTTCAATAGGACATTGCTGAACCTGATGTACCCTATAGGTATGTTCGAAAACAAAGTCTGCCTGGCTAAATCCTTTTTCCACATCACCGCTCCTGGCATGAATGTGATGGCTTATATTATGGGCAGCATCATAAGCATCTGCCATATCTGGTTCATCATGGATCACAGGAGCACCAGGTTTCAAGGCTTCATTTTCATCAAAAACAGCAGGTAAAAGCTCGTATTTTACTTCGATCAGTTTCATGGCTTCCTGGGCGATTTCTAAAGTATCGGCAGCAATCGCTGCAACTCTGTCGCCTACAAATCGTACTTTGTTATCAAAGCTAACCTGGTCATAAGGCTTGGGATTAGGATAGGATTGTCCTCCTGAAGCATACCGTACTCTCGGTATATTTTTGTAATGAATGACAGCCCTTACTCCTGGATATGCTTTGGCCTTGCTATCATCGATGTCTAAAATGCGGGCATGAGCATGAGGGCTTGTCAACAGTTTAGCGTACAATAGCCCTTTTATTGCAATATCATCTACGAAAGCAGGATTTCCTTTCGCTAGCTTGAGACCATCTACTTTTTTTTCAGGGCGATTCACGATTTCTCTTTGCGACACGAAAGAAGTTGCTTCATCGTCTGCGCTTATAAGATTCGTAGTTGTGGTATCTTTTGATTTTTCCCCTCGCATGATCGCAGCAGCATCCAAAATTGCACTGACAATCTTGACATATCCTGTCTCTCTATCTAAGATCCCCGCAATGGCTTCTCTTACTTCGCTTTCTGTTGGAGCGGGGTTTCTCTGCAAAAGGCCTTTGGCTGCTAAAATAGTGGCAGGAGTAGAATAACCAGATTGGATTGCTCCATGTCTTATAAAAGCTTCCTGAATGGGATGTAAAGCAGTGCTTTTGGAAAGCCCTTCTATGGTTTCTATGATCGCTCCATCTGCCTGGTAAGCAAGAAGGATATCCGAATTGACCATCTTTCCATTTATCAAAATGGCACTTGCTCCTGTTTCTCCACTATCACTTCCATAACGTACGCTATAGTAACCTTCTCTTCTTAGTACACGCAAAAGGGTTTCCCAATGTTCGCAGGAAAAAACTTTTGCTTCATTATTTATGGTTACATGAATTTGCATTGTTTTTCTCCAATTGACTGATTACTCTTTCTCTTAGAATCTTTGCCAGATATAGACGATATTTTCTGGATCCGAGGAAGTTTTCCATAGCTTCAAAAGTATCCAGGCTATCTTTTTCCAGGATTAAAGGATTTTGGGCTAAACCGCAGAAAGCAAGACAGATTCTTCCATCGTCGGACTTACTGCCTACAACAGAAACAATAGGCCTATCAAAAGGAGTGCGGGATACTCTTTCCCATGCCATACAGCCATGATTCAGAATGGAAACAGCAGTGATGATTCCTTTTTCTGGAAATGGGCTTGCCAAAAATTTTGCCAGACTAACAAGCTCTTCGCCTTTTTGAGTCGCCAGAAGAATCTGTGCATCCAGGGTGAGAAAACATGCCAGAAGCTCGCTTTCTGTGCTTCCGACGACAATTGTACCGCCTAGCGTTGCCTGATTCCGTATGATCTGGTTATATTCTTGTAAGGCACATTGCTTTACAATTTTTGGAATCGAAGGGTCTTCGGTGAGCGTTTGCAAAGGAAGCATGGCACCGAGCCAGAGTCGATCTCCCTGCACTTTGATTTTATGAAAGCCTAATTTTTGAATGTCTACGATTTCTTTTACCTTTTTTTCTTGCAATCTAGGAACAAGGTATGTTCCGCCTGCCAATATAAAGCTGCCTGGACGATTCAATAAAGCCAATGCATCCGAAAGGCTTTGAGGACGATGGTATTCTTTGAAATACGTCATAAAAATTCTCCTAATGCTCTTTTTCCTATCTCGGACAAGCCGAAGCCAAAAAGGTATCAATCACGAATGACACGAATATACAAATTACGCGAATGAAATTTTTATAAAAACTATTCGTGCCATTCGACCATTCGTCTTATTCGTGATAAAAATCTTTGCTTTTTCGGCAAACATCTAACTTCTTAGTTTCTACAGCTTCTAACTAAGAAACGCAGGTTTTTTTTTAAAAATAGCATATTTTCTGGAAAATTGCTAAAAAAAATCTATATTTATGTTATAGGATTTGTTTTGATAGAAGTCAAAAATTTTCTTTATATCTTTAAGGAAGGTGTTTGCTATGAGTTTTGCCAATAAAAAAGTTGTTGTGATGGGACTTGGTCTCTTTGGCGGTGGTGTTGGTGTGAGCAAATATTTTGCTTCTCAGGGAGCCAGAGTTCTGGTTACAGATTTAAGAGCGCAGTCCCAATTACAAGAATCTCTGGAAGCACTGAAAGACTATCCCATAGAATTTCGATTAGGCAAGCATTGCGAAGAAGACTTTCTGGATGCTGATCTGGTTATAGTAAATCCTGGAGTACCAGACACTTCACCTTTTTTACAGCTTATACAATCTCGAAACATTCCTATGGATACAGAAATTCATATTTTTATGAGCCAGGTAAAGGCCCCTATTGTCGGCGTTACGGGTAGCAACGGTAAAAGCACCACTACTGCTATGATTGAGCATATACTCAAGACAGCGGGTTATCGAACCTGGCTGGGAGGAAATATTGGATGCTCTCTTCTGGAGCAATTGCCTGAAATTCAGGCAGAACATAGAGTGATATTGGAACTTTCCAGTTTCCAATTAGAAAGAATCCAGAATATTTCCCCGCATATTTCTGTGATTACCAATCTCACGCCAAACCACCTGGATCGCCATAAAACTATGGAAAATTATGGAAAAGCGAAGCAAAACATTCTAAGATACCAAAAAGAACGCGATTTTTGCATCTTGAATGGAAAGGATTTAGAGGTAAGAAGCTGGCATTCTATAACACCTGCTCAGCCTATGATTTTCGGCAGCATGGAGGGGGATGTTTTTATCCAGGATGAATGGATGATCGCCAGGATGCAAGACAAGAGAATACCCATTATGCAAGTTGGCGAAATTTCCTTGCCAGGGAAAGTCAATCAAGAAAACGCTATGGCCGCTGCTTGTGTTGGTATTGCGCAAGGAGTTCCCCTGGAAACCATCGCGCAGGCTCTAAAAACATTTACTGGGCTTCCTCATCGTTTACAGTTCCTGGGGATAAAGGCAGGGAGAAAAATTTATGAAGATTCTGATGCAACCACTCCTGAATCTACAATCGCAGCCATAGAAACCCTGACCCAGCCTATCGTTTTGCTAGCAGGAGGAAGCCATAAAGGTTTTTCTTATGAAAAATTAGGCAA
The DNA here is from genome assembly GCA_938003875.1 of uncultured bacterium. GTDB lineage: Bacteria > Planctomycetota > Uabimicrobiia > Uabimicrobiales > JABWCH01 > JABWCH01. Next base: position 5,464 of record CALKWO010000312.1, read on the forward strand.
AGCCATTGCAAAAAAAGTGAAAGTGGTTATTCTTATGGGGGAAACAGCTCCTATTATTGAACAAAGCATTCAGCCCAAAGAGAATATACAGATAATCCATGCCGAAAATATCGAAAAAGCCATTGAATATGCACGCAATCTTTCTGCTGAAGGAGACAGTGTAGTTCTATCACCCGCTTCTGCAAGCTTCGGTATGTTCAGAAACTTTGTGGAAAGAGCAGAAATTTTTAAAAAGTTTATCAACCAATATTTTATTTAAGAGTTCGTTATGAGCAATGAGCCTCAAATACCTGCGACTAAAATAGACCCAAAAGAAAAAGAAGAGCCTTTTGCCATTCTGGAAGACTTTGTAGAAGAACAAACACCCAAAGCTCTTTCTATTACAGAAAGAATAAAAAAAGAATTGCTGGAAAAAGAAAAAGAAAACCCTGAATTGACAAGAGTAAAAAAGATTGCGCAGGAAGCCCAGATTGGACTGACAGAGAAAATCCGAAAAAAAATAGAAGAATCTTGTGAGGAAGATTCGGACGAATATGCCAAAAAGACTCGTGAGCAGCTTAGGGTCATGGCTGAACAGGCAAAAACAGGACTGACAGCAAAGATCAAAAAAATACTTACGCACCAGAGAATCATGACCATGTCTAAGGCGAACCAGGAATGGGAACGCCTCAAAAAAATGGCTAGAGAGGCACAAATTAGCGTCACGGCTAAAATACAATCTCGATTTCTTCCTAAAAATGCAGAGAGAAAAGAAGAAACCACAGAAACAGAAAAATCTGCCTCGTTCCTTTCTTGCCTTACTCTGGTTTTAGGAGTATTATTTCTAGGTATTTTTGTGGCTTTTTTAATAGAACAGTGGTTAGGGGGAAAATTTTAAGATGAAAAGCTTACAATATCGTATTTTTGTTCCGTCCATACTCATTGTTGGAGTATCTGTAATAGTAATTTTAGCAATTACCTATTTTAGCTATTCTCAAAAATTTAAAGAAAGAGCCATAGAAAGACTTTCCGATATAGGCATTTACAAAACTGAGCTGATTGACCGATGGGTGGAAGATGCAAGAATTTTTATTGAAGTATCTTCATCGCGTTTGATCTATCGCAGCTTTTTACTGAAACCGACTCCAGAGAACCAGAAGCAAGCCAATGAAGGTTTACTATATCAGAAGCAAAAGCATCCTTTATTTTCTTATATACATATTATCAATCCTCAAGGAGTCGTGAAGGCATCTTCTATGCCAGAATCCATAGATACTGTAAAGCTGGGAGACAGAGAGTATTTTCAAAAAGCTTTCAAGGGAGAAATCAATGTCTCTACTGTATATCTGGCAAGAACTACAGGAAAGCCTGCATTTGCTATCGCCGCTCCCGTGTATGATGGCGATAAAATCATAGGAGTGATCTCTGGCGTACCTGATTTGAGCAAATTCAGCGAACAATTTATCCAGCCTGTCAAAGTATTTTCTTCAGGATATATGTGCATATTTGATTCTACAGGGATTGTTTTTGCTCATAAAGATGAATCTAAAATTCTGAAATGGGATATAAAAAAGGAAAGTTATGGTCAAAAGCTCATAGACAACAAGCAGGGAATTTTTGAATATGAAGACAAAGGTATAAAATTTCTTTCTAGCCTGGCTTCTTGCAAAGATGTAGATTGGAAAATTATGATGCTTGTTCCTAAACAAGAAATTATGGAAGGCTTCCAGGAAGTCCAAAATTCCATATTGCTGATAAGCATTCTTTGTGTATGCGCGATTGCGATTCTTGGCTATTTTATCGCAAAATCTTTGATCTTGCCAGTCACAAAAATTAGCAATATCGCGGGCATTATGTCTCAAGGAGACTTAAAACAAAGCCAGATGATGGTTCAAGAAATCCCGTGCAATAGGAGCGATGAAATCGGGATTCTCATAGAGAGTATGCAGTCTATGGTAAAGATGCTTTCTCAGAATTTTCAAGATGTCAGCATGGTCTCAAAGCATCTCTTAGAAGCCAGCAAAAATATGACAGAAATGGTTTCTCAGCAGGAATATAGCATTAGTACGATTTCTACTTCCATCAATCAAATCACTGTCAGTGCTGAGGAAATGGAGTCAAGTGCGAAAGAGGTAGAAAATAATGCTATTTTTATGTTTAATTTGGCTTCAAATTGCAAAAAAATTTCTCTGGAAGCACAGAATACAGTAGTAAAAAGTATAGAAAGCATGGAATGTAATCAGAATCAGATAGCAGAAATTGCGAAAAAAATCCTAGCTTTACGCACTCAGTCCCAGCAAATCGGAAATATAACGAACACTATCCAGGACATAGCTGCGCAAACCAATATGCTTGCCCTGAACGCAGCGATTGAAGCAGCCAGGGCAGGCGAAAATGGAAAAGGATTTTCTGTCGTCGCCAGCCATATTCGTGATCTGGCACAAAAAAGCTCTCAGGCTTCACGAGAGATATCTGGTCTTATAAAATCGATCCAAGATTCTGCTGATGTCGCCGTCAAAAATACGGAAGCAGGAAAAAAAGGAATAGAAACAGGAGTAATTCTGGTTCAGAAATTTTCAGAAGATTTTACCAATTTTTTATCTTCTATGGAACAAATGGAACAAAAATCACAAGATATTCGCCTTGGGACAGGAGAGCAAACCAGTGCTATGAGGCAAATATCTCAAGGCATGTTCAGTATCAATGAAGTTATGAGCCAGATAGTCTCCCTAAGTAAGCGTTCTCAGGAAATGGTTTCTCATCTAAAAACACAATCTCAAACGCTCCTTCAATCTATAGAAAAATTCAAACTGGAGTAGTGATTATGAAAATGCCTCCCATAAATTCTGAAAGTTACGAAGTTTTACAAGAACAGATTTTGCAAGAATGCCAGGCGATGGCAAAGCATGTTTTTGCATCAGGGTTGAAAATACAGCCTATTGTCATCCAGACGATAGAAACTTTTGCACTGTACCAGGAAAAGAAAAAAGAAGGAATGGTAAAGCCCAACATACAAGATTTAGTACAGGCGCACACACAACTTTCTCACATTATAGCACCTGCTACTCCCAGAGCGATCCTACTTTTGGACAAAGATTTTGCCAAAGGCATGACGAAATTTTTAGGGCCTGTGCCGTTAGTTCGCTCTATGACTTTGCTCTGCCTTTTCTTTCTTTTGCTATTTTCGCTCGTTACGCTATGCCCTCAAATGTTGGCAGAAATTTTACAAGAATACGTTTTCAGAACGATCAATGCCAGCCAGCTCTCTGAATACTTTTTGGTTCTTGCTGCTGCTGGCATGGGTGCTTCTTTTTCTACTCTTTTCAAGGCAAACGAATATATCCTGAACAGCACTTTCGATAAAAAACACGAATCTTCTTATTGGATCCGCTTTTTTCTGGGGCTTTTTTCTGGCATCATTCTTGTACAATTCGTTCCCATAGAAGGCGCATGGAAAACGCAAGCAAAACCTACATTGGCAATGCTCGGCGGTTTTTCTTCGCTGGCTGTCTATAAGATTCTCTCACGATTTGTAGAAATTCTGGAAACCCTCGTTCCTGGTCATAAAAAAAGCAATGAGGAACAGGTACTCAAGAGTCGCCTCATGGAACAGGCAACGTTGATAAAAATAAGCCAGGAAGAAGAAGAAAAGAACTGGAAGAACAGGGAAGAACTCCTGAAAGCAAAGATAGAAGTACAATATAGCCAGGAAAAAATGAAAATTGCAGGCCGACTCTTGGAGTTACAAAAAAGCCTTCAGAGGGGAGAAAAATCAGAAATTTTACAAAATCTTATTTCCCAAACCATTATGGATTTTTTCCCCAAACAGCCAAAAGAAGAAGAAAAAATTTCAGAAAACAGAGTAGAAAGCTCAATCGTGGGAGAAGAAGAAAGCAAATACTATCCTTTTTTACAATTCGATGAAGTCGTTCCCAAACCCGATGTAAAAATCCCAGAACTCCATTCGCCACAGGAAATTGCAAAACAGCTACCTCCTGTCAATGTAAGAAATATGAGAGAAGATGAATTGCTGCTACCCTTGAAAAAAAATAATTAATGGAACAAGAAATTCATGCCAGATAGTATAGAAAATTTTTTATCTAAAATTCCTCAGAAAATAGGACAGTATGAAGTTGTGGAAAAGATAGGGGAAGGGGGGATGGGAATAGTCTTTAGAGCGATGGATACCCTAGAGAAAAGAGTTGTCGCCATCAAAGTACTGAAGAGAAATCTTGCTCCCAATACAGAAGCTATACAACGCTTTCACAGGGAAATACAGATGTCTCAGGCGATGAACCATCCTAATGTACTCCCTATATTAGATGTTGGTGTAGACCAGGAATGCCACTACTATGTTATGCCTTTTATCGAAGGAAAGAATTTGGAAGAAATCCTGAAAAAGGAAAAATTGACCATACCTCTTTCCTGCCATATTGCCTTTCAGGTGGCTCTTGCCTTGAGCCATGCGCATAAAAAGGGAATCATTCACAGGGATATCAAGCCATCCAATATCATGATTACAGAACAACACGTCTATGTAGCAGATTTTGGACTGGCAAGGCCAGAATGGGCTGCTCGTCTTACCATGACAGGAACTTTGCTGGGAACACCAGCCTATATGAGTCCAGAGCAGGCACTAGGGCTGGCATATATTGATCACAGGGCGGATATATATTCTCTGGGAATAACGCTTTATGAGATGCTTACTGGCTCTGTTCCTTTTCGCTCAGCGAACCTTTCCCATATTTTAGAGCAAATATTGTACGAAACTCCTTTGCCTCCTAAAATAGTGAATCCTGGAATTCCTGATAGCTTGAATTCTATCATTTTAAAGGCATTGCAAAAAAAGCCACAAGACAGGTATTCCGACATTGATGAAATGGCAGAACAATTGAGGCTCTATCTTCGTGGATTGCCTGTATTGGGAGAACCTACAAAATTTTTCTATTGGGGAAAATACAAGAATCTTTTAAGGTACGCAGGAATTTTTATCATTTCTGCTCTTTTATCCTTTTTTTTGTGTTATTTCTTCTCCTGTAAAAGACATGGCCCCAAAATTTTCCCTGTTTTTTTCCATGAAGGCCCAAATACTTTTTCTTATGTAGTCTCTTATCCCTCTTCAGAATTTATTTTCAAAAAACCAATGGAAATCTTTTTAGAGGAAAACAAATCCTCCAAATGAATGGTGAAAATTATGTTTTAGTCAAAATGTTGTTGAACATATTTCAAGAGAAGATATAAATAGTGCCT
>CALKWO010000313.1 GCA_938003875.1 uncultured bacterium
TAAAAAACAACCTAAAAAAATCAAAATTTTTTCCTTAGAAGCTGCGGAACGTAGGTTGATTTAATCCCCCCAGGAAAACTTATTTGAAATTTTTTCAAAAAATTAGTATAATATAATACTAATTTATAAAAAATATTTTTTTATGGGGGAAAAATGAACTTTTTTTATTGGATACTAAGTTTTATTTTTGTATCTTCTATTTATTCTCAAAATAAAGATATAAAAGAAGTTAAATTGGATTCCATTCTTTTCTCTTTTCCTTCTTCCTGGGAAGTATACTTAAAAAATTCAGAAAAAAAACAAGAGATAAAGGGAGAAAAACAAAAACCTATTATATCTCTTAGTGATATAGAAGTATGCCAGGAAATTCTTCTTTTGCCTGATAAAAAAGCGGATTATTCTTATTCGATTAACAATATAACGCAAAAAGAGTTAGACAAAATTTATCAGTTAGATAACAAGAATACTGCCATCATAATCACATTACAAAAATGCCCTGAAATTTATATAAAAAACTTGGGCAGGAAGAACATTCTTCAGAACAAAATCTCGCTTGTCTCTTCTGCCTTGTATGATGAAATAAAAAAAAATTTAGTGTCTAAAGGTATTTTGAGTGATAAAAAAGAGATACAGAGAAAAAAGATACATCGGAAATTGGAAAAGGAAAATACTAAAAGAGAAAACCCTTTTTTAAAGCAAAATGCTGATTTACCAGACCCTGAAAATGTTCAAAAATTTCATGAAGAATGGATGAAATATCAGGAAACAGAAGCAGAGAAAGAAAAAAAGATGTCTCCTGATGATTTAAAGATTCATAAAAAAAATATGGAATCAAGGAAAATTCTATTCGATTCCTTGAAAATAAATAAGTATGAATCTGTTCATTTTGCCAACAACCAGGGATGGATGATGGAGTTCATTATACAATTGCCTCAAGAAAAGCCATCGTATCGCCATGTTTATCTAAATTTATGGGGAAATTGCCTTGTCACGGTACTTGTGTTTTTCAGCGAGGCAGAGCCTAAAAAAGCAATGCAAATCCTTTTGAGTACCCTCCAGGAAAGGAAATAAAACAGTGGATGAATCTGTAAATATTATAGAAATAGAACGTTACTCCCATTGTCTTATCGGCAGGCTGGCTTTGGATTATGGCTTTATTGTTGCAAAAGATTTGATTACTGCCTTAAAAGAACAGCACAAAGAACCTGGCAAAAAGATGGGAGAGCTTTTAGTAGAAATGGGCTTTGCTACTAAAAATCAAATCAATGAATTGATAGCATTTCAAAAAGCCATGTTTAAAAAAGTCCATCAGTGGAATTGTCTTCCTGATACCTTAATCAAGGGTTTCGTGTATTTTGGCAACCAGGCCTTTTCCTTCCTGTCACCAGAGGATATAAAAAATGCAGAAATGCTTAGAGAAGAGAGAATTCTGCAAGAAGACCGACATCTTCTCCTGCATGATATCATCGAAGAAATTCAAGGAAAAACATTGGTTTCTCAGCTCAAAAGAATACAAAGCCAGGTGCGTTTGTTTTATTATGAATGCAAACAATGCCATCGTCTTTACCGTTTGTTCAATACCCAAAAAATAGACTCTTGTATATATTGTCCTGTTTGCTGGGATGTTCCTCTCTCTGTTTTTAGCCTGAAAAACAACATAATCCCCCTGGATGCACCTTCTCAAACCACGTCTAAAATACATGTAACTTTTGAATCTTCACAAATCAGCCAATATTACGAAATTCTGAAAAAGATGGAGCCGTTGAGAAGAAACGAGATTGTCCAGCATTGGACTCAAGATCATGAAAGCATGACGATCAAACAGGTGCTTGGTTCCTTGACAAGAAGAATCGGAGAGGACTCAGAGGTTCAGATAGTGGATCATGATGAATCGAAAGAGCACGTCACAGAGGAAGAAGTGTATGTGACGAGAAGACTAGAATCGGAAGCTATGCCTCAAAAAATAGAAGAAGAGCCTCATGTTTCCATGCAAACCGATAGCAAATCTACAGAAAAAATCCCGATAGACAATTCCCAGGAACAAGAAAATATAGTGGAAAAAAAATCCACATTAAAAATATTAGCCCAAAAAACGAAACGCATTCTTAAAGGAGAGAGCCAGCAATCTGTATTCTATCGCGACATGGCTCAGGCCTGGCTTGCTTTAAACAAAAAAATGGTTTTAGAAGACGATATTATATATGCTTTTTTCGTACAATCGAACACATTCGCAGGAGAAACCAAAAAAACTCTTCTGGAAATCCTAAAAGAAAGAGGTGTATTACAGGAAAAGCAATACCAGGCATTGATCCATGTAAAAAATCAGGAGATACCTGCTCAGAAACCCTGGAACAATAAGCGAGACATTGAATTTTGCCATTATCTTTTTGAAAAGGAAGTCTTGCCAAAGGAAGAGCTGCAAAAAATCATGCTTTTGCAAAACAACCTCTATCGCTTAGGCATCAAGAGAACATACCAGGATTTGCTTGTTCTGTCAAAGCGTTTAAGCAAAGATATAGCCCAATCTCTTGTAAGACAATTTGAAAAAGAAATTCAGGAAAAGAAAGAGGCTCTCGCTCACGAAGAACCTAAAGTCCAAGAGCAGAGCAATAAAAATAAAGCCGTATTTAAAGTGTCTGTTCTACAAGCAAAGGCAAGATCATCCTATCGTCTTTTGTATGCAATTCTTGTTCTGCTTGTTGTACTATTTTTATACAAAATGAATTGGAAAGAAAAACCATCCCCCAAAGAACAAATTCTGGCAGAAAAACAGGAACCCGCTCCTAATATGCCTAAAATAGAGCCAGAACCGCAAAAAATTTCTATTGCACCAAAAGAGACTGAAATAGCAAAAGAAAAAACTCTTTTATCTTCAGAGCCTAAAACGGCTGAAAATAAACAGACCCTAGTCCCCATTACAGTGGATGGTATGGCCATGATGGCTATACACCAGATTTTACCCAAAGTACCTCATTTAGCAGAAACGCTTCAAGACAATTTTCAGTCTTTTTTGAAAAAGCCTTCTTTTCCTATGTATGAAAACAATCATAAAAAATGGCAGAGTATGATTCAGTACCATTTAAAAGATAAACTTATTTCCCTGGATGGGAATTATCAGGTAAAAGAGATTAGGGAAAAAATGGAAAAATTGCATGCTCTTTATGAAAATCTCGACAACCTTGCTAAAGGTTTGTTTGCTTACGTACAGGAAAAGAAAACAGATACAGTCCCTAAAACATTTTTAGAATTTTTGCAGGTATCTAAGACTACTTTATACGCATCAGAAAGCAAAAATTTACTCTGGGAACTCAGCTCACAAAAATACAAAATTTTTGAACTCAAATAAAACAGGGCGTATTTAAGGGTTAGGGGAACGAACCACAGATAGACACAGATAAACACAAATAATTTACAAGGAAGCAATTCACGTTATACATTAACCACAGAGACACAGAGGGCATAGAGAGCTAATTTTTTATTTGATAATAAGTTATATATTTCTCTGTGTTCTCTGTGCCTCTGTGGTTTTAAATTTGCAAAAATTATCAAGTAATCGAAAGAATATAAAAAAGACTGTTTATCCGTGTTCATTTGTGTTCATCCGTGGTTCTCTTTTTGCTATCCCCCAACCTTAAAATACGCTCAGTAAAACATCGCTAAGATAGGAGAAAATCTTTGAAAAGAATAGCATATCTTTTTTTGATACTCTGCTCCTTGTTTTCCCTGCTTTTAGCCCAGGAACAGACAACATGGAGCAATGAAGATGTTTTAGGGGAATCAGCACCTGATGTAACAGAAGCAACGGTATCCGTAAGTACAGAGTTTGTCCAAACCAACCATTCTAAAGCAGGTGCAGAGGCCGTAAAGGCATTGCAGTTGGCGATAAAAGACTATGGCGTAAAAGTAGTAACTCGTGATGCTATAGTATATAATGCCAAAGGTCAGGCCATGAGGGTAGTGCAAAGAATTATTATTCCTTCTATAGATTTGGCCGATGCTGTAAGGCGTTCAGCCGTGATGAGTGATGCAACCAAAAGAATTGTTTCCAGATCTCTCAGGGGCGGATTCCAGGCAGTAGGGTATATCGGAGATATAGGAATCATGGCTTATGAGATTGCTGTGGCAGAAAACGATACTGCTATTGCTCATACTGTCATCAGCACCTTAGTCTCCAGTGCACTGATTAGTGCAGCAGCATACGCCATAGAATTAGCCATACCAGGGGCTGGTATTCCCATGTATATTTCCACTCTCGTTGCCAATATCACTGCGGAAATCGTAATCAGTATTGTTGTGGATCTGGTTGTCAGAGCGATTGTATATGAAGTAGCAGATTAGAAAGGAGAAGCTTTGAAAAAAAACGCACGCGGTATATTTTTGGTTTTCTGTACATTCATTTTAGCGATTCTTTCTTTGCTGGCTATATTTTTATACCAAACGGCTTCTCTTGACCAGGGAGCTTGCGCTAATCACAGCTCTCACCTGCAAGCCCAAATGATCGCCTATGCAGGAATGGACTATTGCAGCACAAGACTCCTTTATAGCAGTCGCCAGATCATCCAGCCAAACTATGTTTTTACAGATTGGCGATCTCTGGACATTCCTGGTCAACCTTTGGAAAATCTGCTGACCCCTTCTTATGGTTCTAATCTTCTTATGGTGGGAGAAAAGCAATACCACTATACAGGTATGATCGCTAAAAATAATTTTCCCTCTGGCAATTATGGAATATATATATGCAGGGTGACAGACAATGCCAGTAAAATCAATATCAATAGTACCTGTAACGAAATCCTTGCCAAAACATTGAGTGTTTTGTTCACCTGCCTGAATGTAACGGACATATCCCAGGCAATTCTGTTGAATCGTGGAGAAAGCGGCTATTTTTCCCTGGAGGATATGAGGCAAAAATTAGCACTGGACGCTGAAACATATTCCAGAATCAAGCCCTATCTTTGTACTCAAGGTGTTCAAGAAATGCTCTTTGACCCCCTTACGAAGACTCGTTTACCATATTATCCTGTGAATATAAACACAGCATCTCCTGAGGTCTTGACCGCATTATTTACTGGAATCGCAGGAGAAACAACATACGTTCCTCAGCCTTTTACTATTTTATATGAAAAAGCCCATTCTCTGGCATTGCTTATCCATGAGAGAGCTAAAGTAACACCATTCCTGACATGGCAACAGTTTGGCGACTACTTAAAAACATTGATTCAATTCACACCTCAGGAAATTTCTCTTGTTTTTGCCAATGCCTGCCCTCTGGTCTTATCGAATAGCATCAATCCCGATGAACACGTAGTATGGGCAATAGACAGGCTACACCTGACCTCTTATACAATACCATGCACACTTGGCCCCAGTGGGATATTTACCATAGAATCTTTAGGGATTTTGCTGGATGGAAGCACTATTTTAGAAAAACAGGAAATAGAATCCGAAATGCAAATCTTCCACCAGGTCATTCATAATACCCAGAAAGATTTTTACGCCATCGGGCCTAAGCCTGCTTATAATACCAATCTTGTCTATGCTGTCACAGGCCCTGTTTCTATGTTACCATATTCTTCAGGTCTTCCTGAGAATCCTGCTGCCCCGAATGGCTTGCCCGACCCTAACATGGGCTTTTTTATAAGAGGAAATGGCAATAATCGTGAAGGTGCCTACTATCAAGATACAGCGAGCAATCCTTCTTTTTCTGGGAATTATTGTGATGGAACAGGAGACGCGATAAGCATGGAATGCTTTCCTGAAAATTCCCCTGGGAATCCCAATATCCAGTCCTTTTTTTTCAAACCAGGCCCTTTTTTTGATGCTACTGTTCCCACCACGATTTCCCGAAATTTTTCTTTTATTCATCCACAAGGTCTCGGTATATGCACAGAAATTCTATATGATCCGATCTTGGGCATATCTGCATCCAGAAGCCTTTCTGTCGTAGAGGAAATTGCAGGACTGCCAGGCTCTTCCTGTACGATGAAATCGCTGGAAGGAATAATACGGCCTGAAGGTTTTGATGAACTCATGAAAATAGGAGCGGAAATCTATCAGGAAAATCTGGAAACCAGAGGAGCGATGGCTGCTTTCTACTATTATATGGAAACAGGATCGAAAAGCCATATCGGAACGTTTGCTTTTAATTTCGCAAAGCATATCTGCATGGCTATGGCAGAAGGCAGGGATGAAGTCGAAGTCGCTATGCCCTTTTTGGGACTCCATTTTGCTGTAACTCCTGTCACAATACCTCCTATTCCTTATCCTATGTACATCCCGATTCTGGTGGAGAAGGAAGAAACCAAAAAGATATTGGAGTTCAATGCAACAGAGTATTATGATATTGTTTTCCAGCCCAATCTTAAAATAACAGAAATCACTAAAATCCCAGAACGCGGCTGTGTACGCAATATTGGACTGATCCACATTCCGCCTTTCGATCATCCTTTTCCTGTGTCGAGAACAGAGTTTGTCGCTAAACCAGTAGCCCCCTTACAACAAGGGAAATGGTATCGGATCAGCATAATATGGGATGGCATCGAAATCAAGAAAATGGTTCTTATCGAAGATGCCAGAGCGATTTTAGGGCAGGAGGTCATGGATTCCAGAGAAAATCCTTTACGTTTTTGGCGCGTCATAGATAGCAGCGTGGTAGAAGGCTCTCAATTTCTCGCCAGCGGAACCTACCTTTCGGCAGACAAAATGGATTTTCTGCGCTATAAAAATTCCTATCTCCAAAATACGTTTATCATGCCCATTATGACAAACCCCGAATTCGCCCATATACTCGTAAACGCTTTTACCCCCACTGGATGTCAGGTATCAGTAGATTCTTGTAGCCTGGAAACTGGTTATAATATTCTTCTCACAGGAAATCCTTACCTCACCCCTGTCATACCAGAAATCAGGATTCGCGTACTCCATAGAGTAAAATATCTTTCCTTTTAAATGGCATCGGTCCAAAAAACGATAGAAGCCTATAGATTCAGATAAAAGTTCGTTTGGCAAATTTTGTATGATTCGTTATCGTTATCTTTATCATTCTCATTATCGAAATAACAGTATTTATTTGTGTTTCTCTTGATAAAGATAACGATAAGGATAAAGATAACGAATCGATTATGATGATTAAGGAATCGGAATTAAATAAGTTCCCCATTTAGACGATAAAGATAACGATTAAGATAACGATTAAGATAACGATTAAGATTAAGAATCGTAGTCCGATTCGTTATC
>CALKWO010000314.1 GCA_938003875.1 uncultured bacterium
CGTTATATTTTTTGGGATACTCCTCTTAGGACATAAACTTTTGAACAAACGCCTAGGTTAACACCAATGACATCTACGACTACATATTTTCGGCTATTGCAGAAGTTCGTTTATCTTAACTCATTACCTTTATTGCAATTGAAATATGCTAGATTTATTTTGTCACCTTACTTAATTTTTATCCCTTAGAAACATAGCCGGGTGTTTCGAGCCTTTCGGCCTACTATCCCCGGCTATGTATGTCTATTTGTCCATATAAATGGCGCAGGACAAAGGTCTGGTCACTCTTTGGCTCACAGGAGGGAAATCCGTGGATTTCCTTCATCGGGAAACAAAGTGAATTGAAGACGGAAACCGAGATTGTTGTTGCGGTTCTCAGGGGTGTTGTTGTTCCGATTGGCTGCACGGCAGTTGCGAGCATTGTTGTTCCAACTACCGCCGCGGTACACACGGTTAGAGCCTGTTTACGACCTTTGCCCTGATAGGATTATAGCAAAGGATATTCAAAATTCAAGCAATATTTTTCGAGAAAATATTTTCTCAAATGCCATGTATCACCTTTTTTGATATGCCCTATCAGGCTTTCCAGGGAACATACGAATTCAGGCAATTCGATTTCCCCTGATGCAAGCTGGATGCGCCTTTTCCTGATTTTTTGACAAAATCTTTTCCATGCTGGTCTTTGCAGCTTTAAAAGGCCAGGAAAAACCCGAAACCCCAAAAAGGGAATTCCCTGCCAGGCAGGATGCAAAAAAGTAGCACTGGGTTTAAGTTCCAGAGCAAGTTCTTCTTTCAAAAAGCCTTTCATCTCTTCGAGTATCCTATTCAATCTTTTTTTATCCATGCAAAATAGCACAATATCATCCATATAGCGTGCATAGCCAGGAACCCCAAGCATATCTTTTAGCCAATGGTCTAAAGGATCAAGATAAAGATTGGCGAAATATTGGCTGGTAAGATTGCCTAAGGGAAGCCCCTTGCCCCTGGTTTCTGTAGGGGCTGTATCTATAATGAGAAAGAGCAAGGATATCAGCTTTGGGTCTTTGATTTTTTTTAGAATCAAGGATTTCAATATGCTATGATCCACTGTATCGAAAAATTTTTCCACATCGCTTTTGAGATAGAAGGCAAACTGGCGAGAAAAATCTTGTACTCTATGGATTGCCCTGTGCAATCCTTTTGCTTTTCGACAGGCATAGCTATCATAGATAAAAGACCTTTCCCAAACAGGCCCTGCGATCTGGCATAGGGCATGGTGTACCACTCTATCCCGAAAGCGGGGAGCGCAGATTTTTCTTCTTTTTGGGTCACGGATATGAAAGATATGGTATTTTTGAGGAAGGTACGATGCCTCTTTTAGCTCACGCTGTAAAGCCAGAATTTCGTATTCCTGCCTGAACAAAAATTCCAGGACTTCCTGCTTTTTTTTCTTACCACGAGAGGCATTCTTCACTGCCTGGTACAGATTTTGAAAATCTGTAATTTCTTCCCAAAGATATCCTATGCGTTTCATGGCCGTTTCTGCAATTCTTTTATCCAGCCGCCTACCTGCCTGCCTGCTCCATCTATTTCTCTTACGATTCCTTCATAGGCTCTGGAGGATAGAAACCGTTCTTCATAGCAAACTCTTGTAAACACCCGCATTTTTTCCATGAGCAGATTGATTTTTTTGAGCAAAGCAAGCTTTTCATGCTTTTGTGCATACCTTGCGTCTAATAGAAGCTCTAGTATGTCCAAAGAAAAGTTTTCCATGCGTGTGGTAAAGCTGAATCGGGCTTTTTTAGGGAATTTCTGGGTAATATCGAAAAAATAGTGCAAAAATTTTTCCCAGGCTGCCCATATTGCCAAGACTTCGGTGCTGGGAGACTCGCTCATGCTTTATTCTCCTCTTTGGGAGTTCCTGAGTTTTCTGTAGAGGGCTGACTTTCAACCTGTGTAACAGGCTCTGTCTGGTTTTCTGTAGGGGGCTGACTTTCAACCTGTGTAACAGGCTGTGTTTCTTTTTTTTCCTCCTCTTGTACTGCTTTTTTTGTATTTTTGCAAGGAGCATTTTTTAACGCATCCAGAATGGCTTTCCCATATTTTTCAAGTTGTGTAGCATTCAATCCAGAAACTCTCTTTAGCTCCTCCATCGTTGTAGGCTGTGTTTTTACAAGGATTTCCATTTGCTTATCGCTAAAATAACGATATGCAGGTACATTGCTTTCGCTGGAAGACTGTCGTCGCCAGTTTTTAAGATACCTGTACAATTCTTGCTGTTCTGGATTCAGAGAAGCGGGTACGGCACAGGGGCTTTGTGATGCAGGCAAAGAAGTGGCAGAAACAGGGGTAGATACAATAGAATTTTGCTCTGGAAGCATTCTTTGTGTTTTTCTATCGTAGGCAAAAAGAATGCTCCAGCAGGGATTCCCCTGGATCGTGCAAAACTGGGTTTGGTAGTTCATGATATTAGGATTTTCTTTTTCCAGAAAACGATGCCATTCCCTTTCATCAAAACTTCCGATATTACTGTTGTATGGAATTAAAATAGTTTTAAAACAAAGCATTTTTTGTCCTTTCAGATAGGTTTATAATGTATATTGTGACAAATCCATATTTTTCATTTATCGCGTCCGGCTTCGCCGGGTATAGGATGGAGGGGGGGCTTAACGCCCCTTTTCCTCCATCCTACACCAGGCGAAGCCTTTTAAGAAGAAAAAAAAAAGAAAAAAGGCAAAGAGTAAAAGAGTAAAAGAGAAAAGGGTCAAAAAGTGACCTGAAGACGGAAACCGAGATAGCTGCCGCGGTACTCAGGGGTGTGGCTGTACCGACTGGCCGCACGGCAGCTGCGAGCATTGACGTTCCAACTACCGCCGCGGTACACACGGTAAGAGCCTGATGAAGGGCCTACAGGGTCCTGCGCATCCTCTACAGCATAGTCACCATACCAGTCCATACACCACTCCCATACATTCCCTAGCATGTCATGGATGCCCCATGCATTGGCAGCCTTGCCTCCTACAGCATGCGTAGAGGAGCTACTGTTGCTGCTGTACCATGCCATGTTCCCTGGATCGCTGACATTCCCCTGGTAGGTGGCATAGGACACCCCGCTCCTACATGCATGCTCCCACTGTGCCTCTGTGGGCAGGGACATGCCTACCTTGCTGCAAAAATCCTGGCATTCTGTCCAGGAGATGCTCTCCATGGGCGCATTGGATGGCGAATTCTTGAAGTAAGGCTGGATGCCTGTGCCCATGACCGCCTGCCACTGTGCCTTGGTGACTTCATACTTGCCTATGTAGTAAGGCTTGCTAATAAGAACCCTGTGCTGCTTCTCCCAATCAAATCTGCCTTCCTCTGAGCCAGGCGAACCCATCTGAAACCTTCCTGGAGGCACCAGGCACATCTCTATGCTGATGCCAGCCTTGCTCATGGTCTTCTCTTCAGCCAGGCCTTTCTGCTGTGCATACCATGCCCTGTAGGCTTTGGACAGCCTGGACTGCTCTTCCCATGGCTTGCGTGTCCACGTGTCCACCGTAAAGTCCATGTACTCGCCTTTCCAGCACTCCTGCCATTCCCCTGCGTTCCATCCTTCGGGGCAACGAGACTCTTCTTTCTTCACCTCGAACCACAGGCTGCTTTGCTTTTGCAGTCTTCCTATCTTCAGGCTCACATTCGCTCTGTAGGTTCCTGCTCTTTGTATTGTCAGGGGCAGGGCTATCTGCCATTCGCCTTCTTTGCTCTTGTCTCTTATGGTTTGGGAATACAGGCTGATTCCTTCTCCCTGTATCTCCACTTCCTCCTTTTCGCCTCCTTCCAGGCTCTTTACCAGCCAGTTCAGATTCACATACACTGTCTCTCCTGGCTGGAACGCGCTTTTGGCTTGCTTGCTGCTGTCTTGCGTCTTCACTTCCTTGATCTCGAATTCCACGCTTTTTTTGCTCAGCTCTCTTATGCACTGCTCTATTCCTTTTTGCGCCTCGGCTCTCATGGTTTCGTCTTCCTGGCTATACGGATTGTCCTGCATAAAGCTGCCCAGGAATCTTTCCCATGCTACTTTCTTTATCCCTGCTTCCATACCCCCTGCCTGGATTTTTTCGTATGATGCTTTCATCTTCTTGCTATACTCATTCCATTTTTCCAGGTCAGCCATATCTATGTCAACGCTTGGTGGCGTTGGCCCTGGCGTTGGATGGGGGACACTGGGGGTGCTGAAGTAGAAGTCTTCGGTCAATCCACTGTACAGAAACGGACGCTGTTTGCTCTGGCTTTCTCTTTGCACTTCTTTGTTTACCTTGGTGAGTATGCTAAAGAGGTTTTTTCCTGATGGCATATATTTCAACAAATATTTTGTGAACAGGCCGTTTCTTTCTCCCTGATTATCGCTTGCTGTTGAGCCTGCACCTGTTGCATATATCACTATGCTTCCGTTTGCCTTCATTTCTGCCAGCCCTTGTCTGAACCCTGTTTTTGATTTCGGGCGAAAGCTTTTTCCAAAGGGGTTGTTTCTGCATGCATCCAGGATCATGATGTTTACCAGGCTTTCTGCATATTCCATCATTCTCAATATCTTGTTGGCTGATATGGCTTCATATTCTACATCGGTTTCCAGACGGATATCGTGCTGGATAGGGATCAGATAGTTTTCTCCCAATATCTGCGCTCCATGCCCTGAATAGTAGAAAAGTCCTATGCTTTCTTTATCCAGCTTTTCTCCGAAGGCATCTATTGCATCTTTCATCTGTCTTTTGGTGCAATTTTTTTTCAATATCACCTCGAATCCAAATTTTTTCAGCATCACCGCAATATCATCCGCATCGTTTACGGTATTTTCCAGGGCATCGTATTCATAGGCTGCATTTCCTATGACAAGGGCTATCCTCTTTTCTTTTCCAGGATTTCTTACCAGCCCCATTGCCTTATCCTGGCTTTCCATCTCTTGCATCAATAGCAGTATACATAATATCCACAACAAAACTTTCATGCTTCTTTTCCTTTCTTGTCAAAAAATTTCTGTGACTGTTACATTTTATCGGCTTTTAAATCAATCTGCTATCATAACACAGGCATATCAGCCAGGCAAAGGAAAAATTTAGCCACCCTAAAAAATCTTCTTTGAATCGCCTCTTGCCTTTTTTCCTTCGCCCTGGTAAACTATAATGAACTTTTTGATGTGGGACAACGATCTTTTTTTGGAAAGGGAAAAACAATGGGAACAGGCATTCACCCCTGGGTAGATTGCGTTTTTAAGCGATTGTTCGCTGTCGAAGAAAACAAAGACATGCTTCTTTCCATGATCAATGCAGCACTGGAAGAAGGCA
>CALKWO010000315.1 GCA_938003875.1 uncultured bacterium
GATAAGATTACAGCTTACGCACGGGAAAGATTGCCTCCGAAGGAGGCTAATTTAATCCCAAAAAAGCTAATAGACTATAAAAATTCTCTCTAATGCTTATTTTAAAAGGGCGTGTGTTATTTCTTCCATTCACTGTAAAGAAACCATCGGCTTTCTAGGAATAGAGCAAGGAGATTTCCCTTTTACGATAATCTTTCACGGAAAAGCCATCCCCACGATCAAGACATTGCTAGCATCTATCTACCTCAAGACAAAACAGGCTTTGCTTCAAGGAAAAACCTTATATTTACGGGATTTTTTCGTTACATTAGGGCTGAGGCTCCAGATCAACGAAAAAGGCAAATTCTATATGCCGGTGATCGAAAAGATCGAAGAAATCAACAATGCAACAGAAAGAAAGCTGTTTACCGACTGCTTCCATGCCTTCGAAAGAAAAAACGCAATAGAACCCCAGGAAGTCCAGACTGCCACGGTCTAAAATCAAAAAAAGCATCCAGCAATACCTTTGGATGCCTTTTTTATTTCAAGAGGGAAAGATTCTCTATGTTTTGGGATAAAAACAGGAAGCCTCTTTTGGGTGATTTTATTTTTTAAGGAAATTTCAACATGAAAACCAATACACCAGACTCTAAATTAGAGAAAGTCTCATCCACTATCAAAAAGATTATTCAACTTTTTGAGGGAGGAAATGTTCCCAAAGCCATTGCCATTGCAACATTTCCCCCCTTCGATGTCCCTTCTGCA
Organism: uncultured bacterium; assembly: GCA_938003875.1. Classification (GTDB taxonomy): domain Bacteria; phylum Planctomycetota; class Uabimicrobiia; order Uabimicrobiales; family JABWCH01; genus JABWCH01. The sequence goes on from CALKWO010000315.1 coordinate 745, forward strand.
AAATGGTCTTTGCTCAACCGCTTGATTATGATGTCGTTTGGGACATCCGACGGAAGAGGCTGGCATCAATGGAAAGAAGTTGGAAGAAATATAAAGAAAGGATCAAAAGCTTTTTATATCCTTGCACCACGACTTTGCAAAAAGGAAGCACAGGACGAAAACAAGGAAGAAGAAAATCCACAGTATATATGCACAGGATTCCTTTCTATTCCCATTTTTGCAGTAGAACAAACCCAAGGTGAGCCGTTGCAATATGAAAAGCTAGAGCTACCCAATCTACCTTTGTTGGAAAAGGCAAGGGAGTGGAATATTGATGTAAAAAGTATCTCTTTTCAAGGCAAAGCATATGGTTCTTACCGATCCTCTGCTAAAGAAGAAATCCGCCTGGCATCACCTCATGAAAATATTTTTTTCCATGAACTTGCACATGCGGCCCATGCACGAGTCTTAGGCAGTTTAAAAACAGGCCAACAGCCCTTGCAGGAAATCGTTGCAGAGCTTTCAGCACAAGTTCTTTCAGAGCTTGTAGGTACTCAAGCTCAAAGCACCCTGGGAAATACTTATGAATATATCCAGCACTACGCTTCCAAAATGAAAAAGGATGTCGGGAAAGCCTGCCTTTCCGTAGTTTCTGATGTTGAAAAAGTGCTTGGGATGATTTTGGGATAAGAAGCAGGGAGACTCAAACAGGTTTTTGCCTGTATCAAATTTTGAAAGGATTAATAATTTTTAATCTTTTTTCAATAACTAAACCATCGTGCATATCCTCTGAATATAAAATTTCGGAGCCTGAAGATAAAGCTGCTGCTACAATCAGACTATCCCAGTAAGAAAATTGTGATTTCCTTCTCAATTCAGAAGCTTTTAAATGAGTTTCCTTATTTATTTCTACCAGAAAACGCGGAGGGCTGTAAAGATAGTGGAGTACCTCTTCTATTGCTTCTTCTGTCAATTTGTTAAGATCGGGCTTTTTGCCACTCAATAAATTAGATAGAGTCTCGTTAATGACCTGTACACTCAAAAAGGTATCATTTTCTGTTATCAACTGTTTTGATGTCTGGTATTTACGGTTAAGTTCTTTAGATCCTAATAGATAAAGCCAGACATTGGTATCAATAAAAATTTTCTTTTTAACCTTCATTAGCTTCCTCTCTCGATAAAGCCTTGAAATCATCCGAAAGGAAAGGTGCTCCTATTTTTTTTCTTAGGTTATCCAGTTCTGAACATTTGAATGCAACTTCTTGAGCAAAAATATCCTCTTCACTTCTGAAACTGGGGTCTATAATGGAAATGATGACTGTCTTTCCTCCTTCAAGGATTGCTTGATATTTTTTCCCCTGCTCTCCGTGCATATTTTCTAAAAGTTTTCGGAGCAATTCTAAAGTCTCTTTGCTTTCTATTTTTTGCAATTCGGCTTGCATTTTGCGATCTCCTAAAATGGATTTTTTTTACAGCAATGAATCATCATAAATAAATACGTATTCTGGCAGATTTAGGTGATCTGGATATAAGCCTCTATAGATTTTAATGAAAATTTTCTGCAAAAGGATATTCCTTTGGCTTATCAAGTGATACATCCTACAATATTAAAATATTTTGTCAACAGATTATATTCTCTCCTTCCTTGGACGCGAATTTTTTCATGGTAGGCTATCTATGATGACTTTGGATATTCTTGGTAGTAGCAGGGAAAAAATTTTCGTCTTTGTTCATGCTTTGGAATATACGAGGAAAAAGATTCTATATCATGCATTGCCCAGTGAATCATAGCTATTCAACTTTTTAAATTTTTCGCTAAAAATTCTACCCAATTTCTTTGCTCCTCGGTATCAGGAACCTCTATACCACGGGCTTTTCCGATAATTTCATATGCATGGTTAGCTGTTATGCCTTGGTTAACCAGAACACAGGTAGCTATAAGGGCTGAACGGCCTATGCCCATTCGACAATGAATCCCTACGCCTTTGCCTAGTTTCAACTTTATACAAATTTCTCTTACTATCGCTATCGTAGCTGTTGGTGAAGCAGGAACTTGTCTATCACAGATAGGATAAGAAATATATTCGATTTGGCTGTTTTGGCAAACTTTAGGTTCATCTTCTAAACCTAACTCTCTTATTTCGCTGGGTGTCAAGAGAGATACCACCGTATTGATGCCTGATACCCGCCATGATTTTATTTCATCTTCAAGCCAATCGCCGGCACGTGGCCTTGCCATAACTGCCAATCGCCCAAAGCATAACTCAGGAATCCAGTAAATTTCAGTTTTCATTATTTTTTGCTAATGAGCTTCAGTAAATCTTTAAATTTGAATACCACAAATAAAACCCAATACTCATCTGCTGAACTACATTCTGGGATTTTGTTATTGGGATGAGTTTTGGAATTATGGATTGCAAAAATTAAGCAACATCTTTAGATGCTGCTTAATTTCCTAAAAACGTTGGATTGTAAATTTTGGAAATACAAAGCTTTCGACATAAATTACCGAAGAAGCTTAAAAATATCTTTGGTTAGTTCTATAGTCGGTTACTCACTGCGAAATTTCTTGACCTAAAAAGAAATTTACTTCTGAAAAGAAGCTAATGTATCGGCTACAGCCAAAATTTCTTTGGATTTATCTATTCTTCCTACCCACTTCATAATCCTCTCTTCAGGCATCTTCCATGCTCCGCACAAGCTTCCTAGAACAGCAGCGGTAGTATCTGTATCTCCCTTCATTAAAATACATTCATGCACGGCTGGTAAAAATTTCCCTTCATGTTTTAAAACCAAACATAATGGCCACAAGAAAGTAACAGGGACATATCCTCCAAAAAACGGATGAACATGAGGATTGTGTTTCAATCGTTCTTCCAAATATTTAAAATGCTTCGTGCTATCTTCTATGCCAAGGTGTGATAGCCAATGATACTGCTTATCCCAATCCGTCCCATTTTTTGTAAAGTCCTCTAAAAAATAAAGAAGATTTGGGAAACATGGCATCAGTCGTTCTATAAGATAGGCGGTAATGGCAGAAAGGGAAATTTCTTTACCTGCTAAAAGGTAGCTCAAAGTCAACGATGCTGCTGCAGCAAAGAAGGCACACCGATCATCTTGGTGGGTAACTTTCGATTGAGCGATTGAAGTGTTGATTATCCAAGCGATATTTTTTGGATGTCTCAAGGGAACAGGAGAGTATCGCATAACCGGCGCACCTCCTGCCATTCCTATTGGTGCAGCACTCTGTTCTATAGAAAATCCATGAAGACGGTTCTGATACCAATGATACGAAGATCCACCCAATCCCCACATATTATTATCTTTGACTGCTTCCTGGAATTTTGAATCCGTATATACTGGATCAAAATCTTCTTTTTCTATAAGCGAGTGAGCTAAGGCAAGAGTAAAATAAACATCATCGCCTGTTTTACCAACTACTTTCTGTGAAGCTTTATCAGTAAGCGGTTCTCTCCATTCTGGTTCTGCGGAGTTTTCGATTTTTTCTAACCATATTTCATACTGAGGAGGGACAAGTTCCTCTTGAAATTCAAAAGGTGAGCCCAACACTTCACCAAGGCAAAATTGGCCTAGAATATAGCGATACTTCTGCTTAATCCTGTTATCTATTGCATGACACATTTTCCGACACCTTTTCATTCAGTATGTTGTGAAAACTATCAGAAGCACATCTGTACTTTAAAAACTTCATTGGTAAATCTAGAATAGATGAGAGGCCAGTCCCATTTATCCAACTTATATGGACAAAAACAGTTGTCCTAAAATTCCTCGTTTTTAAGACTGTGTTTCTTCCGATTCTCAAAATCTCCTCTTCCCGATTTACTTGCTTTTGCGCCGATGAATTGTTGTTTTGGGTACGTTTTGGATACTGATCATCTATTCATTTTATCTTTTTCCCCTTTTATTGCAATAGATATTTTTGTAATGCTAAAAAAAATGTATAGTTTGGGGTAAATCTGGAAAAAATTGGAAAACAGGCTTGTTTATGCCTAAAAAATTTGCGATAATCCAGGCAAAATTTGGGAGAGGAATAAAAACAAGGTCTCCTGGATGGCATGTTTAGGATAAAAGTTTCCGTAATTTTCGGAAATCGAGAAGAAATAAGATTTAGAAAGAACAAATACAATCATTTTTGTATAAATATGTTATAGCATTTAAATATCAACACTTTTGACTTAAAAATAGAGATAAAATGTATCCCAAAAATATAAAAATCCACAGATTATGTGGATTGAAAAAAAATCTGTGTAACCTGTACGCCAGGAAGATACAGAATCTTGCCTCCTCTTTTTTTTATTCCTGGAAGAAGGTTTTCCCTATAGCAACAAATACAAACAATTTCAGTCACATCTGTGTTTATTTACGGTTTTCTTACCTGTCTGGCCTGTCTGATTCAGTAAATACAAGGAGCAAATTTGTGGATAAAGAGAGCAAATTTAAAAGAGAACAAGAATACGAAAACAAACCGTTTGATAAAGGCCTCCAATTTTTCTGTTCGTGGAGTGGAGGAAAAGATTCCTGTTTGTCCTTATATCGTGCTATACAGACTGGGGCAATACCAATCATCCTTTTAACCATGCTATCCGCTAAAACAGGAAAAAGCGAAACCCATGCCTTGGATGGACGTTTAATCAAGGCACAATCAGAAGCATTGAACATCCCTTTACGCACCTTCAAGATGGAAGAAAATCAGTATCAGGATTATGAGAATACTTTGCTGAAAGAAGTATTGTGTTTATCAAAAATGGGTATAAAAGGAGGAATATTTGGCGATACACAATACGGTCTTTCCAAAGCCAATAGAGTGTGTGAGAAAGCAGGCATGGCGGCATGGCTTCCCTTATGGCATGCTGATCCCATTGCCACCTTCAATGAATTCATAGACCTGGGTTTTAAAAGCGTCATCGTATGTTGTAGCAACTCCATGCTAGGAAAAGAGGCACTTGGCCAAACATTAACGAAAGATTTGTTGAAATTCATTATAAAGAAGGGGATTGATCCGCTAGGGGAAGAGAACGAATATCATACTTTTGTTTATGACGGCCCTATATTCAGCAAACCAATAAAATTCATTCAAGGCGATACCAAACGAATTGGAGACTATTGGGTTAACGAATTAGAACCAGCATAGAAACTAAATTTTGGGGCGTTTAAGTGCTTTCCATTCCGAACAGACCAGCCTACAGCACTTCTCATTCGGATTGCATACAAAATTAGACAAGATTTGAACCACGGATAAACACAGGTGTACACAGATAATTTTAAAATCATTTTATTCGTGTTTATTTGTGTTCATCTGTGGTTCTCTTTTAATGTATGCAATACATCTGAGACACGATGTAAGTCACTATTTTCGGTATTCAATGCAAGCGAGAAGCGCGATAGTTGACAGTTTAGTTTTAAGGTGCTGTCGAATTATAAACCAAAGTTTTTATATGCATCATTCATGGCTATAAAGATCACATTCTGGAGTGCTATGTTATGTTTTATGGCAATTTGTGAGCATTCTTCATATTCAGGAGAATATTTTAAGAGCCTTTTACAAACTTCCTGTCCAGTTCATTTTTCTCTATAGTGTATGATCTTATTCCTTAAATACAAAATTTTTTTGGGAAAAGAAAGATAAATGATGAGACAAGCAAATGAATTAAGTATAAAACATGCTCAGAATAGGCTAAGAGCATCTATTGCCTGTTTAACCGATGATGGCGAGTTGCTAACAACGCCCATCCCAGGGCTATCACTCTTTCATAGAAAAGAATCAACGCAACCTGTTACGACAATATATGAACCTAGCGTTTGCCTTGTAATGCAAGGAGCCAAGCGTGTCATGTTAGGACATGAAGCTTATATATACAATTCTAATTACTATTTAATCACTTCGGTGAATCTTCCTACAACTGTGCAAATTATTGGAGCAAGCCAAAAACGCCCTTATCTGGGTCTTCGATTAAAGCTTAAGCTCAATGAAGTATCAGAGATGATGATCGCTAGTAATATTCCCGCATATTCACTTCCTGAACAGCCAAGTCGAGGGATGGCAACAGCTAAAATTACTTTGCCGATAGTGACAGCTTTCGAACGTTTAGTGAATTTACTGAATGAGCAGCAAAACATTCCAATTCTTGCGCCACTTATCGAAAAAGAAATTATCTATCGACTATTAGTAGGCGAGCAAGGAGCATGTTTACGACAAATAGCATCAACAAGTAGCCAAACTCACAACATAGCAAAAGCACTCGACTGGATAAAAACTCATTATAAATCCCCTTTAAATATTAATGAAATGGCAGAGAAAGCCTTCATGAGCCACTCGACATTTCACCATCATTTCCGATCTGTGACAGGGATGAGTCCACTACAATATATCAAAATTTTAAGATTATACGAAGCAAGAAGGCTGATGCTTACGGAAAGTTTTGACGCAGCAAACGCATCATACGTGGTTGGTTATGAAAGCCCATCACAGTTTAGCAGGGAATATAAACGCCAATTTGGCGATTCGCCTCAAAGGGATATCAAAAAATTGAGCCAAGGATTTAATTTCAGCCGCTAGCAGGAGATTGCCCGTTTTTGGAATATCTTTGGGACAGAACGGTATAAGGGAAATAGTGGGAGAGAATAGATTCGTAGGAATACCCCTGTAGGGACATTCCCAATGCTCCCATCTGGCATAATCCTACGCCATGTCCCCAGCCAGCTCCTTTCAGGGTAATAGAAACCAGATGTCCTCTGGAGTCTCTTTCTTCTGTGCAGAAGAATGCAGAGCTGTATAGAAAAGAGGGATGTAGCAAGTTTCTGATCTGATATTCGCTGAGAATTTCTAAAGATTGATTCTGGTTTTTCCTATCCAGATAGTCAATCCTGAGTTTTTTGATTCTGGAGGAGTTGCCTCTTTCTAAAGGCTGTAAAGACAGGACTTCGTTTATATCCTTTATGCCTCCTTTTTTCTGGAGTAATTCCAGAATATCCGATGCAGAATATCTTTGCTCCCATCGATAGTAATTTTGGCTTGTATCAACCTTGCCTAAATATTGGGAGAGTTTCTGATAGGGAATAGCATCTGGGCTACAAAAGCAAGGAGGGGCAGAGGAAATCCATTCTATGGCTTTTTCCTCTGCTGACATATCGGGCTGTAAAGGTGCGCCTTGTTTATCTCTATCCCACAGTACGGTAAGATAAGGATAGCATGTTCCTTTCCAAACATGAGATGCATCTTCTACAATCCCCCCGCAGCACTTGCTATAGCGGGTATCACAAATTCTATCTTCGTGGATAAGTACCTGCCCTTCTGTACTCAAAGCAATGGGAATAAGCTGTGTATGCAAATTTTCTATTCCCTGGTATCTCTGACAGCAATCGTCATTGCAGGCATCCCAACCAGAATGCTTGTTTTCTGCATGAGCTAAAAACCACGATCTTGCGACAACCATCTGCGCTTTGAGCAAGGCTTCAGGGCATTGTGGACTCATTTCGGATACTGCTACACAGGCGATGTAGAGTTCCAAAGGCAATATATTGACTAAAACAAGATGCCCCTCCTTGACTGTAATCAGAAAATTCCCTGGAAGATTTTGTGTGATTTCTTTTTTCCAATGGAAATTGCGCCCAGCGATGATATTTTTGACCTCCAGAGCATTTCTGGATTCCACGGAAATAGAATCATCCGAAAGTATCTGAGCAGCATTCCCTCCTTTCGCCACAATTTTTCCATCCAGGACAAGCAGCAAATTTTCCGTTTGATTTTGGCAAATGCTATAAGTTTGCCCCTTTTCCAAGGGTATATATGCGCCAGAAGACTCCCATCGATAGAAAGTTTCGCTGGGAGTCTTGAAAAAAATTTCTTTTCGATTGTCTTCAGGAAGAACAATCCCGATCTTTACGCTTGTTTCTGATTTCATCGAATGACACAGCCTCTTTTTGGAGGCCACCAGATCATGGCTGCCTTGCCTAAAAGATTGCTTTTGGGCAAAAATCCCCAATAGCGACTATCGTTGCTGCTGGAGCTATTGTCACCTAGAACAAAGTAGCAATCTTTCGGGACAATATAGGGCATTTGTCCAAAGCAGCGTATGAATTTACCCGTATTTTTTTCAGAATAAGCGGTCTTCATTTTCATGATAGGCGGAAGTATCTGAGGACGATACCCTTCAGGAGGATAGACATAAGTAGGCTTATATACCCAATCGCCATTGTCTGTTTCTTCAAAGTTTGGTATATAGTAGTCATTGTTTTTAAAAATAGGAGGGTCTGTAAGCATTTCATCGTTGACAAAAATTTTATTGTCTTTGATTTGTATCTTATCCCCTGGCAAGCCAACCAACCTCTTGACAATAAACGTTTCCTGATCTTCTGCGGAAAGAAAAATCACAATCTCGCCTCTTTTCAAAGGCAAAAATTTGGAGATGCCTTTCAAGGCAAAAATTCTATCGCCTATGAAAAAGCCTGGATCTCCATGAAATGTCGGTTCCATGGAACCACTAGGTATCTGGTAACCTTCCACAAAAATGGTAGTGCATGCAAGATAGAAAATTCCCACATACAGGATTGTGTTCATCCATTCTCTTGCAGAGGCATTGTATTTCATTCCTGGATAGGGAAAAATCGTATAAAAAAATTTAAACAAAGTCATAAAAAACTCTTTCAGATAAATAAAGGGGAGAAGAAAATGTGGTAAAAAAGAGGTTATAAAACAAAGGCATTGGCATCCTTATAAAGAGGATACCAATGCCTTTGTTAAAGAAATCCAAGAAAATTTTTTCACAAAATTTAACATTCCTCAAATAGCATTGTTTTTAACATACAGAAGCTTGATAGAAATTTCCGATAATTTCTTTGTATCTTTGAAATACAGCAGGCCGTCTTATTTTCAGTGTGGGCGTAAGCATACCATTTTCAATAGTAAAAGGTTCTGGAAGGATTTCAAACTCGCCTATGTGTTCGCTTGCATCCATCTGTGCATTGACCTGGCGAATGACCTTGGAAATTTCGCTTCGCAAATCTCCATTTTTGCAACAGTCTGCATTAGGAACGATCAATGCTGCCAACTTAGGATGTCCATCGCCTATTACCATAGCCTGAAGAATGATTTCATGTCTTATAAGGCGTTCTTCGATCTGTACTGCTGGTATATTAAGACCAGAAGAAAGAACCAGGATTTCTTTCTTGCGTCCTTTGAGAAAAACATAAGGCTTATTTCTGAGAATCTGGATTTCACCCAAATCTCCTGTGCGGAAAAAACCATCGCTGGTAAAGCTATTGCGATTCCATTCTGGCTCTTCAAAGTAGCCTGAAAAAACAGGGTCGCCTTTGAGCAAAATTTCCCCATCTTCATCTACTTTAACTTCCACACCAGGCAAAGGCATTCCAATAGAACCACGGAGCGTTTCATTGGCTTCATTGTAAATAATTGCCCCAGAAACCTCTGTCAGCCCTTGGGCATTTGTCAAAGGCATACCAATGGCTTCATAAAATTCATAAATATGTGCAGGACAAGCAGCTCCAGCCGTCACCATAAGATTGAATTTGCCTATATTGGTACGAATTTTTGCCGTGATGATACGCCCAAAAGTTTTGCTGAAAATCAACGCAAAAAGCTTAACGAAAGCAGAACCTTTTTGGGATAGACGATACATTTCGACTGTAAAATCAATCAACTTCCGTGCAAATTTTTTGTTTTTCAATTTTTTCTGAATCCCCTGGTAGATTGCTTCATAAACACGGGGAACAGAAACCAAAATATTGGGAGCAAATGTCTTGAGGGCATATAAAAGATTGTCTCTCCCTGTGATCTGGACGGTTGCCTGAGCGGTAAGAGCTATAAAAACTTCATTTTGTGCCATCACGTGGCTTAGAGGCAAGAATGTCAAAGTCTTATAGCCTGAATGAATTTTCAGATGATTCCCTGCCCTGACAACACAAGAAATTACATTTTTATGGCTCAGTATCGCGCCTTTGGGTTCTCCTGTCGTTCCAGAAGTAAAAACAATCTGCATGGGGTCGTCTTGATGGGTTTGTTCTATTGTCGTTCTCAGAAAAGTTTTTGCTGATTCTACATCCTTGCTTTGGGAAAAAATTTCCGCAATGTCAATGTGTCTGCAAGGCAAAGCCTTCTCTTCCATGATCTCTTTTGTGGTGAAGATCGTATGAATATGTTGATAGACATAATTCAATTTGGTTAGTTTCTGGTAAAGCTTTTTTTGGGTAACAAAAAGGCATTTCGACCTTACTTTTTTCAGGATGAACTCCATGGACTCTTCATTGGCAATGGTATGCACAGGAACACACACTTTTTTTGCTGCAATGATACCCAAAAATGTCCTTAAAAAATCATATGAAGTATCCAAAAAGATAGGGATATATTCTCCCCACTCTTCTTTCGACTCCAGATAACGACCCAAATTTGTTGTAGAGAGAATCAAGTCCGCAAAGCTGTAGTCTTGGATATTACGCTTTGCATCCATTTCTCTACAAAAGATCCTTTCCTCTGGTGCGCATAGAAGATAGGCTAATAAACTATTTTTTTCTTCTATCATAAATCCTTCTCACTTGATTGTTTTAACGTAAAGTTAAAACCATTACCAATGAATTATTTCTTCTATTTAAGCATTTCTTTTGGATACAGTCAATAGATTGAGAAAAAAAATCTGCTGTTTTTTTTGAAATTCCATTATAGCCAGGGGGCAACTTCCCTTGTCACTAAGGCAGGCGTATCAAAGAGCCGACTTCAAAGACTGTTTCTGATGCCAGAGGCGACTGCGCATTCTTTTCGCTTCTGTATATTAGCAAAAGGCCACTAAGAAAGTGCTTCTTTGGGTTGGAAGGCATGGGTAGATCTTTCCAGTTGCCAAAGACAAAAGGATTTTTTTGCACTTTAAAAACCAGAGATGTCCTCGCACCTTTTCCACAGCAACTTGTATCGAGTTTTCGGAAATAATAGAATTTTTCTGGCTCTTCTCCTTTAAATTCTTCCAATTCCCTCTGATACAGTTCCACGATTTGTTTGTGCATGGAAACGACTCCATAGGCACTATAAGCAGCCTTTTCTTCCTCTGTAGGCAATTCTTTTTTTACCTGGGGCAAGACATACAAAGAATAAAAGAGCACATTTTTATGAAATTTTTTTTCGAAACCGCGATTGTTTTTTTCTACGATTAGAGATGGATAGGGATTTTCAGGGCTAAATACACGATCCGCTTTTTCAATAAAGCCCAATTTCACAGCCAGGTTTTCTCCCTTGCTGGCAAATGACAAAAGCTCCTCTCCGCGAGGCAGTTTATCCAGATAAAATTCCTTGAATACCATAGATGATGCAATTTGTGCATTCCAGGATGCTGGGAAATGGAATAGCTTCAGATATAGCTTATATTGATCGTTATTTTCTCTGTCAGGCAAAGTAAACCCAAGACTTTTAATGCCCGATAGGGGAATATTATCAATGTCAGGATTGTAGTTTGCTGTGAACCCAAGAGAGGGAGCCGTTTCTACATCTTCCCCAGAAACAGGATTTTTACCATCAGGAATATAGGCAAACTGAAAACGCATAACCTGATCTATATCCCACTCATTAGCAAACAGAGAAGATAGAATGACAAGCAATAAAAAACAAAAAAAGATTTTCATACTCCATGCCTTTCCAAAATATTCCCAAAACAAAAAATACAGAAATACACACTTACCAATTATTATAGTTTTTTTTTGAAATAGTTTCAAAATTATTCTGGAAAAACTCAGCAAAAGAAAAGCCCAGGATAAATTTAAATAGGCATCGGTCCGAAAATCGATAGAAGCCTATAGATTCAGATAAAAGTCCGTTTGAAAAATGATGAAAAGCTTACTTTTCCCTACATTCCGCACTTAAAAATTGAAGTTTTCGGAATTATGGATGAAGCGTGGTAACAAAAGCCGTTCCCGTTCCCGTTCCCGAATCAGTGAGGTAACGTTTCAACAACAGTGTTTCCCATTTACTTCCTCTCTTGAAATCGGGAACGGGAACGGGAACGGGCACGGGAACGGGAACGGGAACGGGCACGGGAACGGGAACGGGAACGGGCACGGGAAC
>CALKWO010000316.1 GCA_938003875.1 uncultured bacterium
AAGATTGTAAAGAATTGTCCACGAAAAAACACGAAAGGCACGAAAAGGAATGTTCGTGTTTTTCGTGTTTTTCGTGGATAAACACTTGATCCGTCTTTTTCTCTCTCTGCGGTGAATTATTTTCTTAGGTTAATACCAATGAGGTCTAAGTTGAGGTTTAGGTTTAATTCTCATTTAAATGCAACAAAACAACTATTTAGCCTATAGTCATGTATTATAATAAAAGTCCAGAAAACAGACTATTTTTTAAACATTTCTTTCGACAAATCATATTGTTTCATCTTACGATATAGAGTTTTTCTTGCAATCTGGCAGTCTTGGGCGACTTTTGTCACCCTTCCTTTGTAAAATTCCAGCTTTTCCATAAGATATTGTTTTTCTGCTTGCCATATAGCTTCCTGCCGAAGATCATGGAACTTTTTCGAAGATATATTCCTGATTATGCTTTCTTGAGATTGGGAAGGAATTGCTATATCGGTGATCAGATTTTTAGTACTCAGTGCTACAGATCGTTCCAATAAATTGCGCAGCTCCCTTACATTTCCAGGCCAGGGATATTGCAGCATTTTATTTAGAAGAGCAGGTGCAATCGTAAATGGGCCTCTGCTCATTTCTTCGCTAAATATTTTAAAGAAATGCTTTGTCAAGGGGAGTATATCTTCTTTACGCTCTCTTAAAGGAGGAACAAATATGGGGATTACTTGTAACCGATAGTATAGATCTTCACGAAACAGGCCCTCTTTTAAAGATTCTAAAAGACTGCGATTGGAAGCAGCAATAATTCTGACATCTACAGAGATTTCTTTTTCTCCACCAATTCTTGTAATCACACGTTCCTGAATGACACGCAGCAATTTTTGCTGCAATAAAGGCGGGGTATTGTTGATTTCATCTAAAAAAATCGTTCCCTGGCTTGCTCTTTCAAACCGTCCTAGTTTTTTTTGCAATGCGCCTGTAAACGCCCCTTTTTCATGTCCAAACAACTCTGAATCTAAAAGATTTTCAGGAAGTGCACCACAATCCACTGCAACAAAAGGCCCATTCTTTCTTTTACTGTTTTTATGGATAGCACGAGCGATGAGTTCTTTGCCTGTGCCTGTCTCACCAGTAATCACAACGGTAGAGTCCAGATCTTTGATGGATTCAATCAAAGCAAAAATCTTTTTTATCTCTTTGCTATGACCGATGATCTGGTAGTATTTGCTATTGAGCTGCAAAGACAATTCCTGAAAATCCTTCTTGAGTTGTAGATTCTCTTTTTCCAATAGAATTTTTCGCTTTATATTTTCTAAGCCTTGCATGATTGTAGCAGGATGGATAGGCTTGAGCCAGAAATCATAAGCTCCTAGTTTCATTATATTGATCGCTATTTGTATATCCCTATGACCTGTAATTACAATGATTTCTGTTTCTGGAGACTTTTCTTTGATTTTTTTTACAATATCCTGCCCGCTAATATCGGGAAGATTCAGGTCTGTAATGACAAGATCGAATGTCTGCTGCCCAAAAATCTCCAGTCCTTCTTTTCCGCAAGGAACAAAGCAAATTTCATCTCCTGATTTTGCTGCAATCTTAGAAAAAATATCTCCTATTACAATATCGTCATCAATACAAAGTACTTTTAAACTCATTGTAAATCCTTATTTAAATCCCCATACCTATTCTAACGTTTTCTGTATAAGAGGAAGAGTAAACGAAAATATTGTACCAGACAGGGGATGGCTCTGCACCCATATTTCGCCTTTATGCGCCTGTATAATTTTCTTGGTAATATATAATCCCAGGCCTGTGCTGTTCTCTCCTGCTGTAGGCTTTGCGCTTAATCTCTGAAACGCTGAGAAAAGCTTCTTCTGCTCTTCTTGCGAAATACCTGGCCCTTGATCCTGAATAGAAAATTTCACATTGCCTCTTTCTCTCACAACACTAACTATGACTTTTGTGTGAAGTGGAGAAAACTTGATAGCGTTGCTCAAGAGATTGTCTACAGCCTCAAGCATTTTCGTTGTATCTAACAAAAGAGTAGGAATATCGGTAAAATTTTTTACAATCTGGATTTTCTTTTGTTCAGCAGATATTTTATTCAATCCTATGGATTTTTCTACTATATTTAAGAGAGAATCTTCATGAAGCTCAAGCTGCATTTTTCCGCTTTCCATCACAGAAATGTCCAGGATACTATTCACCAACGCCAGCATGTGATCACTTATTTTATAAATTTTCACCAGTATATCCTGAACATCTTCTGCTATATTGTCTTCCATCATAAATAAATCTATCAGCCCCATAATTCCATTGAGGGGATTGCGAAGATCATGAGAGGCTATGCTGATAAATCTATTTTTGATCTGGTTAAGTTCTATTAGCTCATGCATGTATTCCATTGTTTTAAGATGATTCTTGATTCTAGTTTTTGCAATAGGTGGGCTTATGGGCTTGGAGATATAGTCAATGGCTCCAGCTTCCAGGCCTTTTGCCTCATCTTCCTTTTGATTCAATGCTGTAATCATGATTACAGGGATTTCCTTTGTTTCTGCATTCTGTTTTAGCCTTCTGCAAACTTCATAGCCATCCATTTCTGGCATCATGATATCCAGTAAAATCAGGTCAACATGCTCTGTTTTTACGAGTTCAAGGGCCTCTTTGCCATTGGTTGCAGAGAGAATTTCACATTCATCGGGCACTAGCTGCACTAATACCTCGATATTTTCTGGCGTATCGTCTACAATCAGAACAACAGATTTTTTTCCATTCATTCTATTTCTCTCCGTTTTGCCTTGACAATGTTAAAATTACTGATTTATAGTAATTTGCATTTGTTCTGCTAAGGCAATAAACAAGTCCTTGGCGTTTTTAAAGTCATACTTTTTCAAATAATTTTCTAAAATTTCCAGCTCTTTTTCCCATTGTGTATTTTTTAAATGATCATAGATCGCAGGCAGCTCTTTTTTAGCATTGATGCTATGTTTTTTTAAAAGCTTATAAAATTCTGCCAGTAAAGGCTCTAATGCAGAGATATCCACTGTTTTTGTATTAATAGAATTTTCTTGAAGTTCTTTTTTTGCATAGGGATGAAGATGTGTCCTCTTTTCTTCTTCTTTATACCCAAGTATGATACTAAAAGTAAACAGGGTACCCTGGCCTGGAGAGCTGTTGGCTTGAATTTTTCCCCCCATCTTTTCCACAAAGGCTTTGGCTATACTAAGACCTAAACCTGTGCCTCCATATTTTCTTGTAATGGAAGCATCTACCTGAGTAAAAGGTTGAAAAATTTTTCCTATTTCTTCCTGGGTCATCCCTATACCTGTATCTTGTACTGAGAAACAAATCTTTATTTTATTTTCTTCATTATCCCAGAGAGAAATCTTCACCACAAGGGAAACTTCTCCCTGTTTTGTAAATTTTACAGCATTGCTCATAAGGTTGATTAGAATTTGCCCTAGCCGTAAAGGATCTCCCAGTAAAACTAGAGGGATTTGAGGATCGCTTTCCATGCAAAGACGCAAACCCTTCTCTTCTGCTTTAAGAGAAATGATATTTTTTACATTTCCCAATACCTCATCCAGAGAAAAAGGAATTTGTTCCAGTTCCATCTTTCCTGATTCGATTTTAGAAATGTCCAGAAGATCATTCATAATGCCAAGAAGAGATTTCGAAGAAGTGAGGATTTTTTGAAGGTATTCTTTCTGTCTTGGATTTTGTTCCATATCAAGAGCAAGATATGTCAGGCCAATAATAGCGTTCATAGGCGTTCGTATTTCATGGCTCATAATAGCAAGGAATTCTGTTTTGGCCCGATTAGCAGATTGTGCCGCTTCTGTTCTTCTTTCGACCTCATTTTCCAATTCTTTTTTTTGTTGTTCTAATTGCTGGTTCCTGGCTTTCATATTTTTGATACGCAAACTAATAGAACCCAATATGCTTCCCATTGTAAGAATAACCATAATTGTCTTAAACCAAAAAGTTCTCCAAAAAGGAGGCAAAAGTATGATTTTAACACTTGCAGCTTTTTCATTCCATAGACCATCATTATTGGAGCCTTTAACATAAAAAACATACTCTCCAGGTTCAAGATGGCTGTAATGGGCAAAACGTCTGCTGCTGTCTGTATGTATCCAACTGGTATCAAAACCTTCTAGCATATATACGTAACGATTTTTTTTAGATGCTGTGTAGTTTAGTGCTGCAAATTCAAAGCCAATAAAAGATTCTTTATAAGAAAGTATAATTTTTTCTGTAAAGCTGATATGCTGTTTTAGAACACTTTCCTTTCCAATAGGTACGGACTCTCGGAAAAGATTGAAATCCGTAAGCAATACAGGAGGTATATGCGGGTTATCCTGTATTTCTTTTGGGTCAAATACATTAAGCCCATTTGGCCCTCCCATATAAATTTTGCCATCTTTGCTTTTCAGTGCAGAACTAAAGAAAAAAAGATTCCCTTGTAAACCATCCTGTATATCATAGTTACGAAATTTTTGTTTTTGTAAATGAAATCGCGAAATTCCTTTGGATGTACCCATCCATAGATAGCCATGGTCATCTGCAACTATACTATTGATTCTGTTAGAAGAAAGTCCATTCTTTTCAAAAAAATGTGTAAATTGTTCTGTTTTTTTATCGAATCTGTTTAGCCCCATGCCTGTTCCCACCCAAAGCACATCCGCGCTTTCTTCACAAAAGCTCAAAATTGTATTATCACTGATGGTTCCAGGCTGCCTTTTGTTATAGACAAATCGAATAAATCGCCCTTTTTCCTGGTCAAATTTACAAAGGCCATTCCCTGTTCCTATCCATAGAATACCAGTGCTGTCTCTGAAAATCTTCCATATATTGTTGCTACAAATACTATAGGGATCATGAGGATCATGAGTATAGCGAAAAAACTTATTTTGTCTTCTGTCTAACCTGTTTAAACCTGTATTGAAGGTTCCCACCCATAGATTCCCCTGGCTGTCTTCACCCAATGCTCTGAGGGAATTCTCGCTTATACTAAAAGGATTATCGCCACTATGAAAATAGCGTATAAAAGTCTTTGTGTGAGGATTCCATTGGTTCAGGCCATGGGATGTCGCTACCCATAATGTTCCCGTATTATCCTGATAGATATCGCTAACTCCATTCTGGCTAAGGCTATGAGGATCTTCTGGATTATTTTGAAAGTTTGTAAAAATTTCTTTTTCAGGATCAAGACAATTCAATCCGCCTGTTTGTGTAGCAATCCATATCATACCTCTGGGATCTTCCAGTATACGAAAAACTCTGGAACAACTCAATGCATCAGAATCATGGGGACGATGCTGATAGAGCTTGAATTTTTTCCGATGGGGATCAAAACGGTTTACACCTTGTATTGATGCTATCCATAGAGCAGAGTCTTTTCCTATATATAAATCTTGTAGTGTATTGTGGGATAAACTCTTAGGATTTTCTTTTTCGTGAGAATACCTCGAAAATTTTCCTGTTCCAGGAAAAAAATGATTCAATCCATTGCCTAGCGTGGCAATCCATAGGTCATCATCATGTCCAGGCTGGATGTTCCAAACATCATCGCCACTCAAGCTGTAGGGATTTTTAGCATCGTGTTTATAATGACAAAAGACCCCTTTTTGGGGATCGAATCGATCCAGGCCAGAAACAGTTCCAACCCAAACAACATTTTTTCTGGAATCTACGTAAAGACATTTGATTTTATCATCTACCAGGCTCTCTGGATTGTTTTTGTCATGGCGATAGCGCATGAAACTGTTTTTCCGAATATCAAACAAATTCAGCCCACCCCCAAAAGTAGCAATCCATAGAGCTGGCGTGCCTTCCTGCGTAGTGCCAGAAGCTATAGCTTTGACAGAATCATGGCTCAAGCTATGAGGATTTTTCTTATCATGCCTGTAATGAGTAAATGCTTTTTTCTTGGGATGAAAGCGATTCAATCCTCCACTGTTTGTGCCAATCCATAATATTCCACAAGCATCTTCATAGATTGGCCCATTAACATAATTGTGGCTCAAAGAATTAGGATTATTGGCTTCATATCTGTAATGTACAAAAGTTTCTGTCTTTGGCTCAAATTTATCTAAACCCTGATTTCTCGTGCTGATCCAGATATTCCCTTCCCTGTCTTCGCAAAGATGTGTTACTGAATTCGAACCAAGACTCTTGGGATCTTCAGGATTATGCTTGTACACTTTAAAAGAAATACCATCATAGCGATTCAGACCATCTTCTGTAGCAAACCACATAAAGCCCCGCCTATCCTGAAGAACAGAATAGACAAGAAGATGGGACAATCCATGCTCTTCTGCCAGATGTTCGAACTGAATATCATTTTTCTGCGCATACAAACACAAAGAAAACATAAGGAATAAAACAAAGATTCGCCATGCATTCATAAGATGACCTGAAAAATAGATTCTCTGGAAATGAAAAAATATCAACACCATTACTGCGCATCTCGGATGGATTGCATACATTAAAAAGAACCACAGATAGACACAGATAAACACAAATAAAAAAAATTTTACCACGAAGGGCACGAAGTTTAAAAATTATCTGCGTTCATTTGTGTTCATCTGTGGTTTAAATCGTATATTATTTGACTTTGTATGCAACGCAAGTGAGAAGTGCTGTAGATAGAAAATTATACTCATTTTTTTCTTTCTTTCCAGGCCAATCTATCTTGTTTATTGTTTCCTATAGAATAAAAAAAGACAAGAATAACTCATTTATTTTAAAATGGGTCATAAAAAACTCATTTATTTGTTTATTCCCTTATTTTTTAAAAAATGGGTCAATTAAAACTCAATAAATTATTTCTATACCCAATGAGTATGAATAATAACACATTGTAGTATCTATAAAAAATAAGGATATGATACGATTTTTTTTAAAAAAACTAGACAATTGGCATTGTTTTTGCTATAATATTGTAAAAATATCCCTTAAAATTTTTATAAAACTCAATTTCCTACTAAAATGGAGATGAATATGATAAACAACCTGGTTTTGAAAAATAAAAAAAAGACAGAGTGGACTACCCTGGTTTTCCTGTTTTTGTTAGTTGTTTTTGTGATTGGCTGTGAAGCTTTCCTGAAGAGTATTGCCAAAAATGATTTTTCTCATGTTTTAGTCTATCTTTTGCATGGGATTTTTGCCTTTCTCATGATCAAGGAAATCGGAAAGATATGGCTTGCAAAAACTAACAGGAGAGCTGCAGAAAAAGAGGAGATATATCAGGATATGCTGGCTTCTGTTGACGATGTGTTCTTTTTTGTTGATGAAAAATGGATCATACAATACATAAGCCCTTCCATACAGTTTTTTATGCAATATTCTGATTCTGAATTAATAGGATCTCGTTATATGAATCTAGTTCATTCCCAAGATATCGCTTCTCTTCGATCCGAGATAGGGAAAGCCCCCTTTACCATAGAAGGAATCAGAGAATATCGCTTGAATCTCAAAAAAGAAGGGAATATCATGGTTCAGACTTCCTTCAAGCCCATAGTAAAGCAAGGAAAAATGGTAGGGCATTATGGCGTGATGAGAGATATTACAAAATGGAAAAAAAACCAGGAATTGATAAAAAAATTAGATCAGAAAAAAATACTTCAGGAAGTAGCAGGAGCTACAGCACACGAAATCAATCAGCCTCTTACTGTGATCTTTGGCTCTATCGATTTGATACTAGGGAAAATGACATTAGATAATTATACAAGAGAAAAAATAAGAAATATATATCTGGCAAGCCAGAATATTAACAATATCGTTCATAAAATGCAAAATGTATCCGAATATTCCGTAAAACCCTATGCTGGAGGCCTGGAACAAATCGTCGATTTTGATGGAAATAAAAAGGCTTCATCCTAATACGGATAAACCGTAATCAAAAAGAAAAAAATTTACCGCAGAGGCGCAGAGGTCGC
>CALKWO010000317.1 GCA_938003875.1 uncultured bacterium
AAAAACAACCTAAAAAAATCAAAATTTTTTCCTTAGAAGCTGCGGAACGTAGGTTATAGCTTTTGAAAGGAAATATATGAAATCCAAGTTGATTTCGGCTGAAAAAGCCATTGATCTAATTCAGGATGGAAACAGCGTTGTAGTAGGAGGGTTCGTAGGAAGTGGTCATCCAGAGGCACTCACAACGGCACTGGAAGAAAAATTTTTGAGAGATGGTCATCCCAAAGATTTGGAGCTGATCTTTGTCGCTGGCCAGGGCGATGCAAAAAGTAAAGGATTGAACCATTTTGGACATCCTGGCATGGTTCGCCGTGCCATAGGAGGGCACTGGGGACTGGCTCCCAAATTAGGAAAACTTGCAGTCGATGGCAAATTAGAAGGATACAACCTGCCTCAAGGTGTCATATCCCATATGTTCCGAGACATTGCCGCTGGAAAGCCTTGCACTGTTACTCATGTAGGATTGAAAACCTTTGTTGATCCAAGAGTGGAAGGCGGAAAAATCTATTCTCCCTCCCAACAAGATATTGTAAAGGTGATGGAGTGGGAAGGCAAGGAATATCTGAGTTATAAGCATTTCAACATAGATGTGGCTTTGATTCGGGGAACGACAGCCGATGAATTTGGCAATGTAAGTATGGAGCAAGAGGTAGCTACTCTGGATGCTCTGTCTCAGGCAATGGCAACCAAGAAAAAAGGCGGAATCGTTATATGCCAGGTGATGAGGCTTGCAAAACATAGCGGAATCAACCATCTGTTTGTCAAGATCCCTGGAATTTTTGTGGATTACATCGTTTTGGTGGATACCATCCAAAAACCTCATCTTCATATGCAGACCTTCGCAGAACAATATTGCCCTTATTATTCTGGCCAGGTAGCCTATCCTGAAGATTCCCTCTTTAGACCTATGGAAATGGATATACGAAAGCTCATTGCTCGCCGTGGTCTCATAGAACTCCTCCCACTAGGCGAATGTGTCGTGAATCTGGGCATTGGGATGCCAGAAGGTGTCGCCAATGTAGCAAAAGAAGAAGGTGTCAGGGATCGCATGGTACTCACTGTGGAATCAGGGCCTATTGGCGGACTGCCTGCTTCTGGCCTGAGCTTTGGAGCATCGTATAGCCCTTACTGTGTTCTGGATCAACCCTATCAATTCGATTTCTATGATGGTGGTGGACTGGACATCGCTTTTCTGGGAGCAGCAGAAATAGATCCAAAAGGCAATGTAAATGTCAGCCGTTTTGGGCCAAAGCTTGCAGGATGCGGAGGATTTATCAATATTACGCAGAATGCCAGACGTGTCGTTTACTGTACTACCTTCACTGCCAATGGGCTGGAAGTTCTTGCAGAAGAGGGAAGGCTTAAAATTTTGCAGGAAGGCAAAGTAAAAAAATTCGTCCAGAAAGTCCAGCAAATCACTTTTAGTGCTGATTATGCCTGTGAAAAAGGCACTCCTGTAACCTATATTACAGAAAGATGTGTATTCCAGCTTAAAAAAGATGGCTTGCATCTGATAGAAATAGCACCTGGTATCGATCTGGAAAAAGACATTCTGGCACACATGGAATTTTCTCCCATCATACCTGAAAAAATCGCCACAATGAATCCATCCATCTTCCAGAAAGGCAAAATGAGCATATCAGGAAAGTAATCCTAAGAGCGTCATACGTGTTAAGCAATAATCATTTACATTGCAATGATTTGTAGCCGCAGTGTTGCGCCGAAAATGGCGATCTATTCGGAAAAGCCGACCTTCAGCGCAATCCCTGCGTCTTTTGCCAATAGAGACTAACTGAATCGAGGCAGAGGCTACCACAAAATTTGAGATAACGTGAATGTAGTCCATAAAAAAAAGCGGGAATCTTGCGACTCCCGCTTTTTTTGTAAGCGCGCCTGACAGGACTCGAACCTGTAACCTCCGGTTTCGTAGACCGTGACTCTATCCGATTGAGCTACAGGCGCAGTGACGATATTTATATAAAATTTCTTTCGAAAATGCAAGAAAAAAATTCCATAAAAAATGTTTTTTGTAGAATTCTTTGTAAAAATGGTGTAGCGAATTGGGGAAAAAGGTTTCATAAAAAATACACTTCTTTTTTCATTTATGATGTAAGATAAAAATATTTTTTTCTATAATTATTTTAATATAAATATGTTACGTATTTATATTTTAATAGGCACAGAGTTTGCTTATGATAGAAAATATCAGAAAAAACAAAAAAAAATTGGATAGAAAATGAAAAATACATTTTTATAGATTTTTGGTATTCAAAAAATCTACAAAATATAACATAAGGAGGGAGCCATGAAAAAAGAAGAAGTATCTTTAGAAATCTATCTTAAAGAAATACAGAAATACCCTTTATTGAACTCTAATAAAGAAAAACAGTTGCTTATGCTTTGCCAACAAGGAGATAAAAAATCCAGAGAAGAAATCATTCAATGCAATCTTCGCCTTGTCGTCAGCATTGCAAAGCGTTATATCAATTGTGGTCTCCCTCTGGCTGATCTGGTGGCAGAAGGGAATATAGGGCTTCTGGATGCTATAGAAAAATTTGATTTATCAAAACAATGCCGCTTTTCTACTTATGCTACATGGTGGATCAAGCATAGCATTTGCAGAGCGATTACGGAAAAAAAACACTTAGTCCGAATTCCAACATATATGAAGGCTATTCTGGTTCAATGCAAAGAAAAGACAGCAGAACTAAAGAAAAAATGGAATCGGCTACCTGCTGCATCAGAAGTAGTTGATAATATTACCATACCTGACTCTCAAAGAAAAATCGTCAATGAAGCATTAATAACCAGCAGAGCCATGGAAGGAATCCAAAGTATCCAAAATCTTACTGAACAAAACATATCGATAGAAGATAAAAGATACAGAAATGAAGAAGAAAAATCGCAATGGCATCAAATGGAAATGGTATTAGATTTGTTAAAAAAAATGGATTCCAGGCGCAGAGAAATCATCCAGTTAAGATATGGTCTGGATGGCAAACAAAAAATGCCGTTGAAAGATATTGCTGTCCAATTCTCTCTTAGCAAAGAAAGAATCAGGCAAATGGAAAAGGAAACACTAAAGATGATCCAGGAATGCCTGAAGGGACGAGAAATAATGGCATAAAAGAGGCGGATGATCAATCCGCCTTTTTTGCTTTTATATATAACTTACCTTTTTTAGCAAACCATGACTATTCTCAAAAGACTTTTGTTTTATCACCTACCCAAAAATTAGCAAAAATCTGTTTATTTTAGCATAAAGATTTTTTCATTATCCCTTTTTCAGAATAGGCAAATCTGCATTCATGATTATGGAAATTCCTTGCAAAATGCCTGGGGAAAATTTACAATACATCTCTAAATTGGCTGGTTGATCCACTTATATTTTTTTTACCAGGGGATGTTTATGAAACTTCTATTTGCTTTACTGATATTGGCTTGTATTTTTTCCAGTGGATGTGGAGTTGTTATTGGTACTGCCATAGATAGTGCCATAGACGTAGCTACCTATCCTCTCAAAGAATATGTTTTCTGGGGCTCTTATAAATACGATAATACATGGGATACAAAGTATACTCCACTAGAGGATGAACGAGATTATGGAGAAGTTCTTTTAGGTCTTGCTGTTTCAGGAGGCGGGAGCCGCTCTGCTTATTTCATGGCATGTATTATGAAAGAATTGAGCCAGGTTCCCATCGAACCAGGGGCTGAACGTACCTATCTTCAAGAACTGGATTATATTTCTAGCGTTTCAGGCGGTAGTCTGGCCTCGGCTTACTATTGTCTTCTTGGCTACAAAAATCCAAATGGGCCTGATGAAAAATTTTTGAAAGAATTCCAGGAAGCCATGCAGACAAATTTTCAGATCAAAGCTCTTGTCCACTATCTTCTCCTGGGCGGATGCTTTCTGGATTTTTGTACCTATTATGACAGAGGAGACTTGATGGCAGATGTCTGGGATAGAAACTTTTTTGGAGATGCTACATTTAGCGATCTCCTCGAAGCGCAGAAAAAAGGGGCCCCTGTTCTGATAATCAATGCAACCAGCATGAATAGCGGTCTGAAATTTATATTCAGCACAGTTCCTGACAAATGCTTCCAGAATTCCGAATATTATAGCAACATACGAAATGCTGGTTTTATGAAGCATTCTGCTGCACAGGAATATCAGCCTTTTCATACAATGGGGTTCCAGAGTATGGATATAGATATCAGACCTTATAGAATATCCAAAGCAGTCGTTGCTTCTGCTTCTGTTCCTAATGTATTGGGGCCTGTTACCCTGAAAGATCAAACCAGTCAGGAAAGCACTAAACTTGTGAACCTTGTAGATGGAGGTGTTTATGACAATTATGGCCTGGAAAGCCTGATGCAGATTTTTACAGCCTATCTCGATAAAAATCCTGGAAAAAAAGCTAAAATTGTGGTGATTGATGGTTCAGGATATTTTAAAGAAGAAAATCGGCAGACAGATGAGTACACTGTGGCGGACTATTCTATGCGTCCTTTGGAAATTTCCTGGATGAGGAGCAAAGCTTACATGGAATACGTTTCAGAAAAAGCCAAAAAATATGAAAATAAAAATCAGGAGAAACCCTATTGTAATCTGGATTTTGAGCTGCTTAGCCTGTATGATGTTCTCCCTTCTCAGAGGGGTAGGAAGCCTTGGGTAGAAGAGCAAGCTCTGCAAAAAATTTTGAGGCCTGATCTTACGACTCAGGACTTTTTAGAAAAGGTAGCAACTATTCAGACCAGATTTAAGCTTTCTGATGATGATATCCAAATGATTGAAGAGGTTGCTAGAAAAGTTGTAAAAGAATTAATTCATTATAAAGGAAAAAAGCATGACAGAAAAACCTCCGGAAAAAAAAATAATACAGATCAATGATAAAATAAATAAAAAATCGCCTCCAGAGGATACTATTCATCATACTAGTCCAAAACAAAAAGAGCAAAAAAAGCCTGATTCAGAGCAATCAATTTTTTTATCTGGGATGCGAACAAGGAAGATAAGAACACATAATGGACATAATTCTTTAGAAAATCTGGACGATTTTTTCAGAGAGTTTATGGACTCTTGTTCTGAATCAGACCAGGATTTCGCCCGTATGCTATTGTCTCAAAATAGAATCAACATCTTTCAACTCAAAGAAATCCTGGATCTTCAAAAAAAATTTTGGTTAGAAAAAAAAAGTCTTCTTCTGGAAGATATACTCTTAGAACAAGGACTGCTTCAGTCACAAGAAATTTCTTTTCTTAAAAATGAAGCAGAGACGAAAAAAATACCTGCTCTTTTGCCTTTCCTTGAAAGCAAAGAAGTGGTAGCTAATAAATACCATATTTTGGAAAAAACAGGAAGCGATTATACTGGCGTGGTTTACAAAGTAGAATATTTGATGCAATGCAGGCAAATTTTTTCTTTAAAAATCATGCATCCTATTTTTTCCTTCAACAATAAAAATATCAGTGCCTGTTTTCATGAATTGCAGGAAGCAAAGGAACTAAAACATCCTAATATACTTTCTATCGTTGAATTTGGTATACTGCCCAACCAAGCAATTTATATTTTAACAGAATACAGCTCTGGGAAATCTTTGAAAACGATTCTAAAAGACCACTGGAAATGGGATATTACAAGGAGTTTAAGAATAACACAACAAATTCTTATAGCTCTTCTCTATGCCCACTCTTTCTCTATATTCCATGCTCAATTGAATCCTTCTAATATTTTTCTGGAAAATGGTATCTACAACCATGAAAATATTAAAATTACAGATTTTGGCTTATCAAAGATTATGGAAAAAGGGGAAGTGTCTTTTTACGATTCTCCAGAGACAATGCTTTATATGTCCCCAGAACAAATATGCAAGGGAAAGATAGACCAAAGAAGCGATTTGTATACTATAGCTACCCTGTTTTATGAAATGCTCACAGGACAACCCATGTTTGAAGCAAAAAATCTAAGTGATATGCTTTTCAAACAGGTATTCACCAAACCTAACCCCCCTGGTAAAATCAATCCTTTAGTACCTCGTGCTTTGGACAGAATCATCCTGAAGGCCTTAGAAAAAGAGCCTGAAAGAAGATTTCAATCTGCAGAAGAATTTTTAGCAGCTTTAGAGAATATCAAAAATCCCCATATTTTTTAGCATTATAGGAGATCATTTTATGCAAGCAGGTTTTAAAGAACTTGGGTATCTTACCCAGGAAATCCCTGGTATAGGCGGAAGAATAAAAAGTACGGCTCAGGATTTTCAGGTTAAAGAGATACCCCTTTATCCTGCATCTGGTACAGGTGAGCATCTTTTTTTACATATAGAAAAATGCAATATTTCCACAATGGATCTTGTTTATCAGCTTTCTCGACAGTTGCAAATATCCCCTAACGAGATAGCCTATGCAGGAAGAAAAGATTCTTGCTCTCTGTCTTGGCAGTATCTTTCCGTGCCTTTTTCATGCGAATCTATGATAAGCAAAATATCTATTCCTGGTGTTACGGTTCTGGACTGCCAAAGACACAGCAATAAGCTCAGAATAGGACATCTGGCAGGCAACCATTTTTCTATACTCATCAGGGATGTTGCTGAAAATGCACAAGAAAATGCCAGGCATATTTTAGAAATTCTGCAAAAAAGAGGTGTCCCAAACTATTTTGGTGACCAGCGATTTGGGGTTCAAAGCAATACACACTATGTTGGGAAAGCAATGCTTATGGGGAATCCCGAAAAAGTATGTGATGCGATTTTTCAGAGCAATGTCTCTTTGGAATCCTCTCGTTTGGAAGAGGCAATAGCCCTGTACCAACAAGGGAAATACCAGGAAGCCATGGCAGCCATTCCTTCTTCTTTTTCTACGGAAAAGCATATTCTAAAAATGCTTGCCTTTGGGCATAGTAAAAAAAAGGCTATAGATCGAATCCCCTGGAAAATCCAAAAATTTTATATCTGTGCATACCAATCTTCCTTATTTAACCATACCCTGAATTCCAGGTTAGGATTTATAGACCGCATTGAAGCAGGCGACCTTGCGGTAAAGCATCCAGGAAGTGCTGTTTTTCTGGTACAGGATACTGCTGTAGAGCAAAAACGCTGCGATAATGGAGAAATTTCGCCATCAGGGCCTATTTTCGGACATAAAATGATTGAGCCTCAAGGCACTCAAGGCGAGAGAGAAAAGCGAGTTTTAGAAGAAGAAGGAATCACTCTTGATATGTTCCAGCCTTTTCATCTCAAGGGAGAAAGGCGTTCTTACCGTATCTTGTTAAAAGAGGTAAAACTGGAAAAAACACAGGAAGGACTATGGCTTTCTTTTTCCTTGCCTAAAGGATGCTATGCCACAGTGGTGCTAAGAGAAATTATGAAAACAGCTTCTTTTCCTATAGCAGAAGAAGATTCTATGGACGAAGAAAAAAATTAAAAATTTGTTTCAACAAAAAAACAAGAAAAGTGTCTTATTAATCTAAGACTTATGAGTTGTGCTACAGCGCATCTCGGATGGATTGCATACATTAAAAAGAACCACAGATAGACAC